>CAZJWO010000024.1:0-37011 GCA_964549735.1 uncultured Fibrobacteraceae bacterium | reverse complement strand
CGATCGTGCCCACGTTCACGTGATCCTTCGTCCGTTCGAACTTGGCGCGTGCCATCAGGGACATCCTCCCGGGTCAAGTGCTTCGACGTTTCGCGCCGGCGGCCCGCGGCCAGCCGATCCGCGGCGACGGGCTACGGTGCTTTCCGATCGCGCTGTTGCGCGCTGGAGCCCACGAGCAGACTCGAACTGCTGACCGCTTGCTTACCATGCAAGTGCTCTACCGCCTGAGCTACGTGGGCTCCGGCAAGCGCCATGCTTCGGCCAAGCTGGAGCGGGAAACGGGGCTCGAACCCGCGACCCTCAGCTTGGAAGGCTGATGCTCTGCCAACTGAGCTATTCCCGCTCTGTACCATCCATCCCGCGTCGCGGGTCCTCCCTCGGGAGGGTCTGGTGGGGGGGGGAGGATTCGAACCTCCGAAGGCGTTCGCCGACAGATTTACAGTCTGTTCCCTTTGACCACTCGGGAACCCCCCCACGCGGTCCTCCGCCTGGGCCGGCCCCGAATGGCGGGGCCCTTGCTCATGATAACGAACACTGGAGCTGGCGAGAGGACTCGAACCCCCAACCACCTCATTACAAGTGAGGAGCTCTACCAGTTGAGCTACGCCAGCCAGATCTCGAGTTCAGTCGAGGCCGCCGGACCCTCTCACCAGACATCAACCCGATCCGTAGCGCGCGCACGGCAAAAGCCCGCTCGCGGCAACGGGAGGGGCAATATATACGGTCGACCGACCGACTGTCAAGGAGTCAGGTTGGCCGCCGTCGGTCCGGTGTCTCGCGGCGGCTCCGCGACGCGGCTGCAGGCCGCGCCCGTTCAGGCCCGCTCCCGGGCACGGGAGAGCCGGAACCCCTGCGGGGTGTCGACGACCTCCCAACCGAGATCCAGGATCCGCTCCCGCAGAGCGTCCGCCTCGGCCCAGTCCGCGAATCGCCGGGCCTCCTGGCGTTGGCGGCACAGCGCGACCACCTCCGCCGGCGCTTGAGAGTCCGTCGCGGGGGCCGTGGCCAGATCACGGGGAAAGAGCCCCAGGATTCCGTCCGCCTCGGCCAGAAGCTCCCGCACGGCGAGCAGAGGCTCGTGATCCAGGCCGGCGCGTTCGGTCGCGGCCAGGTAGAGGTTCAGATCGCGCACCAGACCGAACAGCTCGCCAATGGCCGCGCCCGAATTGAAATCGTCGTCCATGGCCGCGAAGAACCTGCGCCGGCGCGCCGCCGCGGCTTCCTGCAACTGGATGCCGGGCCCCGAGATGAGACCGGCCGGCACGCGGCGGCTGCTGCAGTCCCCGTCCAGATCGGCCAGAACGCTCGCCAGCTGCTGCGCGCCGCGCTCGAGCCGGCCGAAACCCGCGGCCGCCTCGCGCAGCCGGTCCTCGCTGCACTCGAGCTGGCTGCGAAAATGGGCATTCAAGAGGAAGAACCGCAGCACGGCGGCCGGATAGCGCTCGAGAAGCCCATCCATGTCCAGGAAGTTGCCGTCGGACTTGCTCATCTTGCGTTTGCCCAGAACGAGCAACCCGTTGTGGATCCAGTAGTTGACGTAACCGAGGCCCGTGGCGCAGCAGCTCTGCGCCAGCTCGTTCTCGTGGTGCGGGAAGAGCAGGTCGCGACCGCCGCCATGGAAGTCGAAATGCTCGCCCAGATAGCGGATCGCCATCGCCGAGCACTCGATATGCCATCCCGGCCGGCCCCGGCCCCAGGGCGAGGGCCAGCCCGGTTCTTGCGCCGCCGCGCTCTTCCAGAGCGCGAAATCGAGCGGGTCGCGCTTGCGGTCGCCGACCGGAACCCTGATCCCGGCGCGCATCTCGGCCAGGTCCCGGCCGGATAGCCTGCCGTAGGCGGGCCAGGAGCGGACCGGAAAATAGACGTCGCCGCCGGCGGCGTAGGCATGACCCCTCTCGAGCAGCCTCTCGATGAAGGCCACGATGTCCCCGATGTGCTCGGTGACCTGGGGGTAGTGGTGGGCAGGCTTGATCTGCAGGGCGGCGGCGGCTTCGTGGTAGCGCTCCATGTTGCGCCGCGCCACCGTCTCGACGGAGACCCCTTCGCGACGGGCCCGTTCGATGATCTTGTCGTCGATGTCCGTGAAATTCTGGACGTGGGTGACCGCGAAACCGAGGAACTCCAGATACCGGCGGACCATGTCGCACGCCACGAACGCGTACATGTGCCCCAGGTGGGGACGGTCCTGGACGGTCAATCCGCAGACGTACAGGCCGACGTGACCGGGACGCACCGGCACGAACGGGACCTTGGTACGGGTGAGGTGGTCGAGCACCTGCAACGTCATCGCTTCTCCGGCGAGCCCGACGGCCGCTGGCGGCAAGATAAGGCGGCATCGCGCCGTCCGCCGCCGGAGCGTTGCGCGGCGCATGGTGCTCGGCGGGCGCGGTCGGGCGGCGGGTCCTTGCGCGACGGTCCGGATCGGTCAGGGCATGCGACCGGCCCGCAAGAGCGCGTCCCGGCAGAGATCCTCGACGAGGGCCTCGAAGCTGATGCCCACCGCGCGCGCCGCCATGGGCACCAGGCTCAGCTCGGTCATGCCGGGGATGGTATTGATCTCCAGGCAGTAATGGTGCTTGCCGTCGAAACGGAAGTCGACGCGGGCCGTGCCGTGGCAGCCGAGCAGATCGTACAGACGCAGCGCGTCGGCGCACATGTTCTCGTAGTGCGGCGTCGGCACGGGGGCCGGCACGAGGTACTCGGTCGCGCCCTTGGTATACTTGTTGCGGTAGTCGTAGAAGCCCGCGTGCGGCCTGATCTCGAGCAGCGGCAGCCGGCGGCCGAGGAAGATGGCGGCGGTCAACTCGCGGCCCGGGATGAAGCGTTCGAGCAGGATCGCCGACTGCGGGCCCGTGGCCGCGGCGGCGACCCCGGCGAAAGCCGCGGCGAACTCCTCCGGGTGTTCGACGATCGCCACGCCCACGCTGCTGCCGCCCGCGTTCAGCTTGACGACCAGAGGGTAGCCGAGTTCCGCCGCGGCGCGCTCCTGCAGGTGGTCCAGACCCAGTTGCGCCGCGGCCGGAGATTGCCCGGCCGCCATGCCGCCCGCCGTGCCGTGGCGCGGCGTCCGCGTCCGGGAGCGGACCTCGCCGGCCGCCGGCTTGCCGCTGATGGCCACCGGGGCGGCGGCAGCCCGATCCCAGGCCACGAGCAGCCAGTCGGGCGTGCCGATGCCGGCGCCGGCCATGATGCGCTTGGCGGCGGCCTTGTCCATCGCCACCGCGCTGGCCAGGGGGCCGGAGAACACGTAGGGCACGCGCCGCAGGTCGAGGATCGCCTGGACATGGCCGTCCTCGCCGTCGCCGCCGTGCAAGGCGGGGATGACGAGGTCTACGCCGGACAGATCGAGATGCATGACCGCGCTGGCGTCAGGCACGTCGACGAGTTCGACGGCATGGCCGTTCTGCCGGAGCGCCGCGGCGATGGCGGCGGCCGAGCGCAAGGAGACCTCGCGCTCGGGCGAGTTCGAGCCCATCAGGATCGTGACGTTCAAGGTCGCCTCTCGCCTCGACGGAGTGCGTCCGCGCCGGCGGCGGCACGCCGCGAGCATCCCGCGCCGCCGGGGCGATGTTCGCCGGACCCGCCCGGCGGCGGTGATTCTGGCGAGGGCCTCCGGCGCCGTCAACGCCAAAACCGACGGCCAGCCGGACTTGTCATCCTGGGCGAAATACAGTAGCCTGGTCCTCTGGATTCCCGCTGCTCGCCCGGCGCCCGGCGCCCGCCGGCCGTAGAGACCTCGCCCCCGCCGCGCGTAAAACCGGAGGTGATACGATGCCCAAGAAGATGATCACGGTCGTCGCGCTCCTGCTGGGAGCCGGCATCGGCTCCGCCGCGATGGCCGCCGAGCAAGCCAGCGTCTTCCTGCTGCACAACTCGGTGGGCCGCTACCTCATCGATCAAGGCGAGGTCCGCGCGCATGTGGCCGCATACAACGCCGCGCACGGCACCGCGCACACCTTCTGGGACCACGACTACCCGTACATCGGCGTGCGCAACCCGCAGGGCGTGCTGCTGGGCTACGCGTACAGCAGCCTCTGCGGCGCGAACAACAACCCCGACGGCCTGCACCAGCTCTGGCTCAATGCCAGCGAACGGAATTACATCAGCGCGCGCGACTCGATCCTCACCAAGCACGACGTCATCGCCTTCAAGTCCTGCTACCGGGCGCTCGACTTTGGCGGCGCGCGGACCGATGCGGAGCTCGATCAGGCCCTCGCCCAGTACAAGACCTGGTACCTGCAGATGCGCGATGTCTTCGACAGCCACCCGGACAAGATCTTCGTCGTCCTGTCGCCGCCGCCGCGGCACCGCTTGCATTCCGACGCCACGGTCGGGCGGGCCGCCCGCGGCCGCCTCCTCGCCGACTGGCTGCGCAGCGCGCAGTATGTCGGCAGCCCGCCGCGCGCCAACCTCGTGATCTTCGACCTCTTCGACCTGCTGGCCGCCGCCGATGACGGCGCGCCGGCCGCGAACATGCTGCGTTACGAGTACGAGCGCAGCCACTCGTCGCCCGACTCGCACCCCAACGAGCTGGCGAACAGCATCGTCGCGCCGCTGCTGGTCGAAGCGCTGCTGAACGCCGCCGACGATCAGGTGCCGGTCCAGCAGAGCAGTCTGAGCGGCCTGAAGGGCATGTTCCGCTGACCCGTCACGCTAGACCGACCGCACCGTCGCGCCGGCAGCCTGCCCGGCGCGTGCCGGAACCGATGACTGCCGTAAAAGAAAATTTGCAATCGCCGCCGTCTATCTTCTTTTCGTGCAGTCCGGATATTTGCTCCGCAATTTGACAAAGGCGATGGATCGTGTATCATACACGATTGATAGGAACAACGACCCCGTAGTGATCGGCGATCGTCCACGAGCCGCATCGGGGAACCTCGGGACAGGAGTCCGGTCACGATGCTTAAGCGTTGCGCGCCCTGCCTTGTCCTCGGCCTCTGGCTCCTCGCCTGCACCCCGGCCGCCGCCAGCGAACCGATCAGCATCTTCTTCCTGCACAATTCAGTCGGCGACGGCCTCATCGAACAGGGCGCGATGCGGGAGCATCTCGCCGAGTTCAACGCCCGCTCCGCGCAGCAGGGGCGCCTCTGGGACCACCATTATCCCTACATCGGCCTGCGCGACCCCGCAGGGAACGACCTCGGATACCCGTACAGCGTCCTCTGCGGCCAGAACAACAACCCCGACGGCCTGCGCGAACTCTGGCTGAACTCCAGCGAGCCTTACTATGTGCTGGCCCGCGACTCGATCCTGAACAACCATGACGTCATCGCGTTCAAGTCGTGCTACCGGGCCGGCGACTTCGGCGGCGCGCAGACCGCCTCGGAACTCGACGCCGCCCTGGCGCAGTACAAGGCCTGGTACCTGGAGATGCGCGGCGTCTTCGACGCCCATCCGCACCACACCTTCGTCGTCCTGACGCCGCCGCCGCGGCACCGCCTGCATGACGACGCCTCGCCGCTGCGCGCGGCGGCGACCCGCGCTTTCGCCGACTGGCTGCGCAGCGAGGACTTCCTGGGGCAGCCGCCGCGCGCGAACGTGCGCACGTTCGATCTCTTCGACCTGCTGGCCGCCCCCGACGACGGCTCGCCGGCCGCCAACATGCTGCGCTACGAGTACGAGCGCAGTCACGGCGACGGGGACTCGCACCCCAACGAACTCGCGAACGCGACCCTGGGGCCGCTGCTCATGCAGGCCCTCGTCGATGCCGCGGGGCAGACGGCGACGGCCGTGCCGCCCGTGCCGGACGTGCCGATCGCGCTGGCGGTCTATCCGAATCCCAGCAACCCGCTCGCGACGATCCAGTTCGATCTGCCGCAGGACCTGCCCGTGACGCTGGAGATCCTGGATCTGCAGGGCCGACGGGTGCAGCTCCTCGCGACGGCGGACCTCGCCGGCGGCCGCCATCGCTTCGGCTGGGACGGCCGCGACATGTTCGGCCGCCCCGCCGGCAGCGGCGTCTTCCTCTGCCGCCTGCGCGCGGGCGCCGCGGTGACCGTCCAGCGGTTGACCGTGATCAAGTGACCGCCTCACGGGCGCTCAGATATCGAGCCTGTCGCGCAATGCCCGCGGGATCAACGAGCCGAGCGGCCCCGCCGCCAGCCGCGAGCGAAGGGGCTTGACCCAACGGTGGTAGGCGTACGCCTGCCGCGAGCGCAGAGTGCCGCGAAACGCCAGCACCCACCGGCATTGCCGCGCGTCGCGGCACCAGTTCTCCTTGTAGCCTTCGTCTCCCGCCAGGAAATCGAACTCCGCTGCCCGCTCGTCGATCGCCTGGCGCAGCGCCTCGATGAGCGCCAGGTTGCCCGCGCTGTAGGCCACGAGCTCGCGGTCGAACGCCGTCTGGTAGCTCAGGCGACGGCCGCGGTACTGGAAGGAGATGTCGTAGGCCAGGACACGATCGGCCGGCCGCAGCGCCGAGATGCGCCAGAGATCCTGCCCCGCGGCTCGGCGCGCCAGCGCGCGCATGAACTGCAGATTGGCCGGATCGCCGAAGAACGCCCGCTGCGCCGCGCCGCGGGCCGAACGGCGCGTGTCCAGGTCGGCGAGGTCGTCCAGCAGGGCGTCGTCCAGGTCGCGGTAGAGATGCCATTGCCCGCCGTGATCCGCGGCCAGCCGCCGCGCGTGCCGGCGCAGCGCCTTGCGGGTGCGCCCGCTGCGGTACTCGTTCAGATAGGCCTCGATGTCGGCGTAGGCCGTCAGGTCGACGAAGTAGGTCGTCGAATCGCTGCGGACCAGATGCAGCAGGCCGGCCTTGCGCAAGGCGGACGCCAGAGCTTCGGGTTGCCGCGACATGGCGCCGAAGCAACGCAGCGATAGCACGTCCCAGTCGTCGCGTCCGGCGAGCCAGGCGGCGAAGGCGTCCATGACGGCGTCCTCGCGCGCCGGATCCAGCACGACGCTCATCCGATCGGCATGGCGCGGGAATCCGGTGAACTCCAGGATGGCGAGGCCGAGACGCCGCGAACCCTGGAGCAGGAACAGGCCCGCCAGTTCGTCCGCCGACCAGACGGCGACCGCAGCCAGACGGCGGCCGGTCAGCCGGCCGACGCACTCGTACCAGGCCAGGACCCAGGCGGGCGTGGCGAAGATCTCGGCGCCCGGCTCGCGGTCATGCAGGGCGGCCCAGGCCGCGGCGAGCTCGGACAATCGTGCGGGGTCGGCGATGAGTTCGATGCGCATGGGGACAGGCTGCTCCGCTTCCGCTCGTCGTCACGGCGGCGGTCCGGGCCCGCCGCGGGGTCGGCCAGCGGCGCGGCGCCTGCTGGTGGGCGCACAGTATGGCACCAAGCCGGCCCTCTGACCAGCCCCGGCCGCGCGCTCACCGCAAGCTCGCCATGGCGCTCCCTGGTCGATCCTGATACTCTTGGCCGGCCCGCCGCCAGCCGCGGCGCCGGCGGCCACCGACCTCGTCCGTTGAGGGGTTTCGCGCCATGCATGTCACGAGCACCCTCGTCTCGACCAAACGGGAAGCCGGCTGGCCCGCGCTGCTCATGGTGCTCGCGTTCACCTTCTCGCACTACGTGGCCCTGTCGCAGCGCCTGGAGATCATGTCGGCGATCCGCAACGAGCTGCTGCTGGGCATCGTCTGCACGCTGTTCGCGATCGGCGTGCTCATGACCGACCCGATGCCGCTCGGCGCCGGCCGGCGCGTGGTCTATTCCTACCTGGCCTTCCTGCTCACGATGCTGCTGCAGGTCCCCTTCGCCATGGACCCCATCTCGGCGCGTTTCATGTTCTTCGACAACGTCCTCAAGCAGTCGATCTTCGTGTTCTTCATCGCCGTCCTGCTGCGCAGCCCGCGGCACGTGTCTCTCTTCCTGGCGGTCTATCTGTTCGCGTTGACCTACGTGCTCCAGGAAGCGGTCCGCGGCCTGATCACCGGCAGCCTCGTCTGGCGGAATCAGGGCATCCTGCGCCTGCACGGAGCCGTGCTGCGCTACCAGCACCCCAACGGGCTCAGCCTGGCCGCCGTCTCCTGCCTGCCGTTCCTGTTCTTCATGCGCGACGTGTGGCGCAAGAAGTGGATGCGCCTGGCGATGCTGGGCTGCTTCGTCCTGGCCGTCCTCTGCATCGTCAACACCGGCTCGCGCGCCGGCTACATGGCGGTCGCGGCCGGAGCGCTCGCCCTCTGGCTGATCAACAAGCACAAGGCGCGGAACCTGCTGATCCTGGCCGGCGTCTCGGTCATCGCCTTCTTCGCGCTGCCGGAGCAGTACAAGGCACGCATCGGCACGATCGGCGGCGAGGAGATCGAGGGCGGCTCCCAGGAGGCGCGGCTGCAGCTCATGCAAGACGCCTGGGAGATCTTCCTCGAACATCCCTACGGCGTCGGCGTCGAGAGCTTCGTGCGCGTGCGCATCATGAAGTTCGGCAGCACCCGCAAAGGGCAGGATGTCCACAGCCTCTATCTGCAGATCCTGTCGCACCTCGGCATCCAGGGCATGGTCACCTTCATTTGGCTGATGGTGGCGGTCTTCCAGTGCCATCGCGCGAGCCTGCGCGCGATCGCGGAGGCCGCCGCGAGCCTCCGATCGGGGCTCCAGCGCCGGGATTTCCCCGCGGACCGCTTCGTCGACCGCTTTCTGAAAGACCTGCGCACCCTCGAGATGGCGATCCGCAGCATCGGCTTCTTCACCTTCATGATGCTCTTCAACGGATTGTTCGCCCACACGACCTATCATATCCTGTGGTGCTTCATCGTGGGCACGACGATCGCCACGGCAGCGATCGCCGAGCATCTGGCGAGAGTCACGCGATCGTTCCTGCAGAGGCAGCAGCGCGCGGCGTTCTCCGGCTGACGCGGCGGCGGCTGGCGGCAGCGGCAAGCGAACTCGCCGTCCGGGCAGGAGCGGCGCGGTCCCCAGGAAGGCTCAGCAATGGTCTACGAGGTCGGCAGGATCGCGAGCCTGGACGAGTTCCGGGCGGCCGGCGCGGCATGGAACGACCTGGTCGCCCGCGCGACCCTCAAGAACTGCTTCTACCGGCATGAATGGTTCTCGACCTGGCTCGAACACCTGGCGCCGCGCGGCGAGCTGTGCGTCGTAACGCTGGCGCAAGGCGGCCGCCTCGTGGCGGCGGCCCCGCTGCAGATCGTGACGCAGCGCCGGCGGGGGATCCCGCTCAAGATCCTCGAGTTCCTGCAGTCGGGCATCACGCCGCGCAGCGGCCTGCTCGTCGAGGACGACAGCCTGTGCCGGCCGCTGCTCGACGCCGTCATCTCCTGCGGGGGCTGGCATCTCGCCGAGCTCAGGTCCCTGGAGCTGCAGCAGGCGACCACGCGCCGGTTCGCCGCCTGCCTCGCCGAGCGCGGCGTGGCGGTCGCCGAGGCCTGGATGAGCTCGCCGTACGCCCTCGTGCCCGACTCCTGGGACGCGTACTACGGCGCCCTGACCGGCACCTGGCGCCGCCAGTTCCGCCGCGTCGTGAACCGTATCAATCGGAGCGCGGCGCGCGAGGTCGTGCGCCTGGACTCGTACGCCGAACTCGACCGCCATTTCGCCGAGTTGCAGGCCATCAGCGCCGCCAGCTGGAAACGGGAGGAGGGCACGGACATGGCCAGCCTCGCCAAGACGGCGGCGTTCTTCCGCGACTACAGCCGGCGCACCGACGGTCGCGGCGCTTGGGTCGTCTACCTGATGCGCCTGGAGGGCAGACCCGTCGCCTTCATGTACCTGCTGCGCGACGGCAGCCACTGGGTGGCCCTGCGCTCCGACTACGACGAGGAATTCTCGTACTACATGCCCGGCGTCTATCTGCACCGGGAAGCCATCATGGAACTGACGGCCCTGCCGCCGCCGCGCATCTACGACCTCGGCGGCTGGACCACGCCGTTCAAGCGCGGCCTGGCCAACGCGGAACGACCCCTCTGCGACCTGACGTTCGCGCCGTCCAATATCCTCGGCATCCTGCTCATGGCGGCGAAGCGGCGCCTGGCCGGGCGGGCCGGCAGCCGGCAGGTGCCGCTGGACCAGGTCATCGCCGGCACGGTGCCGCCGCCCGCTACGGCGACCGACGCCGACGAACCCGTTCCAGGATCTCCGCCAGCGCTGGAATGATCTCCGCCTGCGTGAAGCGCGCGATCGCCGGCGGCCAGGCGCCCGGCTCGGCCGGCGCCGACGTGATCGACCGGCGATGGAGCGCGTCCAGGGCGGCCGCCATCTCGCCGGGGTCGTCGCCGTGCACGACCTCGCCGGCGGCGGCCCGGACGATGGCCTCGGCGGCTTCGCCCCGCACGGTGTTGGCCAGGATCGGCGTGCGGCAGGCGAGGTACTCGTAGAGCTTCGACGGCATCCAGCCGCTGGGCGTGCGCGGCGTGATCCCCATCGCCAGCAGCAGGACATGCGACCGGCGGCACTCGGCGATCGCCGCGGCGTGCGGCAGGAAACCGAGTTCCTCGGTCAGAGCCAGCATGTCCAGGCGTTCCAGCAGCGCGCGGGTGGCGCCGTCGATCTGGCCGATGAACCGCAAGCGGACCCGCTGCCGGCGCGCGGGGTCCTGCGCGAGCCAGTGCCGCAGGCCGTGGAGCATGGGCTCCGGCTTGTAGAGGTTGTAGAGCGATCCCAGATGGGTGATGGTGAAGATCTCGTGCCGCGGCGGCGGCGGGTCGGCGAATTTCGCCTCGTCGAAGCCGTTGAACAGCGGCGCGAAGATCGTCCGCGGCTGGTCCGGGAACTTCGCGCGCATGAGCTCCGTGAAGCGAGCGGACGAGGACAGCACCGCGCTCGCGTTGCCGAGCAGGGCGCGCTCCAAACGGCGCTCGCCGCGCAGGCGCCAGGCCGGCAGATCGCCGTGATGGATGTCGGTCCACGGGTCGCGGTAGTCGGCGATCCAGGGAATGCCGGTCAGCGCCGAGAGGTGATGGCCGATGGCGAGCGCCGACCATGGCGGCACGGTCACCAGGATGACGTCCGGCCGCTGGCGGCGCGCGATGCGCAGACCGGACGCCACGGCCGCGGGCACCCAGCCCAGCTGGGGGTCGGGGGTGCTGCAGAGGTCCGTGAGCAGCCGTTTGGCGCCTCGCAGGGGCGCTGTCGCGATGGCGGCCGGCGACCGGCGCGGTTGCGGCGGCGCGGCCGCCGCCAGGCCTGGAGCCTGCGGCGCGTGGCCGGCCGTGGCGCCGGCACCCGGCCGGCGTGCCGATCGCTCCAGCCAGTGCAGGGGCTCCCAGGAGGGCGCCCGGTAGACGGGGACACCGTCCGGGATCTCGGCGAGCAGGCTCGGATCGGTCCGCGGGAATTCCCGCTTGACGCTCAGCACGATGGGTTGCCAGTCCGACATGCGCGGCAGGTACTTGACCATGCGCAGCGGACGTTGCGCGCCGACGACGCTGTGCGGCGGGAAAGCGTAGGCGACGATGAGCACCTTGGGGCTGGGCATGGGCGCGCTCTTTCCCTCCCCCGCGCGAACGGGCGAACAAACGGTACATCTCGCGGCGAGCAGGTCGATAATTAGGCCAAGAGCCGCCGTACAGCCAGCGACATTTCGCCACGCCGACGCCGCGGCGGCGGCGGCGAGAATAGCGCGACCGCTCGTAGCAGGGTCCGGTCCGCGGTGCTATGATGCGCCTGCCGCCGGCGACCGGAGCGCCGAGCCGCCCGCCCGGACGAGAAAGCCAGGAGTCCATGTCCGCCAGAACCATCGCCGAGACCAGCTTCTTCCTGCATTCCCTGTACGAGCGCAACGGCATGCCCGGCGAACTGCGCCGCCTGGAGCGCTCCCAGTGGCTGCCGCCCGCCGCGCTCGCCGAGCTGCAGGACCGTCGGCTGCGGGCGCTGCTCGCGCACGTCGCGCGCCGCAACCCGTACTACGGCCGCTTCTGGGCCGAACACGGCGCCGACCCCGCCGCCGTCGCGACCATCGCCGACCTGGCCAAGCTGCCTGTCGTGACCAAGGAGCGCATCCAGAACGATTGGCAGCAGATGATCTCGACCGGCTTCCACGAGCGCGACATCAGGCTGGACCGGACCGGCGGCTCCTCCGGCAAGCCTCTGCGTTTCGCGCTGGATCGACGCCGCCACTTCTCGCGCACGGCGTCGGCGTACCGGCACGACCGCTGGGCGGGCTGGCAGTTCGGCCGCCGCACCGCCTACATCTGGGGGCATCCGCAGGCCTTCGCCCACAAGCACAACTGGCGGGCGCGCCTGCGATGCCGGCTCTTCGATCCGCACATCGTGCTCGACTCGTCGAGCCTGACGCCCGAGAGCATGCTGGACTTCCAGCGCGCGCTGAACGCCTTCCGGCCGGAGGTCATCATCGGCTACGCGAACAGCGTCTACGTGCTGGCCCGCTTCCTGCTTTCCCGCGGCGAGGTCGAACTGCCCCGCCTGGCCGGGATCATCACCTCGGCCGAGATCCTCGGCGCCGAGCGCCGGCAGGTCATCGAACAGTGCTTCGGTTGCCGGGTCTTCGATCGCTATGGATCGCGCGAGACCGGGATCATCGGCTCGGAGTGCGAGGCGCACGCGGGCCTGCACCTGTGCGCGGAGCACCTCGTAGTGGAGGTCGAGCGCGGCGGCCGGCCGGCCCTGCCGGGCGAGACCGGCCGCCTGCTGATCACCGACCTGTCGAACCTCGGGATGCCGATGATCCGCTACCGGATCGAGGACATGGGCGTGGCGATGGCCGGCGCCTGCTCCTGCGGGCGCGGCCTGCCGAGCCTGGGCATGGCCGCCGGCCGCGAGACCGACTTCCTGGTGACGCCGGAGGGACGTCTGGTCTCGGGCGCCGCGCTGACCATCTACCTCATCGCCCAGGCTCCGGGCGTCCTGCAGGCCCAGCTCGTCCAGGACCGGCCCGCGGCCGTGACCTTGCGCATCGTCGCCGGCGACCTCTACGGCCCCGAGACGGAGGCCTTCTTCGCGCGTCAGATTCCCGAGTTCCTCGGGCCGCGCATGCAGTGGCAGGTGGAGCTGGTCGACGGCATCGCGCCGCTGCCGTCGGGCAAGCACGCCTTCTGCATCTCGACGATCGATCCGGCGACGGTGTTCTGAGCGGCGCGCGCCCGCGGTCAGGCGCCGGACCGCGACGGGGGCGGGTACGGATTCTGGATGTACGGCCGGCTGCTGTCGGTCTTGATGGTCTTGGCGGGGATGCCCACGACGACGGCGTCCGGCTCGGTATCCCGCGTGACGACCGCGTTGGCGCCCACCGCGGTGCCGTCGGCCAGGCGCACGGGGCCGATGATCTTGGCGCCCGGCGCCAGGTAGACGCAGTCGCCGACCCGCGGCGAGCCGAAGGTGTCGTCGCGCCGGGCCAGGCCGAGCGTGACGCCCTGGGACAGGTTGCAGTTGCGGCCCATGACGACCTGAGGGTTGAGGATGATCTGGCCGAAATGGCCGATGTAGAGGCCGGGGCCGATGCGGCAATCCGGCGGGATCGAGATGCCGGTGCCGGTCTCCACGCACTTCCAGTAGAGGAAGTAGAGGCCGGCGCAGACCTGGCGCAGCCCGGGCGGCAACCGGCGATCGGCCAGCCACCTTCCGAGGCGGTAGCAGACGACGGCGGCGAAGCCCTGGTTGAACAGCAGCAGGACGCGGGTGCGCAGCCGGGGCGCGGGACCTAGGATGCGATAGACGTCGGCTTGCAGGTGGTCGAACATGGCTCCATCCGGGGCGGACGCCGCGAAGATGACGGGTTGCCACGAGGATTATCCGCGATATCGTTGCCTGGCAAGATCAATGTGCCCGGGATCCGCGCCGATCCCGCGCCCAGCCCCCGACGGGAGCCGATAGCCGTTGTTCAGGCTCAAGAAGTTCCTGCTCGCCCTGCCGGGATTCCAGCGCCTGTGCCGCCGCCTGACCCGCCGGCACGTGCGCGTCTTCATGTATCATCGCTTCGCCGCCGACGGTGGCGACGACCTCGGCGGCGAAGGCCTCCGGGCCTCCGTGTTCCGCCGTCAGCTGCGCCTGATCCTGGCGCACCATCCGGTCTGGACGCCGGAGCAGCAGATCCGCGCGCGCCAGGGCGAGGCCGTGGCGGGAGACTGCCCGGTCGTGATCACGGCCGACGACGGCTACCACGATTACTACGACGTCGCCTACCCGATCCTGCGCGAACTCGGCGTGCCGGCGGCCTTGTTCGTCACGACCGGCTTCGTCGACGGCACGACGTGGCTCTGGTGGGACAAGCTGCACTACCTCGGCCGGCACGCGCCGCCACAGGTCGCCCGCGTCGAGGTCGCGGGCCAGTCGCTGGAGTTGGATTTCAGCACGCCCGCGACGCGGCGTCGTGCGGTGCGCTTCCTCATCAACCGCAGCCGGTTCATCGCCGACGCGCAGAAGCAGGCGGTCCTCGCCCAGCTGGCGGCGACGCTGCAGGTCGATCTGCCCGCGGCGCCGCCGCCGTCCGTGCGCGCGATGACCTGGGACCAGGTGCGCGAGATGGCGGGGCATGGGCTCGTCTTCGCGCCGCACACGGTCACCCATCCGATCCTGACGCGCATCGACCTCGCCCAGGTCGACTGGGAGATCCGCACGTCGCGCGACCGGCTGGCCGAGATGCTCGGCACGGCGGGCAGGGTCTTCGCCTACCCGCAGGGCGGACCGGACGACTTCGACGTGGAGATCAGCCGCCGCGTCGCGGCCGCCGGCTTCGCGGCCTGCTACCTGGCCTACCAGGGGCCCGACCTCGATGATGACGACCTGCGGCTGCCGCGGTACTGCGCCGGCGAGTGCCTGCAGACCTTCCAGTGGTTCCTGTGCGGCGCCGAACACCTCGGCAACCGCGCGCGCCGTCTGCTCGGGCGCGCCAGCGGGCCGGGCGAGAGATACTGGTACGGCAGCGAGGCCGTGCCGTGAGGCGATGGTACCGACGGCGACAGGCGTGAGGCCATGGATCAGCTCGTCACCTCCTACTACGACCCGCATCTGGTCGGACTGTATGCGCAGCTCAAGGATCTCTTCCCGCCGGAAAGGACCCTGCTGGCCGCCGAGTCGGCCTGGCTGGGCGGCGTCGCGATGCTGGACATCGGCGTCGGCGCCGGCCGCACGACGCGCTATTTCGCGCCGGCGGTCAAATCGTACCTCGGCATCGACAACGCGCCGCAGATGATCGACCTCTGCCGCCGCGAGTTCGCCGCGCTGGACCACGCCTCCTTCGCGTTCCTGGACGCGCGCGCGATGCGGGAGCTGGCCGACGCGTCCTTCGACTTCGTCATGTTCAGCTTCAACGGCATCGACTGCGTCGATTGGGACGGCCGCGAGCGGATCCTGCGGGAGATCGAGCGCGTCATCCGTCCCGGCGGCAAATTCTTCTTCTCGTTCCACAACGCCCGCGACCTGCGGCGCATCTACGCGTTCCGCTTCCGCCGCGATCCGAGGTCGCTGCTGGCCGAGCTCAAGGGCTGGTGGAAGATCCGGCGAATCAACGGCCCCATGCGCCGCTACCAGGACCTCGAGCGTTTCCGCCTCTTCGACGGCGGCGACGACTTCCGCACGCGCGGCAGCTTCATCGTACCGCAGCTGCAGCGGCAGCGCCTGCTCGCGGCCGGCTGGTCGCAGCTGCGCAGCTACGACATGTGGACGGGCGAGGAGATCGCCAGCGAGGCCGCCTTCGGCGGCGACCAGCCCTGGGTCTACGTCTTCTGCACGATGCAGCCGGGCGGCGGCACGCCTTGATGGCTGCGACGGGGCGCCCATCCGGCGGCGCCGGAACCGAGGAGAGTCGGACATGCAGCTCGAGGAGCTGAAACGCACGTTCCGCAACGCCGGGTTGCGCGGCGTCGGCACCGACCTCTGGTGCCGCGGCGCCCACAAGCTCTGCCGGTTCCTCGACATGCACGTGCTCGTGCTGACGCCGGCCACGCTCGATCCGGACGCTCTGCAGACCGACGCCGACGTCCGGTACGGATTCCTCGACGACGCCGCGCTGCGCCCGTTCGCCGATACGCCCGGCATGGACCTGCCGGCCGCGTTCGTGGCCGAGGCCCTCGCCAAGGGCGACCGCTGCTACGGCGCGTGGATCGGCGATCAGCTGGCCTGCTACTGCTGGTTCGCCGCCAACACCACGCTCGTCAACGAGGAGCTCCTGCTGCACTTCGATCCGCAGTGGCACTACGGCTACAAGATGTTGACGCTACCGGCCTTTCGCAGCCACCGCCTGGCGGCCGCCGTCGCGACGCAGGCCATGGTCGCCCTGGTCGCGGCGGGCAGCAAGGGCCTGATCGTTCTCGTGAACGTGAACAACTACTCGTCGCTGAAGGCGACGTTCCGCATGGGATTCCAGAAGGTCGGCCGCATGCGCGCGGCGAAGCTGGGCGGCCGCTGGCTGGCCGGCGTCAGCGAGAGCTGCGCCCCTTACGGCATGCGGATCTCGCCGGTCCGACCGAGCAGGCGCGCGTAGATCTCCTCATGGCGCGCCACGGCGTCGTTGGCGCCGTGCATCTGCTGCACCTTGCGCGCCGCCGCCTCCCCCATCGCGCGCCGGCGCGCCGGATCCTCGGCCAGCGCGCGCATGGCGGCGGCCATGGCCGCCGCGTCCCCGGCCGGCACGAGCAGACCGGTCCGGCCGTCGTCGACCTGCTCGACGTTGCCGCCGACCGCGGTCGCGATGAGCGGCAGGCCCAGCAGCATGCACTCGACGCTGCTGTTGCTGTACCCCTCGGACCGCGACGCGTTCAGGGCGATGTCGCAGCCCTTGACCCAACCGAGGAGTTCTCCGCGCGGGCGGTGCCCGATGAAATGCACCGCCTCGGCGATGCCGAGCTCGCGGCAGCGGCGCTCGAGCCCCTCCTGCATTCCGAGGTGATCGCCGATCGAGATCAGGTGCAGCGGCGCGCCGGCGCGGCGCGCCAGCGCCAGCGCCGCGAGCGCCAGTTCGCCGCCCTTGACGGGCCGCAGGTTGGCGGGCAGCACAATCGTCACGGCGCCGGCGGGCAGGTTCAGCTCGGCGCGCACGTCGCGGGCCGCAGCGGAGGCCAGGGCGCCGAAATCGATCGTGTTGCGCACGACCAGGACCCGGTCCGCGCGCAACCCCTCGTTCGCGACGGCGCTTCGGCGCACCGCCTCGCTGTTGGCCACGCAGCAGGCGGTCCACCCGCTGGTCAGGCGCAGCGACCGCCGCTTGGCGGGCGTCAGCCAGTAGCCGAGATCGCGCCGCCACGTGACGTGCGGCACGCCGGCCAGACGCGCCAGCCAGGGGCCGATCGTGACGCACTCCGGGAAGATCGTGTGCAAAGCCGCCGGGCGTTGCCGGCGCAGCTCGCCGGCCAGGCGCGCGAGGGAACGCCAGTAGCTCGGGCGCCGCAGCGACTGCACGTCCAGGCAGCGGCTGGCGCACGGGAAGCGCGCGCCGTGGATGAAGTCGCTCAGACCGTAGAGGATCGAGAGCTGCGGCCGGAAGCGCTCGCGGTCGAGACCGGCGAGCAGGTGCAGGAGTTGGCCCTCGGTGCCGCCGCAATCGTCGTAGAACTGATCCATCAGGAAGAGGATCGTCGCCGGCGAGCCCGCGCGCGGCGCCGGCGCGGCGCGCTCGCCGCGCGCGGATCTAGTCACCCTCGGTCCCCTCGCTCTTGCGAGCGCCGCGGAAACCGATGACCCGCGCGGGGTTGCCCATGATGATCGAGAACTCCTTGTACTGCTTGACGCCGACGACCGCGCCGGCCGCCACGACGCATCCGCGCGGCAAGGTCACCCCGGGCATGATGATGGCGTTGGTGCCGACCCAGCAGTCCTGGCCGAGGGAGACGGGCGCGTACTCGTAGCCCTGGTACGCGACGGGCGTCTCGAGATCGTCGAACTTGTGGTTCTGCGTCCAGATATGCACGCCCGGACCGAGCATGACATGGTCGGCGAGGGTCAAGCCGCCGCCCGCCTGGATCACGACGTTGCTGCCGATGAGCACCTCGTCGCCGCATTCGATCTTGTGGGGGTTGCGGAAGTGGGCGCCGGTCAGGATCAGCAACCCCCGCCCGCAACGGCCGAACCGGCGCGACATCAGCCGGCGTCTGGCGGCGATGCCCAGGTGCCCGGGCAGGTCGCCCACGAGCGCGTAGACGTACTCGAAGCGCCCCTGCCACGTGCGGAGCTCCCACCACAGTTGCTTGAGGAACGTCAGCACGCGGCAGCATCCTTCCAGCGCCCGACCGCGCACGGATCGAACCGCGCGATCGCATGGCTCGCGGAATCGGCGGCGCAGGACGCCGCCCGTCGGATCCACGGCCCCGCCGGACGGCGGCAGCACCCGCCATACTGGACGCAAAACAAAACAAAGTCAATCGCTTGCCTGCCACCAGGGCCACGTATACCCTGGGCGCGGCGGCAGCCCGGCCGCGCGCCGCGAACGCCGTGGCGGCCGCGCTTGCGCTCGCGCCTCGAACCGGAAGCGGGTCTCCGTGCTATCATGGCTGCGTCGACAGGTCTTCCTGCCGTACTTCGCGCGGCGGTCGGGTCTTCTCTACGTCCGGCATCTGGCCCCCCTGCGACATGAGCTGGCGACCATGACCGACGCCGCGCGGCGCGAGGCGCTGCAGATCGAGCGCGCGCGGGCGATCCTCGCGCACGCGTACGAGCACAGCCCGTTCTACCGCGACCTCTACGACGCGCATGGCTTTCGGCCCGCGCAGTTCCGCGACCTGCGCGACCTCGCTCTCGTGCCGGTCTTCGAGAAGAGCGCGATCCCCGGCGCGCAGGAGCGCATCCGCAGCCGGCGGCACACCGGCCGCGCGTTGGTGCCGACCGCCACCGGCGGCACGACGGGCAATTCCTTCACCTTCTGGTACGACCGCGCCTGCTACGGCCGGCGCCATGCGCTGACCCTGCTGGCCAACGAGGCGTACGGCTGGCGGCCCGACGACCCGGTCGCCTACGTCTGGAACGCGCACCAGGATCTGCCGTCGGCCACTGCCGCCTGGAAAGCCAGATTGCGCGCGCTCTTGACCGGCCGCACCGTGTCGATCGACGCCACGCACATCGACGAGGTCCGGCTCGCCGACTGGACACGGCAGTTGCGTGACGCCCGCATCGAGGTCCTCTACGGCTACGCCCATAGTTTGCGGGCCATCGCGGAGTATTGCGCCAGCGAAAGCATCGCGCTGCCCGCGGTGCGCCTCGTCGTCGCGACGGCCGAGCCGCTGTTCGCGGCCGATCGCCAACTCATGCAGCGCGTCTTCGGCTGCGAGGTCCGCGATCGCTACGCCTCGCGCGAGCACGGTCCCATGGCCCAGGAGGATGCCGGCGGCGCGCTGCGCTATTACGCCAACAGCATCCTGTTGGAGACCACGGCGCCTGCGGGCGAGGCGGGCGACCTGCTGGTGACCGATTTCTGGAATCTCGCCTTCCCGTTCATCCGCTACCGGATCGGCGACACCTGCGAACTCGTCCGCGACGGCGACGGCGGCGGCGCCCGTCTGCCGGAACTGGGCCGGCTCACCGGGCGGCAGACGGACTTCCTGATCGCGACCGACGGCAGCCGCGTCTCGGGCATGTCGTTCCATGCCGCCTACATCGATCCGCAGACTGGCGCGTGCGGCACCGACGATTTCCTGGCGATCCAGTTCGTGCAGTCCGCGCGCCGCCGCATCCGCGTGCGCTGCGTCCCCGGCCCCAGCTTCACGCGCAACCGCGTGACGGCCGGACTGGAGCGACTGGTCCACGACCTCCTGGGCCAGGACATGGCTGTCGAACTCGAGGAAGTCGCCGAGATCGGCCGCACCGCATCGGGCAAGTACCGCTTCACGATCAACGAGATCGCCGGCGCGCCACCGGCCGACTAGCCAGGCGCCCGATCGCACCGTGGCGATCGGGGGGCCGTCATTGCGACCAGGTGACGGCGCCCGGCGCTCCCGGAGGGCCGTCATCGCCCGGCGTGTACGGTTGGCCGAGCACGACCGGGAATCCGGCCGAGGGCTGCCGGTTCTCGTTGACCACGAAGAGATAGGCCTGCGATCCCGGCGCGAAGGTGCCGGGGTTGCCGCTGATCGTGATGGAGCTCGGCGACCAGGCCACCGGGATCTGGATCTCACGGTGCGTGCAGGCGGCCCAGGTCGGTGCGTCGCCGATCTCCACGCGGGCGAACGAGTGGTCCACGTAGAGTTCGGAGATGTGGTGCTTGAGGACCGCGCTCGTGTCGTGCACGCGGAAATAGAATCCTAGCCGGAACACGGTGACCAGCGCATCGGCGCAGCTGGACGGCGTGGCCACGATGTTCGAGAACTGCGCGCGGGGCTGCAGGTTGAGGAAACCCGCGTAGTAGCCGTTGGCCACGCCGGGATCGCCGAGGTCGAGCATGCGCTCGATGCGGATCCACTGGTTCAGGTTGTTGGTATAGCCCCCGACCCTGGCCACCTGCCCTCCGTTGCAGTCGCCGATGTAGATGTTGCTGCCGGCGTTGCCGCCGCCGCCGGACCAGTACTCGTCCCACCGGCACTGGTGGTTGGCGCCCGAGCCGCTGAGACTGCCCTGGAAGAAGCCGTGGATCTTGACGTTCGTGCACTCGATCGCGGTGCCGTTGTAGTCGTCCTGGTACGCCCAGAACGAGACGTACCAGACGCGCGACGGCTGGTTGCGGACATCGATCGCGCGGTTGCTCTCGGCGTAGCCCTGGTCGTTCATGTGGAAATGTTGCAAGGCGGTGACGTCGCCCGGATAGCGCTGGCGCTCGTTCGAATACCAGGGGCGCCAGTTCTGCAGCGGGCTGGGATCGTTCAGATCCCACACCCCCGTGTACGGCGGGTAGTTGCGTGGGGGCACCTCGGTCCCCGGCGTGCCGTTCTGGAAATCGTCCCAGCGCAACGGCGCGGCTTGCGCCTTGGTGCCGAACGCGTTGCCGTACAACGAGATCTGTTGCCCGCGGTCGAGCGTTCCCTCGAGGCCCGTGATCGCCGGCTGAGCCAGGGCGGCAGGCACGAGGACAGCCGCACAGGCGAGCGCGACGAAGGCTAGCGGAATCGAGCGCATGATCCACCTCCACCTGCCCCGGCGAAGCAAGATACGTACCGCCGGCGGCTGGCGTTTCGAAAAAAGGACGTCCCGCCTCTGGGCGCAAGGCAAGGCGTAAAAAGGACTTGTCCACGCCATACCGACCGGCCGCCGGCTCTGCCGTTCGCGGCCGGCCAGCCTGTTCCCGAATTGCGACAGGCGCGTCTCGCGGACGCCGATCAAGCATAAAGCGAGACCGGTGGTCGTGCCAGCATGGGGCCGGTGGCAGGTCGCTCACCCCGTCACGCGCGGCACGTCCCATCGGGCCACGATGTCCAGCAGCCTGGCGCCGTCGCGCTCCCAGTTGAAGCGCTCGCGCACGGCGTCGTACCCGCGACGGCCGAGGGCGCGGCGCAGCTCGGGATCGGCGAGCTGCGCGAGGGCGCGGCCGCAGGCCTGCGCATCGCCGTCGGGCACGACCAGGCCGCAGCCGACGTCCTCGACGATCCGGCGGATAGGCAAGACCGCGGTCGTCAAGACCGGCATGCCGGAGCGCATGTAGTCGAAGAGCTTGTTCGGGATGGTGTGGTTCCAGTGGCCGCAGACCCGGTAGGTGAGCACGCCGATGTCGCTGGCGGCGTACAGCTCGTCGACGACCTCCTGAGAACACCAGCCGTGGAACCTGACGCCGGCCGCGACGCCCAGCTGGTCGGCCAGGGCGCGACACTCCGCCAGGGCATCGCCGATGCCGATGACGTGGAACTCCAGCGGCGGCAGGCCGGCGCCCAGCTCGCGGTAGGCCCGCAGTCCGCGCAGCACGTTGTCGAGGCCGCGTATCCGCGTGACGAATCCGACGTAGAGCAGGCGCAGGACGCCGCCGGCGGCATGGGCGCGCGGCGGTAGATCGAGCAGCGGCGGCGTATTCGAGACGATGGAGATCTTCTCGGCCGCCAGGCCCAGGCGCAACAGCCTGTCGCGCGATTCCTCGATCATCACCAGGGTGTGGTCGGCGCCCCGCACCGCGAGGCGTTCGAGTCGCGCGGCGAGCCACGGGTTCTTGGTCAGCCAGTTCCACAGCCGGCCGCCGTGGAACTGCAGGATCGAGCGGTACATCTCGGGGTAGCACTCTGCCATGTCGAAGACGACCCGCCGCCGCAACGCCCGCGCGACGAGCAGGATGCCCGGCATGAGCGGCAGATCGCGCACGATGACCACGCGGGCGCGCGTCGCGCGCAGCGCGCGCCAAGCCGCCGCGAGCCAGACCGGGTTCCAGAACACGGGGATGCCGAATAGCGCGTTGAGCCGGCCGCACCAGGCCGGCAGCGCGGGCAGGCGCCGGATGCGCAGGGCGCCGGTTCCTTCGCTGCCGGGCCGCCGCCGGCTGTTGCGGGCCAGGATCGTCACCGTGTGACCGGCATCGGCCAGCGTGCGCGCGATCTTCTCGACGCGCACGTCCCAGGGGTAGTCTTCCTTGTAGACGAACAGGATGTTCATGGGCCCGGCGCCTGGACGACGATGAAGCGGCGTTTGCCGGTCGGCTCGAGCGGGATGTCCGGCACGATCTCGACCTCGAGCTTGAGCGCGGGATCGCCCTTGGCGTGGATCTCCGCCGCGACCCGCTGCCAATCGGCGGGAACGAACTCGGGCGCCGTCACGATCTTCACGCGCAGCGTGTCGCGCGCCGTCTGGATGACCTGGAAGAGCGTGATCGTCGGCGCGTACTGCATGATGCCGAAGAAGAACTCCACGATCAGCTGGTTGCCCGCCGGCGTCGTCACGACATCGGACGTGCGCCCATCGACGCCCGCCCACAACGGCAGGTTGATGCCGCCGGTCTCGGGCTGCTCCGCGGCGGCCCGGCCGCAATCTCCGACGCGGTAGCGGATGAGCGGCATAGCGCCGGGATTCAGGCGCGTCAGCACGATCTCGCCACGCTCGCCTGCCGGCACAGGGTAGCCGTCGCGAACGATCTCCGCCGCCACGTGCAGGCAGAACTGATGGAGCAGACCCTGGCTGTGCGTCGATTGCGCGGCGATCTGCATGCCTTCGCCGACGCCGTAGCTGTCGTAGGTCTCGCAGCCGAAGGCCTCGTGGATCCGCCGGCGGAAATGCGGCAGCAGGCTGCTGCCCCAGGTGACCGCCGCGCGCAGCGGCAGCGTGCGCCCGGTCGCCAGCGCGCGCTGCGCCAGCAGGTAGATGCTCTGGGCATAGCCCGTCGCGTACGCCAGCCGGCGGCGGGCGATGAGATCGAGGTAGTCGTCCAGCACGGCGGGCGACAGATCGAACGCCGAGCGGTAAGCGATGCGCAGCAGCCGGTCCTTCAGAGATTTCAGCCGGCCCCGCCGGACCGCCATGCCCGTCTGGAAGACCGGCTCCCCGAAACGCCAGCCGGCGTAGAGCGTGCGCAGCAGCATGAGCGCGCGCGAACGCGACATCGTGTCGTCGTCGATCAGCACGGTGAACGGCTGGCCGGTCGATCCGCTCGTCGAGTACTCGCGGCGGCGGGAACGGGTCGGCAGCGTGACACGGTCGGGATAGGCGGCGCGCAGCATGGTCTTGTCGACCATGGGCAGCTTCGGCAGGTCGCCCGCGCCGGCGATGTCCGCGGGCTTGACGCCGGCCTCGTCGTACAACTCCCGGTAGAAGGCACAGCCGCGATAGGCCGCGGCGACGACCTCGCACACGAGGCGATCCTGCTCGGCCTGGATGCGCTCGCGCGGCCAGTACTGGGTCCGCTCGTAATAGCGGAGATGGCGCATGACGGTCTGGCCGGCAAGCGCGTCGCCGGCCGCCAGCAGTCCGTCGCGCCAGAGTCGCTCGCGCAGCGTCACGGCGGGATCACTCCGTTCCGATCGCCCGCCCGGGCGATTAGTCGTGCAGCAGGCCGACCCTGCGCAACAGGAACTTGCCGATCAGCTGACCGGCGACGTCCGGCCGATACCGCCACAGGTTCCGCAAGAAGTACCGGTTGCGCGCCCAGCGCTCCTGCGCCAGGGCGGCGGCGATCGCGTCGCGCTCGGCCGCCTCGGCGGCGGCGCCGGCAGATCCTGCGCCCTGCTCGAGCTCGCGGCGCGCCGCGGCGAGGAACTCCAGGATCGCGTCGCGCTCCGTGGCGGCGGCGGGGCGTGGACAGTGCTCGCGATCGAGGCGGAGCGGATGCCAGACGACCTCGCCGCAGCCATCGGCGCGCACGGAGCACTCGCAGAGCGCGGTCCGGCGCAGCGCCGGCAGCCAGGGCATGTCGAACACGAGGTTGCCGAGGCTGTAGAAGATCGCGCCGCTCTGCCAGCGCTCCCAGCCCTGCAGGACATGGGGATGATGCCCGAGCACGAGCGTGCAGCCCGCCTCGACCATGGCGCGGCCGAGCGCCACCTGCGCGCGCGTCGGCGCGGCGACGAATTCCTCGCCCCAGTGCACGGTCGCCACGACGACCGCGCCGGCGGCGCGGCCGGCCGCGATGTCGGCTAGGATGCCCTCGCGCGTGCCTTCGGCGTAGAGGGGCGCGTCGGCGAAGTGCTGGCGGGGCCGCAGCGAATAGCCCAGCAGGCGCACCGGCAGGCCGCCGCAGACCAGATCCACGGGCCGGCAGGTGCCCGGCGCATCGCCGGCGAGGCCGACGACGGCGATCCCGTGGTCGGCGAGCGCGGCGGCCGTCTCGCGCACGGCGGCCGGTCCGTGCTGCTGGACGTGGTTGTTGGCCAGCGTCAGCGCGCCGAAACCCGCGCCGGCGAGCAGACGCGCCGCGCTGGCCGGGGCCCGGCATTCGCGGCGCGATGGCAGGCAGAGGCGCGGCCAGTCGGAAAGCGCGCTCTCGAGGTTGGCGAGCGCGATGTCGGCCCGCCGCAGGATCGGCGCGATCCCGGCCAGCGGGTCGAACGTCGGATCGCGGCGCAGACGCGTGCCCACCCCGCGCCCGACCATGGCCGGGTGCTCGCCGAGCATGACATCGCCGCCAGCCACGATCCGGATGGTTGCCGTCAAACCGGTCGACTCCCTGCTGCCTCGGTCCGGCCACGGACGACCGCGTCCGTTCCGGCCGGCAGCCAGCTATAGCCCACTCGCCGCCGCCGCGGCAAGCAGAAGTATAGGCCGAACCGCGCGGCGCCGCCGCGCGCCGCGCGGCCGCCGGCGGCCGCCCGCGGTCGCGAGCTTGCGCCCGCGGCCTGCCTTGCCCTAGACTGCCGGCACCTGACCGCGCTCGTCGACCGCTCCGGCATGGCCCCGAGGCGACCGCCCATGGACCTCAAGCCCAAGAAGATCCTCGTCACCGGCGCCGACGGTTTCATCGGCTCCCACCTGACCGAGACGCTCCTGCGGCAGGGGCATGACGTGCGGGCCTTCGTCTTCTACAACTCCTTCAATTCCTGGGGCTGGCTGGATCGCCTGCCGCCGGATCTGACGGCTTCGCTCGACGTGTTCGCCGGCGACATCCGCGATCCGCACGGGGTGGCCGCCGCGATCGACGGCTGCCAGGTCGTGCTGCACCTGGCCGCCCTGATCGCGATCCCCTACTCCTACCACTCGCCGGCGACCTACGTCGAGACGAACATCGCCGGCACGCTCAACGTGCTGCAGGCCGCGCGGCGCTGCGGCGTCGAGAGGATCGTGCACACGTCGACCAGCGAGGTCTACGGCTCGGCGCGCCGCGTGCCGATCGCCGAGGACCACCCGCTGCACGCGCAGTCGCCCTACGCCGCGTCCAAGATCGGCGCCGACCAGCTCGCCCTCTCCTTCCACCGCTCGTTCGCCACGCCCGTGGCGATCATCAGGCCGTTCAACACCTACGGGCCTCGCCAGTCGGCGCGCGCCATCGTGCCGACGATCATCACCCAGATCCTGGCGGGCGCGCGGACGCTGCAGCTCGGGGCGCTGCACCCGACGCGCGACCTGAGCCACGTCAGCGACACGGTGGCGGGGTTCTTGGCCGTCGCCGCCTGCGACGAGGCCGTCGGCGAGGTCGTCAACGTGGGCACCGGCCACGAGATCACGATCGGCGACCTGGCCGCGCTGATCGCCGAGCTCATGGCGGCCGACGTCGCGATCGCGACCGACGCCCGGCGGCTGCGCCCGGACGCGAGCGAGGTCGTGCGCCTGCAGGCGGACACCACCCGCGCCGCCGCCCTGCTGGGGCATGCGCCGCGGTACGCCGGCCGCGACGGCCTGCGCCGCGGCCTCGCCGAGACGATCGCCTGGTTCCGCGACCCCGCCAACCTGCGGGGCTACAAGGGTCACATCTACAACCTGTGAGGTCGGACCGCGCGCGCCATGAAGATCCCGCTCTCGATCCCCCATCTCGGCGGCAACGAGTGGCACTACGTCCTGCAGTGCCTCGACACGGGCTGGGTCTCGTCGGCGGGCGGCTTCGTGACGCGGTTCGAGACCGAGTTCGCCGCGTACACGGGCATCGGCCACGCGGTGGCCTGCGTCAACGGCACGGCCGCGCTGCAGGTGGGTTTGCAGATCCTGGGCGTCGCGGCGGGCGACGAGGTCATCGTCCCGACGCTGACGTTCATCGCCACGGTCAACGCGGCCCATTACCTCGGCGCGATCCCCGTGTTCATGGACTGCGACGACTACTACGACCTCGACGTCCAGAAGACCGCGGATTTCCTGCGGCGCGAGACCGAGCTGCGCGGCGGCGTCTGCCGCAATCGGACGACCGGACGGCGCGTGGCGGCCGTCGTGCCGGTGCATGTGTTCGGCAACGCCGTCGATCTCGAACCGTTGATCGGCCTCTGCCGGGAGCGCGGCGTCGCGATGCTCGAGGACGCCGCCGAGAGCCTCGGCACGACCTACCACGACGGCCGGCACACCGGCGGCCTCGGCGACATCGGCTGCTTCTCGTTCAACGGCAACAAGATCATCACGACCGGCGGCGGCGGCATGATCGTCACCCGCGACGCGGAGCACGCGGCGCGGGCGCGGTACCTGACGCAGCAGGCCAAGGACGACGAGGTCCGCTACGTGCACGACGAGGTCGGCTACAACTACCGCCTGACGAACCTCCAGGCGGCCCTCGGCGTGGCGCAGCTCGAGCGCCTGCCGCAGCACCTGGCCGCCAAGCGTCGCAATCGCGAGCTCTACGAGGAGGCGCTCGCCGGGATCGCGGGCCTCGCGCTGGCCCCGGTCCCGCCGTACGCGCGCAACAACCACTGGATGGTCCCCCTGCGCATCGACGCGGCCCGCTACGGGCGCGACCGGGAGGAACTGATGGCCCACCTCGACGGCCACGGGATCCAGACGCGGCCGGTCTGGCACCTCAACCACCTGCAGCGCCCCTACCGCGCGTGCCAGGCGTACCGGATCGAGAAAGCGCCGCAGTTGCTCGCCACGACGCTCGCCCTGCCGTGCAGCGTCGGCCTGCAGCCGGCGGACATCGCCTTCGTCGCGGACAGGCTGCGACATGCCTAGGATCGTGCTCCTCGGCGGCGGCGGGCACGCGAAGGTGCTGGCCGGCCTGCTGCAGAAGACGGGCTGGGACATCGCCGGCTACACCGACAAGGTCGATCGCGGCGACCTGCTCGGGGTGCGCTACCTCGGCACCGACGCGCGCCTCGGGGATCTGCTCGCCGGCGAGCCCGGCTGCGCGGCCGCGCTCGGCCTGGGCAAGCTCGACGCCGGCGATACGCGCCTGGCGCTCGCCCTGCGCCTGACCGCGCTCGGCTTCGCGATGCCGGCGATCGTCTCGCCGCACGCGGTCGTCAACCGCGACGTCGACCTCGGCGCGGGCACGGTGGTCTGCGACGGCGTGGTCGTCGGCAGCGGCACGCGCGCCGGCCGCGCCTGCATCCTCAACACCCACGCCACGATCGATCACGACTGCCGCCTCGGCGACGACGTGCACGTCGCGCCGGGCGCGGTGCTTTGCGGAGGGGTCGCCGTGGGCGATCACTGCCTGGTCGGCTCGGGCGCCTGCGTCATCCAGGGGGTGCGGATCGGCCCGCGCGTGCTGGTCGGCGCGGGCGCGACCGTGGTCGACGACCTGACCGAGCCCGGCAATTACGTCGGCAGTCCGGCCCGCCGGCTGCGCTGACCCATCTCGGCGGCGGCGGGCGCAAGCAGGGGGAGCGACGTGACCAAGCACGACTGCCTGGCGGTGATCCCCGCGCGCGCCGGCTCGCGGCGCATCCCGGGCAAGAACATCCGCCCGCTCGGCGGCCGGCCGCTGATCGCCCACACGATCGCCGCCGCCGCCGGCAGCGGCCTCTTCGCGCGCATCGTGGTCAGCACCGACTCGCCCGCCGTGGCCGACATCGCCCGCGACCACGGCGCCGAGGTGCCCTTCCTGCGCGAGGCGCAGCTGGCGGACGAGCACACGCCCGTCTCGGCGGCGACCGCCGACGCGCTGCGGCGGCTGGATGCCGACGGCAGCCGCTACGCGTCCGTCTGCCAGCTCATGCCGACCTGTCCGCTGCGCCCCGCGGCGGCGATCGCCGCGAGCCACCGTCATTTCGCCGCGTCCGCGGCGCCGGCTCAGATCTCGGTGGTGCGCTACGGCTGGCAGAACCCGTGGTGGGCCCTGCGGCGAGACGAGCGGGGCGTCCTGGAGCCGCTGTTCGCGAACGAGTTGACCCGGCGCAGCCAGGACCTGCCGCCGCTATTCTGTCCCAGCGGCGCCGTCTGGTGGGCGCGGGCCGAGGTCCTGCGCCGCACGGCCACGTTCCATGTGCCGGAGCGCACCGGCTGGGAACTCCCCTGGCAGCAGGGGCTGGACATCGACGACGAGGACGACTGGGCGCTGGCCGAGACGCTGCTGCGCCTGCGGCCGACCGGCGAGAAGCACCCGTGAGGCTCGGCCTGTACACCACGGTCTTTCCGGGCGTCGAACCCTTCCTGGCCGACTGGTGGCGCTCCGTCCGTGCGCAGAGCGACCAGGACTTCGCGCTGTGGATCGGGCTGGACGGACTCGACGCCGCGCAGGCCGCCGCGGCCATGGGCGGCGACCCCGGCGCCGCATGGGTCGCCGGGCAGCCGGGCGCCTCGCCGGCGGAGATCCGGCAGCAGACGTGGCAGCAGATGCTGCCGCACTGCGACGCGGTCATCGTGGTCGACAGCGACGACCTGCTGGCCCCGACGCGGGTCGCGGCGGCGCGCGCGATGCTGGCGGCTTGCGATCTCGGCGGCTGCGGCCTGCGGCTGGTCGATGGCGGCGGTCGGCCGCTCGGCCCCGTCGCCGGCGTCGCCTCGGGCGCCGAGGCGGCGTCCCTGCTGCCCCGCCAGAACATCCTGGGGCTCTCGAACACGGCCTATCGCGCCGATCTGCTGCGCCGGTGCCTGCCGCTGCCCGCGGACCTGGCCGTCGTGGACTGGTATCTCGCGACGCGCGCCTGGCTGCTCGGCGCGCGGCTGGATTTCGACCCCACCCCCCACATGGACTACCGCCAGCACGGCGCGAACATGACCCAGATCCAGGGACCGTTCTCGGCGTCGCGCGTCGCGCGCGACACGGCGCACGCGTTGCGGCACTTCCAGGCCCTGGCGACCGCTTCGGGCCCGGAACATGCATCGCCGCGGCACGTGGAGCTGGCGCGGGCGGCCGCCGACACGCGACGATTTAACAAGCGGATCGTCGCCGATCCGGATAATTTGGCCCGATACGTCGCGGGGTTGAACGCGTTCGAGTTGCCGCTCGTCTGGTGGATCGGCGTCGCCCATCCGGCGCTCGCGCACATGTGGCAGCCCTGAGGGGGAGGATCCGGTCGATGCGAAGCGTCCAGCTCGGCGGCGTCGCGGTGGGACCCGACCTGCCGCCGTACGTCATCGCCGAGATCGGTTCGAACCACAACGGCGACATGGACCTTTGCCGGCGGCTGATCGCCGCCGCGGCGGCCGCCGGCGCGCCGGCGGTCAAGTTCCAGTCATGGTCCGAGCGATCGCTGATCGCCGCCGCGGAGTACGCGCGCAACACCAGCTACGCCGACCGCAAGCGCCATTTCGGCTCCCTGCGCGAGATGGTCCGCGCCTACCAGCTGACGCCCGACCAGCACCGCCAGGCGCACGCCTTCTGCGTCGAGCACGGCATCGCGTTCTGCTCGACCCCGTTCTCGGCCGCGGAGGCCGATCTGCTCGAAGAGCTGGAGGTGCCGTTCTACAAGATCGCCTCGATGGACATCGTCCATCTGCCGCTGCTGCGGCACGTCGCGCGCAAACGGAAGCCGGTGGTCATCTCGACCGGCATGGCCACGCTCGGCGAGATCGCCCAGGCCGTCGAGACGGTGCGCGCCGAGGGCAACCAGGACATCATCCTGCTGCACTGCGTCTCGATCTACCCGCCGCAGACCGATCAGATCAACCTGCGCAACATGGCGATGCTGGCGCAGGCGTTCGGCGTCCCCTGCGGCTTCAGCGACCATACGCTCGGCGTGGTCGTCCCTCTGGCCGCGATCGCCCTGGGCGCGTGCGTCATCGAGAAACATTTCACGCTGGACAAGGATCTGCCCGGCTGGGACCACGCCGTGTCGGCCGACCCCGCCGAGCTGCGGACCATCGTCGGCGAGGGGCGCAACATCCAGGCCGCGCTCGGCAGCTCGCAACGTACGGTCTCGCCCGCGGAGATGGCCAAGCGGGCGCAGTTCCGCCGCAGCCTGGTGGCGGGGCGCGACCTCGCGGCCGGCCACATGCTCGGTCCGGACGACCTGGACGCCAAACGTCCCGGCACCGGCATCGCGCCGGACCAGCTCGCGTCCGTCCTGGGGCGCAAGCTCGCGCGCGACCTGGCGCAGGACGACCTGCTCGACTGGGCGGATCTGCTATGACGCGCCCGCAGGCCGGCATCGTGCACGTCGTGCACTGCATCGACACCGAGGGCCCGCTCCACGAGCCGCTCGCGGCGACCTTCGAGCGCCTGCACGCGTTGTTCGGCCTGCGGCTGCCGCCGGATCCGCAGACGCTGCGGCGCCTGCAGGCCGGCGCGATCGATCTCGGCGGGCTGGAAGCCGCCGTCCAGCGGGTCGTCGATCCCCATCTGCTCGCGTACAACGACACCTGGGACAAGGTCGACGCGATGCTGGCCGCCAGCATGTCCGAAGCCTTCCGCACCGCCTCGCGCGATTCCTTCGGCGGCGGTTGGGTCTACAACTGGTTCTGCGTCGATCACGTCGACTACGACGTGAACCCGCGTCGCCGCGATCTCGGCTACCACAACGTCTTCGACCATTACCGCCGCCTGCTCGCCGGCGACGGTTGCCGCGACGGCCTGCATTTCCACTATCACCCCCACGGCTTCGGCAAGGAGGCGCACCGCTGCGCGACGCACTGGTGGGCCAACTCCGCGAGCCTCCTGCAGGTCCTCGGCCGCCGGGTCATCGACCGGCACTGGTTCCCCGCGGCGCACCGGCCGGGTTTCCACGTGACCCGCCCGGACAGCCACTGGTTCCTCGAGCAGCACATCCCCTTCGACTTCGCCAACCAGGCCCTGGCCGACGAAGACGGCGAGCCCGCGCAGTCGCCGCTGGCGGCCGGCAGATTCGGCGACTGGCGGCGCGCGCCCGCCGTCTGGCAGCCCTACCACCCCGACCACGACGACTACCAGGTCGCCGGGCGCTGCCGGCGCTGGATCGCCCGGTGCCTCAACATCGGCACGCGGTTCCGTCTGCTGCGGGAACGAGACGTGCGGCAGGCCTTCCAGGAAGCGGCCGCGGGCCTGCCGGTCATCCTGGCGGTCACCAACCACGACTTCCGCGATCTGCGCCGCGACGTGGACGAGGTGCGCGTCCTGTTGGCGAGGGTCGCCGCCGACTTCCCCGGCACCGCCTACCGCTTCTGCGAAGCGATCGAGGCGTTCCGCGGCGCCCTGGATCTGCCGTGCCCCGCGCCGTGCGATCTCGAGCTGCGGATCACCGCCGCCGGCGACGGCGCGCACGTCCTGGACGTCACCGCGCGCACGCCCACCTTCGGTCCGCAGCCCTGGCTGGCCCTGCGCACGGCGACCGGCAGCTACCACCACGACAACTTCGACATCGAGGTTCCCTTCCAGCGCTGGCGGTACGTCTTCGACGCCGAGACGTTCCCGCTGCGAGCCCTGGATCGCGTGGGCGTCGCGGCCAGCAACGCCGGCGGGGTCACCACGGTCGCGGTCCTGGATGCGGCCAGCGGCAAGATCGAGAAGCGGCATTGGCACGAACCCGGCGCACGAGCGCACGGTTGAACCAGCAGCGAGGCGAGGACACCGGCCCTTATGCGCAAGAGCGCACTGAACCTCGACGACGTCATCGTCAGCCGCGACACCCCGCTGCGCGAGGCCCTCCTGCGTCTGGAGCGCGCCGGCAGCGGCGCGCTGGCTGTCTGCGACGGCGAGCGACGCCTGGTCGCGCTGCTGACCGACGGTGACGTGCGGCGCGCCCTGTTGCGCGCCACGCCGCTCGAGACGCCGTGCGGTGCGGTGGCCCCGGCGGACCCGATCGCCTTGACCCGGCCGGTCGATCCGGGCGCCGCGCTCCTGCTGATGACCAGGCACGACATCCTGCACCTGCCGGTCGTCGACGCCGAAGGCCGCCTGCAGGATCTGCTGCGCCGCCAGGACCTCGTGACCGAGGCCGATCGCGACATCCACCGGCTCGGCCGGCTCCAGCTGGCGACCGTCCCCCTCGGCTGTTCGCTCGAAGAGGCCATCACCCGCCTCGACCTGGCCGGCACCGGCGCCCTGCTGCTCTGCGACGAGCGCGGCGCGCTGCAAGGCCTGCTGACCGACGGCGATGTCCGCCGCGCCGTGCTGCGAGGCGTGCCCATGACCGGCCCGTGCCTGGACATCGCGAGCCGGCAGCCCGTGACCATCCCGCGCGACGCCTCGGCGGCCGACGCGCTGCACGTCATGAACGCCCGCGACATCAACCACCTGCCGGTCGTCGCCACGGACGGCCGCGTCGTGGACTTCCTGCTGCGCAAGGACCTGGTGAGCGAGCAGACGATGGACCTGTCGGCCGTCATCATGGCGGGCGGCTACGGCCAGCGGCTGCTGCCGCTGACCGCGCAGGTGCCGAAACCGATGCTGCCGCTGGGCGGCCGCCCGTTGCTCGAGCGCACGATCCGCCGCCTGCGGGCGGCGGGCATCACGAACGTCCACCTGGCGACGCACCACCTCTCCGACCAGATCGCCGCGCACTTCGGCGACGGCGAGGCCTATGGCGTGCGGGTCAAGTACGCGCGGGAGGACCAGCCCCTGGGCACGGCCGGCGGGCTGAAGCTCGTGGCGCCGTCGGCCGACCCCGTGCTCGTGCTCAACGGCGACATCGTGACCGGCATGTCGTTCCAGAACCTGCTGGACTTCCACCGCCAGCACGGCGCCGAGCTGACCGTCGGCGTGCGCAAGTACGAGATCACCGTGCCGTTCGGCGTCGTCGATTGCGACGACGTGCGCGTGCGCCGGCTGCGCGAGAAGCCGACGCAGACCCTCTTCATCAACGCCGGGGTCTATCTGCTCGAGCCGAGCGCCATCGCGCTGATCCCCGCCGGCGTCCGCTTCGACATGACCGACCTCATCCAGGCGCTGCTCGCCGCCGAGCGCACGGTCGTCAGCTTCCCGATCCTCGAGTACTGGCTCGACATCGGACGCCCCGAGGACTACCAGCAGGCTGAAGAAGACCTGCGCAACGGACGGATCTGAACCGGGAGCGGCGACGCGCGATGGCCACGGGTACGCCCTATACCGAACACGAGGACTGCGGCCGCTGGATGCACGCGCTGCTGGCCGAGCTGTTCCCCATCTGCCGCAGCCTTACCGGCGAAGGGGTCCGCCGCACGCTGGCGATCCTGCAGCGGCACGTGCCGCTCACGGTCCACGAGGTCGCGTCCGGCACGCGGGCGTTCGACTGGACGGTGCCGCCGGAGTGGCGCATCCGCGACGCGTTCATCGCCGACCTGCAGGGGAATCGGCTCGTCGACTTCCAGCGCAGCAATCTGCACGTCGTCGGCTACTCCGAGCCCGTGGACGCGGTGCTCACGCTGGACGAGTTGCAGCCGCACCTGCATTCGCTGCCGGACCAGCCGGAGGCGATACCCTACGTCACCACCTACTACGACCGCGGTTGGGGCTTCTGCCTGTCCCATCGCCAGCGCGCCGCGCTGCCGGCCGGCCCCTTCCACGTGCGCATCGACAGCGAGCTGCGCGACGGGCACCTGACGTACGGCGAGCTGATCCTGCCGGGCGCGACGGATCGCGAGATCTTCCTGTCGACCTACATCTGCCACCCGTCGCTCGCGAACAACGAACTCTCCGGCCCGGTCGTCACGACGATGCTGGCGCGCTGGCTCGCCGCGGCGCCGCGGCACCATACCTACCGGATCGTCTTCGTGCCGGAGACCATCGGCGCCCTGGTCTACCTCAGCCGGCACCTCGCGCAACTGCAGGCGCGCGTCGTGGCCGGGTACAACATCACGTGCGTCGGCGACGACCGCGCCTATTCGTACCTGCCGTCGCGCCGCGGCGAGACGCCCGCCGACCGGGCCGCGCTGCTCGTCCTGGGCGAGGACCATCCCGGTTTCCTGCGCTACACGTACCTCGACCGCGGCAGCGACGAACGGCAGTACTGCAGCCCGGGCGTCGACCTGCCCGTCGCCTCGGTCATGCGCAGCAAGTACGGCGCCTATCCGGAGTACCACACCTCGCTCGACGACCTCGACCTCGTGACGCCGGCGGGCCTGCGCGGCGGCTTCACGGTCCTGCGCGACTGCCTCGAGCTGCTCGAGTGCAACCGGCGCTACCTCGCGACCTGCCGCGGCGAACCGCAGCTCGGGCGCCGGGGCCTGTATCCGCCCGCCGGCGCCGCGGGCACGCCAGGGCAGGTCAAGGACCTGCTCGACGTGCTGGCCTACGCCGACGGCGCGCACGATCTGCTCGAAATCCTCGCGATCTGCGGCGCGCCGCGGCGGCGCCTGCTCGCGACGGTCGCCACGCTGCGCGGCGCCGGCTTGCTGCAAGAAGCGCCGGCCGCCGCGCCCGGCGCGGCACGCGGCAGCCGAGGCGCCGCCCCGGAGGCCTCATGAACGTCCTGTTCGTCAACGACTCCACGAGCAACCCCAACTGGGGCGATCGCGCCGCGTCATTGACGCTGCAGCGCCTGATCGCCGAGGCCGGCGCGACGATCACGCACCGGATCACCGAGTACGAGCTGGGCTCGGGCGCGTTCCTCGGCGCGCCGGCGGACGCGGCCGCGCCGGCAGCCGCCGGCGGACCGCGCTGGCTGCACCTCTGCCTGCCGCCCGCGGTCGTGAAGCTCGCCGGCCGCCTGCGCGCGCCGCGCGGCCGCCGGCCGACGCTGGCGATCCCGGAACGGCTCGACCAGTTCGCGGCGCGCCGCCGCCGCTTCATGACCGGCGCGGGGCCGTGCGCCGAGCTGCGCGCCGCCATCGCGCAGGCCGACGTGGCGGTCGTGCACGGCGACGGCTGCATGGTCGGGCGCGGTCCGCTGCCCCGGGCCATGCTCTTCCTCTGCCACGTGCTCAAGACGGAGTTCGCCAAGCCGGTGATCCTCGTCAACCACACGGCCGATTTCGATCACCCCGACCTGCTCGCGATGGCGCGCGCGGTCTACCCGCTGCTGGACGACGTCGTGTACCGCGACCGTGCCTCGGCGGCGCGCTGGCAGAACGAATGGTCCGGCCGCTACGCCGCCGATTCCGCCTTCCTGCTCGAGCCCGCCCCCCGCGACGCCTGGCTGCCGCTCGCCGCGCGGCCGGGCTACTTCGACGTCTGGCCCGATGCGGCCCGGTTCGATCCCGGCCGTCCATACCTCTGCCTGGGCGGATCGTCGATCTACGCCTTCGGCGGCGAACCGGCCGCGATCACCGCGCAGTTCGCCGCGCTGATCGAGCAGCTGCGGGAGGTGTTCGCCGGGCAGATCGTCCTGACCGCCTCCGACGGCAAGGACCAGTGGATCTTCCGCCCGCTCGCCGAACGGCTCGGTCTGCCGTTGGTCGGGGTGGCGACGCCGGTGCAACAGGCCGTCGACATCGTCGGCAACGCGGCCGCGTACATCGGCGGCCGCTGGCACGCCAGCATCTTCGCGCTGCGCGGCGGCACGCCGGTCATCCCGCTGGCGGCCAAGACCTTCAAGATGCAAGCGCTCGCCGAGATGGCCGCTCTGGGCGCCGGCCCGTTCGACGCCATGGACCTCGCCGCCGCCGGCCGGGACATCGGCCGCGCCCTGGCCGATAGCCTGCGGCAAGGCGAGGCCCTGCGCGCGCGGCTGCGCGCCTTCGCCGCCAGTCAGGCGGCCTCCAGCCCCGCGAACGTCTCCTTTCTCGGGAGGCTGGCATGACCTCGCCGCCCGGGGGCTTGCGGGCGCTCGTCGCCCCGCTCGCGCCGGCCGCCGGCGCCGACGCCCTGGCCATGATCCGCACGCCGCTGCAACTCTTGAACGCGGTCGAGGCCCGCCGGCATTTCGGCCTGCAGCGCGCCGCGCTCATGGTCATCGAATACGGCGGTCACGGGCTGCCGCCGTTCGATCTTTCGCTCGTCGATGGCGCGGATTGGCTGGCGGTCCAGGTCATCGACCTCAATCCGGTACCGCGGCCATTCCCCCACACCTGGCTGGACCACCCCCGGCTGCACGGCAGCGAGAAGGTGCACGTCCTGCGCCAGCAGCATCGACGCCAGCTGCTGGACAACGCGTTGCGACCCTGGCGCAAGGTGCCCAACCTCCTGCTCGGGAACTACATGCAAGGGTGGTTCCGTCACGCGGCCCAACGCTGCTCGCGCGCCAGGTGCATCCTGCTGGACGACGGCACCGACACGCTGCGCATCGCCGCCGACCGGCAGCGGCCCGATCCCGCCCAGGATCCGGTCTCTGTCTGGCGCCGCCCCAAGGTCTGGTGGTATCGACGCCACGCGACCTGGAACGTCCGGCAGCGCGAACGGGTCACCTTCTTCACGTCGTACCAGCTCGACCTGCCGCCGGGCGATGAGCTCGTGGTCAACGACTTCCGCCACACGCGCGAACGCATGCGGGAGGTGCCGCAGGATCGGCGCTGCCTCTTCCTGGGCCAGCCGCTGGTGGAGGACGGCTACCTCGCCCCGGCGGAGTTCGCGCGGCTGCTCGCCGGCGTCAAGACGTCGCTGGCCGCGGTCGAGCTCTTCTACGTGCCGCACCGCCGGGAACGCCTCGCCGAGCTGAGCGCGCTGCTGGACCGGCTCGGCATCGCGCAGCTCGCGCTCGACAAG
>CAZJWO010000023.1:0-37406 GCA_964549735.1 uncultured Fibrobacteraceae bacterium | reverse complement strand
GGCGGCCGCGTTCCGGGACTGGCTGCTGCGCGAGGTCAAGAACCGGGAGCGCTGAACAGGGTCCCGCCTCAGCGCGGCTGGCCCTCGTCGAAGACCATCATCGTGGCGGTCGCGCGGGCGATCACGCGCCCGTCGCCGTCCGTGACGCGGCCCTCGACGTAGGCGGTCCGCCGCGTGCGGTGCGCGACGCGCCCGCGCGCCTCGAGGCGGCCGCCGCGAGCCGAGCCCAGGAAGTTGACCTTCATCTCCAGCGTGGCGGCCGAGAGGGTGTGGCCGCCGTCGGCCATGAAGAACGCGCGGGCCATGGCGGTGTCCAGCAGGCTGCACAACACGCCGCCGTGCACCAGTCCGCCGATGTTCAGATGCCGCGGCTGCAGCGCCAGCGCCACGACGTAGTCGTCGCCGTCGAAGCCCAGCGCCTCGAGGCCGAGGTCGGCCACGTGGTGGACCGCGCCCGGCGCCCGGCCCGCGCCGCTCACGATTCGCACCGCTCGAGCACCATCGCGATGCCCTGGCCGACGCCGATGCACATGGTGCACAGCGCGAGCCGCTTGCCCGTGCGGCGCAGCTGGTGCACTGCCGTGGTCGCCAGGCGGGCTCCGCTCATGCCGAGCGGATGGCCGAGCGCGATGGCGCCGCCCAGCGGGTTCAGGCGCGGGTCGTCGTCGGCCAGGCCCAGCGCGCGCGTGCAGGCCAGGGCCTGGGCCGCGAAGGCCTCGTTCAGCTCGATGAGGTCCATCTGCGCCAGCTGGAGACCGAGGCGGTCCATCAGCTTGCGGGTGGCCGGCACCGGACCGAGCCCCATGATGCGCGGCTCCACGCCCGCCGACGCGCAGCCCAGGACGCGCGCCAGGCGCGGCAGGCCGTGGCGCGCGGCGGCCTCGCCGGAGGCCACGAGCAGCGCGGCGGCTCCGTCGTTGACGCCCGAGGCGTTGCCCGCGGTCACCGTGCCGGGCGAGGCGAACAGCGGCTTGAGGCTGGCCAGCTTCTCGAGGCTGGTCTGCCGCGGATGCTCGTCGCGTTCGACGATGACGACCGCTCCCTTCGCGCCCGCGACCGTCACCGGCGTGATCTCCTCGGCCAGCGAGCCGTCGGCCTGCGCCGCGGCGGCCTTGGTCTGGCTCCAGAACGCGAACCGGTCCTGGTCCGTGCGGGCGATGTCTCGCTCGGCGGCCAGGTTCTCGGCGGTCACCGGCATCGGGTCGGTGCCGAACGCCTCGTGGAAGCGCGGGTTGACGAAGCGCCAGCCGATGGTCGTGTCCTGCAGCTGAGCCGTGCGCGCGTACGCCGTCTCGGCCTTGCCCAGGACGAACGGCGCCCGCGACATGCTCTCGACGCCGCCGGCGATGATCAGCGACGCCTCGCCGGCCGCGATGGCGCGGGCGGAGGCGGCGACCGCGTCGAGGCCCGAACCGCAGAGCCGGTTGACGGTCACGCCGGGTATCGACGCGTCGAGCCCCGCGAGCAGCGCCGCCATCCGGGCCACGTTGCGGTTGTCTTCGCCCGCCTGGTTGGCGCAGCCGAGCACGACGTCGTCGACCGCCAGCCAATCCACGTCCGGATGGCGTCCGCGCAGCGCGGCGATCGGCACGGCCGCCAGGTCGTCGGTGCGCACCGCGGCCAGGGCGCCGCCGTAGCTGCCGACGGCGGTGCGTACGGCGTCGCAGATGTAGACCTCGGTCATGGTCGCCTCCGTCGTGGCCGCGCTACGCGGCGTCCGGCAGCGAGCGGAGCTTGCGCAGGCCGCCGAGCACCGTCTCGACGAGCAGGTCGATCTCGCGCTCGCTCATCGCCGTCGACAACGCCGCCGAGCACGTGCCGATCATGATGATGCCATGATCGAAGCAATGGTCCAGCACGATCTTGGTGCGCGCCGCCGCCTCGGCGTCGACGAAGCTGGCGCGGTAATCGCGCGGCGGCACGGGCTTCATGTGGATGCGCAGCAGCGAACCGGCGCCCGTGACGCTCGCCGGCACGTCGGCGATGCGGATCGCCTCGGCGATGCCGGCGCGCGCCGAGTCGCCGAGCGCGTTCAGACGCGCGACCGCGTCGTGGTCGAACAGCCGCAGCGCCGTCAGGCCGGCCACCATCGTCACCGGGTTGGCCGAGAACGTGCCCGAGTGCGGGAAGAGCACCTTCTCGGCGAGCGGGTCCATGACGCTCATCACGTCGCGCCGGCCCGCCAGGGCGCCGACCGGAAAGCCGCCGCCGATCATCTTGCCCATGGCCGTCAGGTCGAACGCGACGTCGTACCAGGCCTGCGCGCCGCCGTGCTCGGACCGGTAGGTGATGACCTCGTCGATCACCAGCAAGGCGCCGTGGGCCGTCGTCCAGTCGCGCAGGGCGCGGACGAAGCCCGGGTCGGCCGGCGCCATGCCGACGCGGTGCGGCAGCGGGTCGATCAGCACGCACGCGAGGTCGTCGCCGTGCCGGTCGAGGATTTGCAGCGCGCGTTCGGCGTCGTTGAAGGGGATGATCACCACGTCGTCGAGCACCGCCGGCGGCGTGCCGCGGCAGACCGGCACGCTGGCGGGGCGTTCGGTGTCGCCCCAGTTCTCCGGCCGGGCGGTCTGGCTGACCTCGGCGAAGTCGTAGAGGCCGTGGTAGGCGCCCTCGACCTTGGCGATCCGCGAGCGTCCGGTGAAGGCGCGCGCGGCCTTGAGGCAGCCCATCACGGCTTCGGTGCCCGAGTTCACGAAGCGGATCATCTCGAAGCTCGGCGTCCGCCCGAGCAGGTGCTCGGCCAGGTCGATCTCCTGCTCGGTGGCCAGGGTGAAGGCCGTGCCGCGCGCCAGCTGCGCGCCGACCGCCGCGACGATCGCCGGATGGGCGTGGCCGTGGATCAGCGAGGCCAGGTTGTTCGAGCAATCGAGGCGGCGGACGCCCTCGATGTCGGTGACCCAGCAGCCGGCGCCCTCGCGCGCGTAGAGCGGGTGCGGCTTGCGCAGGACCGTGTTGCGGCTCACGCCGCCGGGCATGAGCTTCAGGGCGCGTTCGTAGAGCGCGGCGCTGCGGGTGATCGTCTTGGTCATGGACGGCGACCTCGTTCGGTGAGGGTCGGCTGCAAGCCCGGACCGGCCACGAGCGCCGTGCCGGTGCGCGCCTGCAGCTCTGCAAACGTCAGGCCAGGGGCCATCGCGGTGACGACCGGGCCTTGCGCGGTGATGTCGATGACGGCCAGGTCCGTGTAGATGCGGTCGACGCAGCGGCGGCCCGTCAGCGGGTACGTGCAGCGCTCGACGATCTTCGGTTCGCCCGTCTTGGTCGCGTGCTGCGTGATGACCCAGATCGTGCGCACGCCGGCCACCAGGTCCATGGCGCCGCCGACCGCGGGGATCGCGTCCTGTTCGCCGGTCGACCAGTTGGCGAGGTCCCCCTCGCGCGAGACCTGCATGGCGCCGAGCACGCAGTAGTCGATGTGCCCGCCGCGGATCATCACGAAGGAGTCGGCGTGATGGAAATAGGCCGCCCCCGGGATCGCCGTCACCGGCTTCTTGCCGGCGTTGATCAGCTCGGGGTCCTCGGCGCCCGGCGCGGGGTCGGCGCCCATGCCGAGCAGGCCGTTCTCGATGTGATAGATGACCTCGCGGTCGGCGGGCACGAACTGCGCCACCAGCTCCGGCATGCCGATGCCCAGGTTCACGTAGGCGCCGTCGGGGATGTCGACGGCCACGCGCCGCGCCATCTCGAAGCGATCCCAGCCCGGCGCGGTCGCGCCCGCGTCGTGCGGCTTGCTCATGGGTAGCACACCCCTTCCTTGACCAGGCGCGACTCGAGCGCCGGCTCGGGGATCTCGACCAGACGGTCGACGAAGATGCCCGGCGTGACCACGCATTCGGGGTCGAGGTCGCCGGGCGGCACGATGCGCTCGACCTGGACGATCGTCGTGCGGGCCGCGGTGCACATCACGGGGCCGAAGTTGCGCGCGGTCTTGTTGTAGACGAGGTTGCCGTAGCGGTCGGCCAGCTTCGCCTTGACCAGGGCGACGTCGGCCCGCAGGCCGTGCTCGAGCAGGTACTCGCGGCCGTCGAAGACGCGCTTCTCCTTGCCCTGCTCCAGGACCGTGCCCACGCCGGTGGCCGTGAAGAAGGCGGGGATGCCGGCGCCGCCGGCGCGGATCCGCTCGGCGAGCGTGCCTTGCGGCACGAGTTCGAGCTCGATCTTGCCGGCGCGGTACAGCTCGGGGAACACCGTGGAATTGGCGGTCCGCGGATACGAGCAGATCATCTTGCGCACCTGCCCGTTCTTGATCAGCGCCGCGAGTCCCACCTCCCCGCTGCCGGTGTTGTTGTTGACCACCGTCAGGTCGCGCACGCCGTGGTCGATCAGCGCGTGGATCAGCTCGATCGGGCTGCCCGCCTCGCCGAAACCGCCGATCATGACCGTGGCGCCGTCGGGAATGTCGGCGACGGCCGCCGCCGCCGATGCGCATCGTTTGTCGATCATGGCCTCGCTCGCCTGGTTGCCGTCACTTCAGCCGCTTGTCGATCGCTTCCAGCAGGCCCTGTTCGATCCGGCGCTGATCCTCGCGGAAGAAGAACTCCGGGGTGTCGAACGGTTCGAGCTTGTCGATCGTGTTCTGCTCAGGGTCCCAGGCGGCCAGGAAGACCTTGTCCATCCACGCCATGTCGCGACCCTGCGTGAATTTGAGCGCGAAAGCCTGCCGCCCGCCCACGTCCACCGTGCCCAGCAGCGAGATCTTGCCCGCCGACGAGGTCATCGACACGTAGCGGCTCGGGCGATGGATCGAGGCCAGCGAGCGGTGGATCTTCGCCGCGATGCGCTCGATGTCGGCCAGCGGCGCGGTGAAGTAGTGGTGCTCGCCGGTGGGCCGCGCGCAGTACATGCTGTGGAAGCCGCAGCGCAGCGAGCCGAGCAGGTTGGCGAGGTCGATCCAGTTCAGCGCCGAACGATCGACGTCCACCCGGCCCTCGTCGTCCACGAAGAGGCTGATGTGCTTCATGATCGGGCTCTGGCTGCGCACCACGACGCCATGCGCCTGCAGGCGCCGGATCGCCGCGATGGTGCCCGGGTTGAGCACCTCGCGCGGCGTGGAGAAGTGCGACATCCAGGCGACCTGCACGCCGCTGTCGACGATCCGGCGGAACAGGTCGAGCATGGGCTGGAACGCGGGCTCGAGGATCATCTCCGGGCTGTAGCTCAGCGCGCGGCTGCCGAGGCGGATGGCCCGGATGTGCCGCAGCTCGGGGTCCTCGAGGATGGGCAGCGCGTACTGCGCGAGGCGCGCGGCGGGCAGGTAGCCGGCGTCGCCGCCGGTGATCAGCACGTCGGTCACCTCGGGATGGCGGCGCAGGTACGCGTGGACCTGCCGGATGTCCCGCTGCAGGAACATGTCCTCGTCGCCGCGCACCTGGGCGTGCCGGAAGCAATAGGTGCAGAAGGCGAAGCAGGCCTGCGTCGACTGGTCGAAGATCAGCTGGCATTGCGGATACTTGTGCTGGCTGCCTTCGACGAACTCCAGCGCGCCCTCATCGTTGACGAACCACGGTTTGTTCAGCAGCTGATTGCCATCGTGCGGGTTGGTGTGCTCGCGGATGTAGTCGGCGACGATGCGCTGCCGCTCGGCGTCGTCGTCGCCGGCCGCCAGGTACGCCGCCACCGTCGGCGCGGCGATCATGCCCGGTTGCGGGAAGACGAGCTGGAACAGCGAATCGGTCGCGAAGCGGCTCCAGTCGATGGCGTTCAGCACATGGCGGGTCGCCATGAAGCGGTAGACACGGATGAAGAGCTCCCGCTCCGGGAGATGGCCGAGCGATACGCCGTGCCGCTCGAGCACCGCCACGACGTCCCGGAAGCCCTTCAGGCCGGCGTAATGCTGGCGTTCCGGGCCGAAGAGCGCCGGCGTCGCGTCCAGCAGGGCGGAGTGCTGCGGGTACTGCGCGTGCAGGCGGCCGAGCAGGGCCGGCGGCAGCAGGTTCTCGCGGGCGATGATCTCCTTCATCTCGTCCGCATAGCCCAGGCGCTCGAGCATCGCCGCCACATCGTCGCCAGTGATCGCGCCGCCGGTCGCCCGTCGCTCGAGGATCTGAGTGGGCCTGCCTAGGAAGTTCACGTCGTTGCGCTCCCGGTTCAGTCCGCGCCGCCGGTCCGATCCCGGCGCGGCGCCAAGTCGATTACCTACACTCATTCTTTTTCGCTGCGACCAGCGCCGGAGGGTCTGTCGCCGGCGCGGCCGAAAAGACTGATGTGAGCACAACTATCGGTATATCGGCGGGAGGACACAAGCGAGACAAATTCATCATATCATTACCATAGGTAATGGATGGCCCGGGACGGCGCGGCAGGCGACGCCACGGTGGGGGCGTTGCACATGCTGCCAGTGTTCGGCGGGTCGCGCGGGGTCACGTGACCGGGCGCTTCGCCAAGCCAGACGTGACTTGCGCCGGCGCAAGTCCATAAGTCGCTTTTAATAAATGAGATGTGCTGATCTACAGGCGCCCGAGAACAGGCCTGACTCCTCGGCTCCGCGGCTTCTGGAGCACCGGATCATCCTTTCCGGCTGGCGTCGAATCGGATGTAGCCGCCGCAGCCCAGTGCCACCGCCTCCTCGCGATAGCCGCCGCGCGTCGTTTGCGTGCCGCGGCCGCGATGTGCTACCATCATGCCAGACCGCGGGGCCGATGCAGGCTCCGCGGTCGCGGAAAGGCTCTCTCCATCCTGTCCTACCATGCCAAGCGGCAATGACATACCGGCGTCGCGGCGACCGCCGCCGCACGACGCTCCCTGCTTCGCCTCCGCCGGCGACGAGGCCGGCGACTGCGCGCAATGCCAGCTCTACGATCTGCCCGGGGCCGGCGCGCGCTTCGGCCGGCTGGAGAGCGCGGCCAGGAGGCTGCGGAAATCGGCCGCGCACCTGGCGCAAGTCGCGCGCAGGAGCGTCGCCGATCCTGGCTTCGTCCGCGCGAGGGTGCGCCGGCTGCTGCGGCGGGACGACGCGCCGGCCGCGATCGGCGGCCCGGCGCCGCGGCGCGCGGCCGCGGTCAGGCTGGGCCTCGCGCCCGGCGAACGCGTCCGCGTGAAGTCGGCCGCCGAGATCCGGGCGACGCTCGACGACACGGGCCGCTGCGAGGGCCTGGGCTACATGCCCGACGTCATGGACGCGTTCTGCGGGCGGACCTTCGTCGTGCGCAAACGCGTGCACCAGTTCTTCGACGAGCGGCGGTGGCGGCTCCTCAAGCTGCGCAACGTCGTGATCCTGGACGGCGTGTTCTGCGAACCCCCGCCCAACGACCAGACCGACTACGCCGGTTGCGACCGGACGTGTTTCCTGTTCTGGAAAGAAGCTTGGCTCGAACGCGCGAACGCAGACGGCTGAGCAGGCGCCGCCGAAGCGACGGAAGCGATCATGACCTTCAGCGTGGACATCATCACCGATCAGCGCGACTTCGCGCGGTGCCGCGACGACTGGGACCGGCTCGTCGAGCGGGATCCGACCGCCGATCTGCATCAGACCCACGAGTGGCTGTCGTCGTGGCTCGAGGCGTTCTGGCCGGGACGACCCCTCACGCTCGGCATCGTCAAGAATGGAAGCGGCGCGGCTGCCGGCGCGATCCTGTTGCGCGACGTGGAGGGCGAGCTGTGGTGCCCCGGCTGCCTCGTCGCGCCGGTCAACGACCACAGCGCGCGGGGTCAATTCCTGCGCGCCAGCTCCGATGACGACCTCACGCTCGCGCTGCTCGACCACCTGCGGGCCACGGTCCCGGATCTGCGCATCGCGCTCAAGACGGTCAAGGCCGACTCCTGGATCGCGCACGAGCTGCCGCGCCTGGCGCACCGCTACGGCCTGTCGTCGGTGCTGCTGGAGGTCTCGGGGTCGCCTTACGTCGACCTCGAGGGCGGCCAGGCGGCGTACGAACGGACGCGGTCCGCGAAGTTCCGCCACGAGATGCGCCGCAAGCGGCGCCGGATCGCCGAGGCCGGGTCGCTGCGCTTCGAGACGGTGACCGCCGCCGCGGACTGCGACCGCGCCCTGGCTGCCGTCATGGACATCGAACGCAGCAGCTGGAAAGAGCACCTGGGGACCGCGTTCACCTCGGAGGAGCGGCTGGCCGACTTCTACGCCAACCTCGCCCATCGCTGCGCGCGGCGGGGCTGGCTGCGGCTGCACCTGCTGTACCTCGACGGCGCGCCGATCGCGCACATCTACGGCATCGTCTTCCGCGGCGTGTACTATGCGATCAAGACCTCGTACCGCAGCGACCACGCCCGCCATTCGCCCGGCACGGTCCTCTTCGGCCTGGCCCTGGACGACGCCTTCGCGCAGGGCTACGCGCGCCTGGAGCTCCTGGGCGACGGGGAGCGCTGGAAGCAGGAGATGGCGACGGGGAGCGAGCCGCAGGTGCACCTCTGCATGTTCCCGCGGGGCCGGCCGCAGTGCGAGATGTGCCGGCTGGTGCGCGGGCATGCGAAGCCGTTCCTCAAGCGCCACCTGCCGTTCCTGGCGCGCGGGAAGCATGGCGTCGACGAGCCGTGATAGAACGCGGCGCCAGGTCGTGGTACGCTGCGCCCGACCGCGCGCGTTCCGTCGCCACCCTTTCGCGAATCGAGGACCCACGATGCCGCCTCGCCGCCCGCGCCTTCCAGCGCACTCCGTCGTGTCCGTCGTCTTGCTGGCCATCGCCGCCGCCGCTCTGGCCATGCTGTCCGGATGCCGTACCGACGACCGCGCCGCGCCGCGCCCCGGTGTGGCGACCAGCCCGGACGGCGTCGCGATCGCCTACACCGCCAGCGGCCAGGGGCCCGGCGTGGTGCTCGTGCACTGCTGGTGCGGCAACCAGGGGTTCTGGGCCGACGCCATGGCGGACCTCGCGCGCGACCACCGCGTGCTCGCCGTCGACCTCGCCGGCCACGGCCGCAGCGGCCTGGCGCGCGAGGACTACACGATGCAGGCCTTCGCCGGCGACGTGCTGGCGGCCATGGACGCGGTCGGCCTCGCGCGCGCGGTGGTCGTGGGCCACTCCATGGGCGGCAGCGTGGCGCTGGCCATGGCCATGCAGGCTCCCGATCGGGTGCACCGCATCGTGGGCATCGACAACCTGCACGTGGTCGAGCGCATGTTCACGACCGCGCAGCTCGACGAGTTCATGGGGCCCTTCTCCACCGACTTCGCGGCCACGGTGTCGGGCTTCGTGCGGGCGATGTACCCGGCCGACGCCGACTCGGCGGCCGTCGCGCGCGCGTCCGACGTGATGACGGCCACGCCGCCCGCGGTCGGTCTCTCGGCGTTCCGCAACCTCTTCAGCTTCGACCTCGCCGCCGCCGCGCGCGCCTACGCGCGGCCGCTCCATCTCGTGAACGACACCCGCTATCCCGTCGCGGTCGACCAGTGGCAGGCGCATGGCGTGGAGGTGCGGCTGACGACCATGGAGGACGTCGGCCATTTCCCGATGTTCACGGTACCGGAGCAGTTCACGGCGCTGCTGCGGCAGACGGTGGCGGAGGCGTGGGGGGAGTAGGAGGGGGCATCGTTGAACGGCGGGCGGCCGCCGCGCACCAGATCCAAGTTATTTGATATCAGGCTGATTCGCCGTATTCGGCGGATTGTAAATTGAATTGACAATCTGCCGGGCCCGTGTTTTCCTTCCCGCATGAGCATCGACAGAGATTTATCACAGGCGGTTCTCCAAGCGGCCGGCGAATATCCGGTCGTCACCGTCACCGGCCCACGACAATCCGGTAAAACGACTCTGGTGCGCCGACTATTCGCGAATCTGCCCTATGTCCTGCTCGAAGACCCGGATCATCGCCGGCTTGCAGCAGACGATCCGCGAGGGTTCTTCGCCAAGTACAGCGAAGGCGTCGTGCTGGACGAAGCGCAGAGGGTGCCGGAATTGTTCTCCTATCTGCAGGGCCTCGTGGACGACGACCCGACACCGGGACGGTTCATCCTTACCGGCTCCCAGCACTTCGGACTGCTCTCCGGCATCACGCAATCTCTTGCCGGCAGGGCGGCGATGACGGTTCTGCTGCCCTTCAGCCTGGGCGAACTGGAGCGTGGCGCGTGGTCGCCGGATCGTCTGGAGGATCTGCTGTTCCAGGGCCTGTATCCGCCGGTGCACGACAGGGGCATGAGCGCCAGCAAGTGGTACGGCAACTACGTGCAAACGTATCTCGAGCGAGACGTGCGACAACTCGTCAACGTGCGCGACCTGACCTCCTTCGAGGTCTTCTTGCGGATGTGCGCCGCCCGCTGCGGCCAGCTGCTCAACCTGACTGGCCTGGCCAACGATTGCGGCATCACGCACAACACTGCGCGCTCGTGGCTCTCGGTCCTGGAAGCGAGCGATGTCGTGCGGACTCTGCAACCACACTATCGGAACTTCTCGAAGCGCCTGACGAAGTCTCCCAAGCTGTACTTCCTGGACCCGGGGCTGGCGGCCTGGCTGCTGGAGATCCGTAGCGCGGATCAGCTTGTCGGACACCCGATGCGGGGCCCGCTCTTCGAGACCTGGGTCTTCTCCGAGCTGGTCAAGGCGCGCTGCAATCGGGGCGACCCTCCCAACCTCTACTTCTGGAGGGATCGCTCAGGGCTGGAGGTCGACTTCCTGGCCGATCTCGGCGTGACGCTCTTGCCGATCGAGGCGAAGTCTGGGGCGACCTTCGTCCCCGAATGGCTCCGACCTCTCCGGCGGTGGGCCGACCTCGCCGGCGACATGGCCGGGCAGGCGTTCGCGGTGTTCGGGGGCGGCGAAGGGGCGCGTACCCAGGGGATCGAGGTGGTCTCCTGGCGTGGCATCGGCTCTGTGCTGGCAGCCGTCGCGCCGAACCACGCGAGCCGGTGATCGTGCCGGCGCAGACGTTCCTGTCGCAGCTGCTATGATGGAGTCCGGGTCGACTCATACGAAGCGGAACAGCGGCGGGAAGACGACCACGACGATCGCCGCCCACACGGCGTAGACCGGCAGGTAGTCGGTCTGCCAGCGCGCGAGGCGCGCGAACGGACCGCGTCCGCGCAAGAACCGCACGTAGAGCACGGCCGACCAGGCGAGATTCACGAGCAGGACGATGTTCTCGCCCAGCGCCGCGACGCGGTTGGGAGTCAGGCCGAACTCGGTGATGCGCGCGGCGATCGCCCCCAGCGCCACCGCGTTCGCCACGAGCGCGCTGACCAGCAGCACCACCTGGAGCACGTCGAAGGCGCCGGGCGGCGCCGAGTGGTCGCGCGCCGAGACGGCGAAGACCAGCAGACCCAGGACCACCACGAGCAACAGGTCGAACGCGATGAGCACGTCGCGCTCGATGTCGATCCCGCGCCCGGTCACGAGCAGGGTCGCCAGGAACGCGATCAGCACGGCGGCGAACAGCGGCGTGAACAGGCGCGTCAAGACCGGCGCCATGTTCTCGATGACGCTCTGCTTCGCCTCGACCAGCCAGGCGGCGATCACGACGGCGCCCATGGCGCCGCACGGCAGCAGCCACGACTGGAAGAAGGGCGCGACGTCGACGTCGATCGCCTGGAAGATCATCATCATGAACGCCGCGAGCACGCCGCCGCCCAGGGCGATCAGCACGTAATAGATGAACAGCTCGCCCGAGAAGCGGATGAAGTCCATGCGGCCGCCCATCTGGTTCCAGCGGCCGCCCGCGTACGCGACGCCGACGGCCAGCCAGAGCGCGATCGGCAGGTGCAGCGCCACGAGCGTCTCGGTCGAGCCGCCCGCGGCCAGCGGATAGGCGTTGACGACCGCGCCCGCCGCGTAGACGGCGGCGGCCAGCCACCACGTCGTCTTGCGGTCCAGGTTTCTCTTGCGGACGAAGTAGCCGGCCAGGAAGGGCAGCACGAAGAGGCTCAGGTTGCGGCCGTAGAAGCCGAGGTCATGGTCCAGGTGGACCCCGAAGAGCGCGGGCACCTTGATCGCCACGGCCGCCGCGATCGCCAGACCGAAGGCGGCGACGACGTCCGCGCGAGCCCGCGCCTGCGATTCGCCGGATGCGGAGGCGCCGACGACGAGCTGCTTCCACAGGCGGTCCGAGTGTTCACGCGCGAACTCGCGCGACACCGCGTCGAGATCGCCCAGACGCTTGACCGCCACCAGGAACGCCTCGTCAGCCACGAGACCGGCGTCCACGAGGCCCGCGATCTGCTCGCGCAGGTGATCTTCCAATTCCGCCACGTCGACGGCGCCGATGGTCTGCCGCCGGCGCACGTACGCGCGCCAGCGGTCGATCTGGTCCTCGAGCGACGACAGACGATCCGGATCGGTCATGCCTCACGCTCCTCGCAGCCGCGGCTGGGGGGGCGCCACCTGGCCGAACGCCGCGGCCAGCGGCGACGACGACCACAATCCCCGCAGCGTCTTGTCCACGGCCTGCCATTGCCGGCGTTCGTCCGCGAGCTGGGCGCGGCCCTGCGACGTGAGCCGGTAGTACTTGCGGCGGCGGCCGGTCTCGGCGATCTGCCACCGCGCCTCGACGTGGCCGAGCCGCTCGAGCCGGTGCAGGACGGGGTAGAGCATCCCGTCCGTCCACTCGACCTGCCCACCCGACAGCTCCCGCACCCGCTTGATGATCGCGTAGCCGTAGTTGTCGCCTTCGGCCAGGATCGCCAGGACGATCGGGGTCGACGATGCCGCCATCAGGTCCTTGTTGATCTCCATGAGCCTATGCCTCGCTCAACACTCGGCAGCCCGACGCCAGCGTACCTGGCAGCACTATACATAGAGGTATTAGGTGTGTCAAGGTGGCGGCGCCGCGGCGGCTTCGGGGTCGTTCCGTGAAAGGAGCAGGTGGTGATGGGTCGGCCGGGTGCAGGACGCCGACCTGCACCGATTGAAAATCAGACTTTCAATTTGCACCATCTGCGCCAACGGTCACGAAAGCAGATAGTCACTCGCTGGCAACGATCTGGTCGCTGGCCGGCGCGGTCGGCACGGGGGTGAGTGGGGGGCATGGAACCGCCTGCCTTTCGTATGCGCAGTTTATCGCGGCATAATAAAGGCAGCCTTCACCATGGCGGAAGTCTTTTTTCACGTGCAAGGCTGCGTATCATACGCGCCGTTTCCGCGAGCCGCGCCTACCGCACCAGCGTCGCGGTCTGCCGCGCCAGCACCCGGCCGCCGGCCTCGAGGCGCAGCAGATACGTCCCCGACGGCAGCGCCCGGCCCGACTGATCGGCGCCGTCCCATGTCAACCGGCTGACCTCGGTCCAGCTCTCGGCGTGGTCGGTCGTCACGTAGACCTTGCCGAGGTAACTGGTGCAGAAGAGTTCGGGGCCGGCGGGGTGCAGGAAGTCGATGGGGTCGCCCGGGGGGGAGGCGGCGGGCTCCCAGAGCGCCGCGGCGGGAAGGGCGGTGGCGAATAGCAGCACGGCGATCAGGGCGCAGGGGCGGGGCATGGGCGAGGCCTCGTGGGGGCTGCGGACGGAAAAGGGATGTGCCCCGATAGAGTACCGCAATTATCGTGTTTGGCCTGGAGAGATATCGAGAGCGCCGCCGCGAGGGTCGGCGGCCACGCCGGCGGTCGTCATTCATCACGCATCACCGGGGGTGGAACATGGCTGTCTTTCGCGAAGATCCGTATCCGCACTGCAACTTCCAGATCGCCGTCGAGGGGATCGGCGACGACGGCGCGCGCGCCGGGTTCGCCGAGGTGCTGGGGCTCGACGTGAGCGTCGAGGTCCTCGAGTACCGCAACGGCACGGAGCCGAGCCATGTGCGCAAGCTGCCCGGGCTCACCAAGTACAGCGACGTGACGTTCAAACGCGGGGTGACCGGCGACCTCGCCCTCTGGGAGTGGATCCGCACGGCGATGAACGGACGGGTGGAGCGGCGGAGCGTCGTCGTGCGGCTGCTCGACGAGGCGCGCGAGCCGGTGCTGCAGTGGCGGTTGCGGCGGGCCTGGCCGTGCAAGTACGAGGGGCCGCGCCTCGGCGCGAAGGCCGGCGAGATCGCCCTGGAGACCCTCGTGATCAGCCACGAGGGCCTGGAGCTGGAGTAGTGGCCGCCAAGGGGCGCGCCCGCGGCGACGCGCGGCCTCCGCAGGCGGGCGAGCCCGAGGTGCTGCTCGACGTGGAGTGCGTTGCGGGCCGGCTCTACCTGGTGCTGGCCAACGACGGCCCGCAGACGGCGTTCGACGTGGCGGTCGCCTTCGCGCGGCCGCTGGTGGGCGTGGGCGGCGAGGTCGTGGTCTCCGACCTGCGGATCTTCCAGCGCCTGCCCCTGCTGCGCGCGGGCAAGTCGGTGCGCGTCTTCCTCGACGCGCGCGGCGAGCTGGCGAGGCGGCGCACCGGCAAGCGGATCGAGGCGCGGGTCACCTACCGCGACCGCGCCGGCCAGCGGCTCGGCGAGACGTTCAAGCACGATCTGCGGGTGTGGGAGGACTGGGGGGAGGTTGGGGGAGGGGTGGATGGGGGGTGAGGCATCTCACGGGCGCGGTTAGCGGCCATGGATCGTGAGGTCACTCATCGTCCTGCGCTGCCATCATCTAGATTCGTTTCAATGGCAGTTCCGCCTTCAAGCCGTCGTAGAGTTGCTCGTAGTGCGCGACGAGAGATTCGAGGAGTTCCACCGAGATATCGACCGGCCCCGAGCGAGCGGCTCAGGATATCCTCTCCTTTGCAGGTCCGGTTCTAGTATTCCCCGCCAGATCCTGATAGGCTTCTCCATGGCGATGGCACCACAGCCCGGTCGTTAGCTACGTGCGTGGTCGTTTCGGACAAGGATCCGAAACCGTTCACGAACCAGGGAACCAAGCTCCAGACCACGCCAGGGCTGGAGCAACTCGGTAGAGAGAAACGAATGCCCGACCCGAAGAGACTTGCTCAGCGCATCGCCGAGTTCGCTGCCGCGAGAGACTGGGACCAGTTCCATAGTCCGAAGAACCTCGCGTCGGCGCTGGTGGTGGAAGCAGCCGAGCTTCTCGAGATCTTCCAGTGGCTCACTGACGACCAATCCCGCGCGCTGCCGCCGGAAAAGCTGACTGCAGCGGAAGGCGAACTCGCTGACGTCTTCATCTACCTCGTCCGCATGGCCGATAAGTTAGGTGTCGATCTCGTCGCTGCGGCAGAACGCAAGCTGGAAGCGAACGAACAGAAGTACCCGGTCGACAAGGCGCGGGGCAACGCGACCAAGTACACGGACTTCGGACGATGATCGTCTATTCGGCCACCAAGATCGAATTCCGCGACCACGTGCGGACGAATCAGATCGAACAGGTCATCCTGGACGGCTTCCGGCGCCACCTCGGACATTCCACCAGCAGCTCCGAGATCGAGTCGTGGAAGAACTCGATGCAGTACATGAGCAACGTGCTCGACGACAGCGGCATTCCCGACGATACGGGCATTGCCATCGAGTACCGGATCCCGCAGACCAGTAAGCGGATCGATTTCCTGGTCACGGGCCGCAACGAACGAGAAGGCGACACTGTCGTCATCGTCGAATTGAAGCAGTGGTCCGACGCTGAACTCACGGCCAAGGACGGCGTGGTGCGGGCCTTCGTTGGCGGGACGACGCGCGAGGTGAGCCATCCCTCGTACCAGGCCTGGACCTATGCGGCGCTCTTGCGGGACTTCAACGAGACCGTCCAGGAACGCGAGGTCGAACTCAGGCCATGCGCCTACCTGCACAACATGGAATCGGCGGCGGTCATCAGGAACCTGCACTACGCCGATCACCTCGAGAAGGCGCCAGCGTTCATCCGCTCCGACGCCGCGCGTCTTACCGCTTTCATCAGACGGCATATCCGACAGGGCGATCGCGGCCGGCTCATGTTCGAGATCGAGAACAGCCGGATCAGACCGTCGAAGAACCTGGCCGACGAACTCGTGTCCATGCTCAAGGGCAACCAAGAGTTCTTGATGATCGACGACCAGAAGCTGGTATTCGAGACGGCGCTCGAACTGGCGCGCACGGCCACCGTGACGGACAAGAAGGTGCTGGTCGTCGAAGGTGGACCGGGGACCGGCAAGTCAGTCGTCGCCATTAATCTGCTCGTGGCTCTGACCGGCGAGCGGCTGACCACCCAGTACGTGACCCGCAATGCGGCGCCGCGGGCCGTCTATGAAAGCGTGCTCACGGGGACGTTCCGCAAGACACACATCACCAACTTGTTCTCCGGGTCGGGCTCCTATACCGAATGCGACGCGAACACGTTCGATGCGTTGATCGTCGACGAGGCCCACCGGCTCAATGAGCGATCGGGCCTCTATCAGAACATGGGGGAGAATCAGATCAAGGAAATCATCCGGGCGTCCAAGTGCGCCGTGTTCTTCTTGGACGAGGATCAACGCGTCACCTGGAAGGACATCGGCTCTGCGGCTGAGATCGAGCGCTGGGCGGCGAGTGCAGGGGCAGATTTGCACCGGATGGAGTTGCGGTCGCAGTTCCGGTGCAACGGCTCGGACGGATATGTGGCGTGGCTGGACCACGTGTTGCAGATCCGAGAGACCGCCAACGAGGATCTCGAGGGCATCGATTTCGATTTCCGCGTGTTCGACGATCCGAACGACATGATGCGGCTGATCGAGGAAAAGAACGCCGAGCGCAACCGGTCGCGGGCCGTGGCAGGTTACTGCTGGGACTGGATCACCAAGAAGCACGAACGGAGTCACGAGTACGATATCGTGTTCGAAGAGCACGGCTTTCGACGTCGCTGGAATCTGGACAAGGACGGCAGTCTGTGGATCAGGATGCCTGAATCGGTCAGCGAAGTCGGCTGTATCCATACCTGTCAGGGGCTCGAGGTCGACTACATCGGCGTGATCATTGGCCCGGATCTCGTGGTCCGCGATGGGCGGGCGGTGACGCAACCGGGGAAGCGGTCGCGGATGGACTCGTCGATCAAGGGCTACAAGAAGGTGCTGGCGGAAGACCCGGACGAGGCGAGGGCAAGAGCGGATCTCATCATCAAGAATACCTATCGTACGCTCATGTCGCGGGGGCAGAAAGGTTGCTACGTCTATTGCACCGACCGGGAGACCGGCGAGTACGTCAAGCGCATGTCGCAGGTGATCAAGGCCCCGGTCGCTGTATCTATGGGTTTAGCGACGCGCAAAGAATCCGGGGCCGCCGATCGTCACTCCAGTCTGGCATTGAGGATTCTGGCGTCGCGCGAGATCCGGCCGTACGTGAACTGCGTGCCGGTGTTCGATCTGGCGATAGCGGCCGGAGGCTTCGCTGCTCGAGACATCGAGAATTATGAGTGGGTCGAACTCCCTGCGGAGTTCCGGCCCCAACCGGGCATGTTCGTGATGCAGGTGGTCGGCGAGTCGATGAACAGGAGGATTCCGAACGGGGCTTGGTGCCTGTTCAAGCAGGATCCTGGCGGTTCACGAGAGGAGAAGATCGTCATCGTCGAGCATAGGAAGATCGCGGATCCCGACACGGGTGGCCGGTATACGGTTAAGCGATATCATAGCGAGAAGAGATCTGCAGAGGGTTCTTGGCGGCACCGGTCGATCGTTTTGAGACCGGAGTCTTTGGATGGCCAGTATCGGGAAATCAAATTTACCGGGGCTGAGGCTGATGATCTACGGGTTGTGGGGGTGTTTGTCGCGGTGCTGGAGTGATCACCTGTTACCCATTGATCGAATCGGTTGGCCACCCACCCGGACCTACACACCGTTGGCCGAGTCCTCGCGGATGAGGAAGTGCGGGCGGCTCGGCCTCTGATGGTTCTGCAACGCCAGTAACTGCGTCCTTCTCCAGGGCAGGATCTCGATCTCATGCCAAGGCTTCATGGTTTGAGTCGTTTCGCTGGAGGGACCCAATCCGGCACTTCACGCCTCATGAACTCATTGAAGAGCGGGACCGTGAATGCCGTATCGCCATGAGCGGGACTCCAGATCATTCCTTTCTTGATCAGGCCGCTGCGGAGCGGACCAAGGCTCTCCACCTTCCGGCCGAGCAGCTTCGCAATGTCTCCTGAGCGATGCGGCCCCGGGCCAAGTTCCGCCATGGCACGCAAGTAGTCTTGCTCGCGCGGTGTGAGCCTGTCGAAGCGGACCCTGAAGAAGCTCTGGTCAAGCGCTGCCGTGGCAACTTCGCTTGCCGCCTGCACATCGGCCTCATCGACCGGCGATGATTCGGCCGTGTTCCACGTGTGCTTGCCCCACTCCTGAAGGAAGTACGGGTAGCCATGTGTTGCCTCCACGATGAGTGCGAGCGCATCGCGGCGGATATTCACGCTTTCCGCCACGAGGGGCTTCTCGATTGCGTCCCCGGCGGCTTCCTCGGTGAGCGGTCCAACGTCGGGGTAATCAAACAGCCGCTCCGCATATGATTTCGCGTCGCCCGCTAGCCCAGCAACCTGCGGAAGGCCCGCACCGAACAGAATGACTGGAAGGCCTCCTTGGGAGACTCTGTGCATGGCCACAATCAAGGCCCGCAGGTCTTCCTCACTCAGGTACTGGACCTCGTCTACGAGGATCGCGACCCCCGTATCGGCTGCCCGGGCCGCGCGGCCAACAGTCACAAGGAGTTCTGGCAGATCTATCTCCAGGTTTCCGCTGTCTGCGGCGGGCGGTGCGGTGACCTCGATACCGATTTCGCCAATCGAGACCTTGAAGGCGCTGGCAAATCCGCGCAGGGCGCCCAACGCTCGACCAGTGAGATCGCGCGCCTTCTCGACACGGCTAAGCCGCACCAATGATCCTTTGAGGGCGGGGGCGAGGTACTGAGCCAACCTTTGGCCTTCGGGAGCCTCCAATTGAATCACTTGATAGCCAAGCCCCTCGGCCATCTCGCCAATCCTGTTGAGCAAGACGGTCTTGCCGACGCCACGGAGCCCCAGCAGCATTTGGCTTTTCTCGGGTCGCCCGTCTCGAACCCGATAGAGCGCGACTTCGGCAGCACGCACTATCTCATCACGGCCAACAAGGGCTGGAGGCGGTGCGCCCGCGCCGGGGGCAATTGGTTATACAGCGGATTCAATATGTTCTCTCCTGCCCGTTTTGAGCTAGCTTTGACCGTCTTACCACTCTATGGGGGGTCGTTCGATTATAAATGTAGCCATCTTACCACTTCTTATCAATCTATCGCCGCCCGTTTCAATTTTGGCCGTCCAAACGCCGGCGGCCGCGCAACGCCCAGGCAGAGCGGGATAACACTCGACCATCAAGAACTTCCCAGCACGGATGCAATCCGAGCCCCTGCGCCCTACGCCCCCGCCACGATCCGCCCCAATGGTCGCCGCACATTAACCGTCACCACCGGCGCGAATCTGACGATGACTTCAACATGAGTGGCCTCGGGTAGAGCGATCGCCATCCCGAGCCGCATCATGCGCGTCGCAGATGAGCCCTAACCCCCTGCCCCCCTAGTCGTAATAGTCTCCAACCCATGCGCCCCCGGCCCTCTTTCCGCCCGCCACAGCAGGAACGAGAACAGCAGCCCCAGCGACGCGAGCACCGTGAAGGCCCACATGCCCGCCGCGTAGCCCGCGGTGTTCTCGGGGCTCGCGCCGAAGCGGTCGTTCAGGAACCCGATGAACCAGGGCACGAAGGCCATCCCCACCTGCTGGCACAGCGTCATCAGGGCGAGGCCGGTGCCCAACCGGCGCTGCTCGACGATGTACGCCACCGACGGCCACATCACCGCGGGGATCAGCGAGAACGCCAGGCCGAGCGCGAGCATGACCAGGATCAACGTCAGCGGCGCCGTGATGCTCAGCGTGCCCAGGAACCACAGGTTGAGGTCGAAGGCGACCTCTTTTCCCGGCGGCGCGTAGGTCACGATCAGGAACAGCGGCAAGAGCACGATCGAACCCACCGCCATGAAGAACGACCGCTTGCCGATGCGGTCCACCAACAGGCCGAACAGCGGCGTGGCGATCATCGCGGCGAACGGCAGCAGGCTGTTCAGCTTGCCGGCCATCTCGCGCTCGAGCCCGTGCGCCTCCTGGAAGTACTTGATCGCGAACGCGCGGAACGGGAACACCGTCGAGTAGAAGACCACGCACAGGGCCACGATGTACCAGTACGACCGGCTGAACGAGTACAGCCCCTTGCGCTCGATCTTCTCGGTCTCCTGCTGCTCGCCGAGGTGGTAGCGGCCGTCGGCGCGCTGCTCCATGAACCAGTACAGCAGCGCCCCCGCGACCGACACGCCGGCGACCGCGGTTGCCAGCCACAGCGGGTCCTGCCAGTTCGCGTAGAGGGGGCGTGCCCAGGCGGTCGACCAGTCGGCCGACGCCGACCCGAGCCGCGAGATCGTCAGGTTCAGGCCGAAGGCGAAGCTCAGCTCCTTGCCGCGGAACCACTTCGCCAGCGCCGTGGTCACCGCCACGATCAACGGCTCGGCGCCCAGACCCAGGAAGAACCGGCCGCTCAGCATGACCGGGTACTGGGACGACACCGCCGTCAAGAACGCCGCGCCCAGGCAGATCAGCGCGAACAGCATGATCGACTTGCGCGTGCCCCAGCGGTCGATCAGGTAGCCGCCCAACAGCAGCACGAGCACCGCCGCGATGCTGTACGCGGTATACAGCCCGCCGAGCTGCTGGTCGGTGAACTCGAGCTGCGACTTCAAGAGGTCGAAGACCGGCCCCATCGCGTCGTACACGTAGTAGTTGCCGAACATCGCCAGGCTCACGAAGACCAGCACGACCCAACGGTAGAAGGTCGGCGGCGCGGGCAGCGGGGCAGCAGCGGCGGCGGGCGTCTGATTCATGGCGTGTCCTCGGGTTCGGCGGACGTGGTCGGCGGCCAAAGGTACGGTGCCGGCGATGCTACCATCGGCGGTCCGGGCGGGCAAGGACTCGCGCGGCCGCCCGTGCGCCGGCGACGCCAGCGGCCGTCTGCACGCGGCGGCGGGCGCACGCATGACTGGAAGGGGAGTTCACCGCGCCGCCGCGGGCCCGACGCCGGGCGTTCTAGCGAACCAGCGCGAGCTTGAACGATCTCGCGCCGCCGAGCGCTTCGGCGCGGCCGACGTAGACGCCGGCGCCAACGGCGCGGCCGGCCTCGTCGTCGCCGCGCCAGACCCGGTCGCCCGGTCCGGCCGGCGCGGGGCCGCTATGGAGCACACGCACCAGACGTCCGGCGAGGTCGTAGATGCGCAGATCGAGGTCGCCCTGACGAGGCAGGTGCCAGCGGATGGTCACGGCGGGATTGAAGGGATTGGGCGCTGCCGAGATCGCGAAGCCCGCCCAGATGGGCGGCACGTCGGCCGCCGGCGGCGCCGCCAGGATGTTCAGGAAGAAGACGTGGTTGTCGTTGCCGGCCTCGTTCTCGATCGCGCTCAGGAGGTTGGTGTCGCCGAGCAGGATCACCAGCCCGCCGCCGGGCAGCTCCTCGACGCCACCCCAGGGAGTGACCAGATCCTTGGCGACGAAGAGCGGGCCCGAGAGATCCGCGGCGGCCGGGATGCCGAGCACGACGTTGACGTTGCCGTAGTTCAGGACCGCGACGTCGGTATTGAACGGATGGGCGAGGATCTGGCCCGCGATGGTGTCCTGCAGACCCTCGGTGTCGACCGAGAAGGTGCCGAGCGACATCCCGCTGCCCAGCGCGGCGAGCGCGGCGTTGATGTGCGCGTTCTCCGCCGGCGAGAAGCCGTGCTGGTCGCCCATGAACAGGATCCGGTTGTCCGCGGCCAGGAAGTCGGCCATCGCGGCCAGTTCGGCGGTCGTGAACGCGTCATCCGGCACCATCACGACCAGCAGCGTCGCGCCCTCGAGCGCCTCGGCCGAGACCCCGCCCGACCAGAGCGAAGAGGAGACCCCCGCGCCGCGGTAGAAGGCGTCGAGGTCGTTGTCGGCGTCGCCGTCGACGATCTCGCCGGCCTTGATCGAGGTCAGGATCTTGACCGTCGTGGCCTGCGGGCTGAGATCGATCAGGTTGCCGAAGAAGACGTGGTTGTCGTTGGCGGTCGTCTCCTCGAGGTTGCTGATCACGTTCACGTCGGCCAAGAAGACGATGCGCCCGTCGCCGTGGGGTTCGAATCCGCCCCAGACCGACGCCAGGTTGGACGTCAGGAAGATCCGGCGCGCCGGGTCTACGCCCGTCAGCACGTTCACGTTGCCGTAGTTGATCACGAAGACGCCGTCGGTCAGGCCGGGCTGGGCGATGATCTGGCCGGGCAGGGTATCGCGAAAGCCGCTGTCGACGCTCGACGTGCCGATGCGCATCGCGCTGCCCAGCGCAGTCAGCAGGTCGTTGAGGTAGACGTTCTCGGCCGCGGCGAAGCCGTGCTGCTCGCCCATCAGCAGCAAGGTGCCGCCGCCGGCGACGAAATCGCCGAGCGCCGTCATTTCCGCCGCGGTGAACGCGTCGTCCGGCAGCATGACAACGAAGAGGTCGACGCCAGCGAGATCCTCGGCGGTGACGGTCCCGTCGACCAGGTGCGAGTCGGCGCCGCTGCCGAGGTAGAATTCGTGCAGGTCGTCGTCGGCGTCGGCGCCCGAGATGCTGCCGGCCTTGACCGACGCGAGGACCTTGACGGTCGCGGCGTCGCTGGAAACGGCGAAGGCGACCGAGAAGGCCGCCAGGACCAATGGAAGGACGAGCGTGCGCATGGCGTCTCCTCCGATACCGATCCCGACCTGGCGGCTCATATAGCGGAGTTTAATGCTCCGGTATGGCATATGTTAGATCGGGTCGGGATCGGGCGCAACGGCGCGTCGGGCGGGCAAGGATTCGCGCGGCCCACGCCGCCGCGGCCTCCGCCGCCGTCTTCAGGCGAGCAGCCGGGCGAAGCGGCGGCCGACCTCGTCGCTGGCGAAGGTCGCGAAGCTGCCGGCGAAGCGTTTACGCACCCGGCGGCGTTCGCGCTCCAGCGCGGCGAGCAGAGCGCCGAGCGCGGCGGCCTCGGCAGCGGTCGCGCGGCCGGCGGCGAGGTCGTCCGCGAGGCGCCGGCTCTGGACGTTGAGGTCGTTCAGGGCGCCGAGGTTGTCCTGCAGGCGCTTGAGCTGCGCGACGAGCGCCTCGACGTCGTCCGCGGCGAAGAGCGAGGCGAAGAACTCGAGCAGGTAGCGCAGCTTCTTGCCCTGGATGCGCAGGCGGTGCAGGTCGCTGTCCGTGCTGGCCGTGTCGATGCGCCGCCCGTCGCGCAGGACGCGCCGGTAGCGGCGCCGTAGGCGGCGCCGGGCGAGGTCCAGGACCGGCTCGCCGGCGCGCGGCCCGGCCGCCTCGCCGCGCAGGCACGCCGACCAGTCCGTGACCAGCGCGCGGTACTCGGCCGACGCCAGCGCGAGGCGCACCCGCTGCAGCTCGACCGCGCGCTGCGTGCGCAATCGCGCGAACATGAGGTCGAGCCCGGGTTGCAGCGCGGCGGGCAAGAGCGCGCGATAACGCGCCTCGTCGAGCAGCCAGACGTCGAGGTCGCGCAGCGGCCCGGTCAGCCGCCCGAGGGCCGCGAGTTCGCGGCCGAAGCCGGCGGTGGCCTCGGGTGGCAGCACGTTCTTGAAGATCGCCAGCGCCGAGCGTTGGCGACGCACGGCGACACGCAGGTCGTGCAGGAACTCGGTGTCCAGGTCGGCGGCCACGCCCGCCTCGTTCTGGCGCATGCCGCGCACCAGGATGAGCCCGACCTCGCGCAGCGCCTCGCGGGCCGACATCGCCGGCAGCAGCCGCGCCGCGAATCGCGGGCTGTAGCTCGCCGGCTCGATGCCGGCCGCCCGCAGCAGGAGCGCCAGCGGGGGCTGGGCGAGGGGCTGGCAGCCGAGCGCCGCAAGTCGGGACACGGCGCGCGCGGCCGCCTTCTTCTGGCCGCGCGGCGCCTGCAGTTCGAGCCAGCGCACCGGCGCGCCGGTCGTGATGGCTGCTTGCGGGGCGGCGTTCGCCGCCGCGGCCGCGGTCGTCGCCGCGCGGGCGGGGCGCAGCGTCCACACCGTGCCGCGCAGGATCGACCCGCCGTCGCGGTCGTGCCATTGCCAGGTCTGCATCTCGCCGCGGGCGGTGGTCAGGTTCACGAGCGCGCGCACGCCGAGCAGGTCTTCCAGCGCGGCGCGCAGCTCGCCGGCGACTGGGAAGTCGCTTGCGAAGCGCGGCCAGCGCGTGGTCCAGACCGGTTGCGCGGCGCGCAGGCGGCCGCCGGCCAGTTCCTGGAGCCGCCACTCGTCGCCGCAGAACGCGAGCGCGAGCCCGGCGCGGTAGAGGCGCCAGTCGAAGGAGTCGAAATAACGGCGCTCGACCACGCGCGGCAACGCGACGGCCAGGTTGCCGGCGGCGCGCAGGCCGGACCAGAGGTCGTCCAGGTGTCCGGTCGGATCGGTCAGCGTCAGGTGCATGGTCTTCGCGCTTGTCGGGACGGTCGGCGCGCCGCACCTTGCGGATGCCGCCGTGACAAGGCCGGTCAAGGAGTTTACCATGGCGCGGGCCGCCACTGCGTAAAGAACAGGTTAAACGCGGGGCCGGCGGCCGGCCGCGCCGGGACGACGATCGAGCGGGGGTATTACGCATGAGACGCCTGCCATCCCAGACGCGCTGCATCGGGGTGCTCACCTCGGGTGGCGACTGCCCCGGCCTGAACGCCGCCATTCGCGGCATCACGAAGGCCGCGATCCAGGACTACGGCATCAAGGTCGTGGGTATCCTCGACGGCTTCCGCGGCCTGGTCGAGAACCGCACCATCCCCCTCGAATTCCACAACACGAGCGGCGTGCTGACGCAGGGCGGCACCATCCTGGGCACCTCGCGCGACCGGCCGCGCAAGATGCTCATGGGCGGCAAGATGCTCGACATGACCCAGGCCGCGGTCGAGAACGCGCGCAAGCAGGACTTCGACTGCGTCGTGTGCCTCGGCGGCGGCGGCACCCAGAAGAACGCCTGGCACCTGCACACCGCAGGCGGCCTGAACGTCATGACCCTGCCCAAGACGATCGACAACGACGTCTGGGGCACCGACGTGACCTTCGGCTTCGACACGGCGATGCAGATCTGCACCGAGGCCATCGACCGGCTGCACACGACGGCCACCAGCCACGACCGCATCATCGTGGTCGAGGTCATGGGCCACAACGCGGGCTGGCTGGCGCTCGGCGCGGGCATCGCGGCCGGCGCCGACGTCATCCTTATCCCGGAGATCCCGTACGAGCTGGACGCCGTGACGGCCTACCTCAAGGAGCGCCAGCGCCGCTACGGCAAGCGCTTCTCGATCGTCTGCGTGGCCGAGGGCGCGTTGACCAAGGAGGAGGCGGCCGTCGCGGAGGCGGCGCAGGCTCAGAAGGCCGCGCGCAAGAAGGCGCAGAAGAAGGAGACCGACGAGCCCGACGCGAACGGCGACACGGCGCCGGACGACCAGGCCGGCTACCGCCTCGTCAAGGAGAGCCTCGCCAGCCGCCTCGCGCGCAACCTGCAGGAGATGACCAGCACCGAGGCGCGCGTCACGAGCCTGGGCCACGTCCAGCGCGGCGGCGTGCCGACGGCCGCCGACCGCCTGCTGACCACGCGCCTGGGCGCCGCGGCGGCGGCCCTGCTCGCGGCCGGCACCTACAACGTGATGGTCGCGGTGCGCGGCGAACACTGCGTGCCGGTGCCTCTGCAGGAAGTCGCCGGCCGCAAGAAGGTCGTGCCGCTCGACCACCACTGGATCGACACCGCCCGCCGCCTGGGCACCTGCCTGGGCATCACCGATGAAGAACTGCTGCGACGCATGGGCGCGTGAACCGCGGGCCCCGGGGAAGGAAGCATGAGCAAGACGCACAGGGGCGACGCCGAGAACACCCTGCCCCGCCGTTTCGACGATCGCCACCTGCTCTACCAGTGGTCGGTGCAGGTGCCGGAGTTCGAGGTCCGCTTCATGGACCGCACGTTCAAGAAGCTGCGCGGCCGCCGGCCGCTCACGCTGCGCGAGGACTTCTGCGGCACGGGCATCGTGTGCTGCGAGTGGGTGCGCCGGCGCAAAGACCGCACGTCGCTGGGCCTGGACCTCGACCGGCCGACGCTCGACTGGGGCCGCCGGCACAACGTGGCCAAGCTCGGCCGCGGCGCCGATCGCGTCGAGCTGCGCGAGGCCGACGTGCGCAGCGTGACCAACCCGCCGGCCGATGTCGTCTGCGCCTACAACTTCTCCTGGTTCCTGATGCACCCGTTCGCGACGCTCGTCGATTACTTCCGCCAGGTGCGCGCCAGCCTGGCGCCGGACGGCCTGATGTTCCTCGACTGCTACGGCGGCTGGGAGGCGCAGCAGCTGGTGAGCGAGCCGCGCCTGGTCGAGACGCCCGAGGGCATGTTCACCTACACCTGGGAGCAGGCCGACTACAACCCGATCGACAACGTCGCGCTCTGCTACATCCACTTCGAGCTGGCGGGCGGGCGCACGCTGCGCAAGGCGTTCACCTACGAGTGGCGCCTCTACTCGCCGGCCGAGGCGCGCGACGCGCTGCTCGCCGCGGGCTTCTCCGACTGCATCATCTACTGGGACACCTCGCTCGATCCCGAGGTCGACCTCTACCGGCCCGCCCGCCGCGGCGAGAACCAGCCGGGGTGGCTGGCGTACATCGTGGGGGTGGTGTGAGCGCGGCGGCCTGCGCGCGCTGCCCGTCGGGTGAGCGGAGTGCGGCTCCGCCGCTCGATTGAAATCAGATAAAATTTATCTTTTATAGGCGATGCCTTCGGTCTAGTATGCGCCGATCGCCCGCGCTGGCGGGCGACCACCACGCAATGAGACAGGAGGCTCTCGAGATGGCCGTGATCTACACGAAGACGACGAGGCACCGCAACACGAGCAACCCCGTGCTGCCGGCAGCGGGCACCGATACCCACAGCTTCACGGTTCCGACGCAGCAGAAATACTCGCACTTCAACATCCAGACGCTCAATGGCCACGCGCTGAGCGGCTACAGCATCAAGTCCAAGCCCAAGGCCGGCGCCGTCGGCTCGCGGTCGATCCGTGTCGACTGGTGGTATGCGCCGTTCGGGCAGGTGCACTACAAGATCGTCGTGCACGGCAAGCCGAAGAGTTCGACGACCAAACCGCCCGCCCAGTCGATCACGTTCGGCGCGGTTGGCTGGTTCGAAGAGACCATGGCGGCCATCGACCAGGGGCTCGACTTCAACATCGTGCTCAAGGGTCCGGCCGCGACCGAACTCTTCAATGCGATCAGGGGGCCGTCGGTCTCGGGCGCCGTCGATCCGGTCATCACGCCCGGCGTCGTCATCGTGATCACCCTGGCCGTCGCCTTCGTCGTGGTCTCGTTGGCCGCCTTCGCGCTGATCGGGGCGGTGCTCATCGTGGCTATTCGTAGCGGGTACAACGCGCGCGCCCACTACAAGGGGTCGTCCAATCCGCTGGCGGCGGAGCTGGAGATCCGCGTCACGAAAGCCTAGCGAGGGTAGAGGGGCGGGGCTGCGGCGGCACTCGGTGGCGTCGCCCCGCCCTTCGGGCTCACGTTCGGTGGTGGCCATGCGGCGCGCTGCGGCCGGTGGCTTGCCCGCGATTCATCGCGGCCCGAGGCGAGGATTCCGCGTTAGAAGAGGATCGCGAAGGTCAGCGCCACACCGCGGGGTCGGATCTCGTATCTGGTGGACGTCGTCTGCGATCGATAGAAATGGTTTTCTTCCGGATTCCCGTCCGACTCGTATTGCGTCACCGTGTTACGCACCACAACCGCCGTCAGGCTGTACTCGGCGCCCAGGACCACGCGGTGGGCGATCGCGAATTCGGCGCCGAGCGTTGCGACCAGGCCCGCCCAAAGGGCGGTGGATCGATGCGTTCGTTGCCTCTCCAGATCAACTTGCCCAAGCACGAACGTTTCCCGGAAGCTCCGAGTCATCCCCGCCTGCACGCCGAATCCCCAATACGGACAGGCTCTACTGCTGGTACCCAGAAAACGCAGGCGCTGGCCCTCGACCGCCAGACCGGGTTGCCGTTCTCGTTCTTGCTGTTCGGTCGAAGACGTATCGAATCGACTCATCTCGGGGCTCAGTCCCAATCGCCAGGCGCTCATCCGGCCGTCGTATCGCTTCCACGATACCGAGGTTCCCAGGAGGGCATCGAGACGGAACGATTCCGCGATGCGGAATTCGAGCGCCGAGCGTGGTTCGGTTATGGCCGGCGTCGGGCATTCGGCAGCGGCAGCGATCGCCGGCAGGCCGCCGAGGATGAGCGACAGGGCGATCGCGCGCCGGAAGTTCGTCACTACCACGACAGCACCACTCCCAGCCGTGTGCCCGCGTGCAATGTCGCGCCGGTCGATCGCAACCAGAGATCCTCCTCGATCCCCCATGCCAGAGATGTCGTGTATTCCCCGAGCAGGGCCAGACCGTTCAAAAGGTCGACTTCAGCACCCAGGCCGAAGACGAGTCCCGGTCTCCACCGTTCGTTCCCGTTGTATGCGTGATAGTGAAGCTGTGGTCCCGCGGCGGCGAACAGCCGTGTGCCTGACGCCGAACTGAGCATCCTCACGTGTTGGATCTGCACGATCGTGCGCGCTTCATCTCGCGAATATCGATGGGTGGATCTGGACTCGGAACGGGTATATTCGTGTGTACTCTTGACGCTCATGTAGCCGGCCTCGAAGTCCAGCCCCGCGCGCCAGCCGTAGCGAGGATCCGGCATCCAGCGGGCCGACACGGTCCGGCCGGTGAGCGCGGTCAATTGCGGTCCGGAAGCAACGGCGAATTCTAGACCGAACCGGCTTTCCGGGTGCCGCGGGCCTGTCGTGACGGCTCCGCGGCCACCGAACGGCCAGATGGTGACGTGAAACCCCAACGCCGCGCTGCGGCCGGTGAAGCCGCGTACCCGTGGGATGTAGTGGAAATTGAGATCTACGGGGCCCGTTTCGATGGTTGCCGAGGGCAGCGGCGCCACGTAGATCCGACCTAGCTCGCTGCCCTGCGTCACCGCGAACAGGTGCGCGCCGCCAAGCAGCGGTCCGGCGAGGCGACGCTGGACGCCGACCGCCAGGTGCAGCGCGAGGTGAAGCGCGGAGTCGCGATAGCCGCCCGCGATCGCGTCGGCCTTCCAGGCGGGCCGGCGCTCGAACTCGTAGCGCACGCCCAGCCCCGGATTGAAGGACTCCGCGCCGTCGATGGACGGATGCCAGGAAAGTCCCGTGATGTTGATGCCGACGGCGTCCCGCGCGGCTGCCGGCGACGCGATGCAGATCGCAAGCGCGAGCCCTACCGGCAGCATAGCGGCGCGACGGTCGAGACAGGACACGGAGCGGTGATCCCCCTGAGAGCGGTGCGCATGCTGGACGATCAAGGATGCCATGCGGGACGATGGCTGTCAATCATCCACCTGGTGCGCCGCGTCGGCTCAATTGAAGATCAGGCGATGGAGCAGGAGGATGCCGCCGTCGCCGATCGTCCAGACCGCGAAGTACCCGCCGGTCATCTCCCGGTCCGCCTGGCGCCATTTCTGGGTGTACAGCCCGTACTCGACGATCTGGTCGCCGCACCGCTCGTAGGCGAGCGTCGTCTGGCGCACGTACTCGATCTGGAACGTCGCGAGGACGCTCGCCAGCGCGCCGCGGATCTCTTCGCGGCCCTTGTCGAGCAGGCCTCCCGGCCGGAAGTGGATGCCGTCCTCGCTGAAGAAGGTCGCGCACGCCTGCGCATCGCCGGCGACCCAGGCGAAGAAGAACGCATCCCATCGCTTCTCGATCGCGCGTCCGTAGTCGACCGGCGGCGCGGGCTCGGTCGCGAGCGCAGGCAATGCGATCAACGCTGCCGCCAGCGCCGCGCCAAGGCGTGTTCTCATGACGATCCCTCCCTCGGCATAGGAGACCCCCGCGCGACGCCGCAGCGGGCGGCAAGCGGCGGGCGCCAAATGTCCCGCCGCGCATGTTTGACCATTTCGTCAAATGGTCAAACATCCCTCGCGGCAACGATGCATGGCAACTACGAGGAATCCTAGCTGATCGGCGGGTCGGTTGCGAGCAGCACCTTCGGTTGCAGCAGCCAGACGAGCTGGCCGCGCCTGCCGTCGAGCAGGTCGACGCGCGCGAGCGCGCCCTTCTTCATGACCACCAGGCCGCCGGTCAAGGCGCCGATCACCTGGCTGAAGTCGGGTTCGTGGCCGACGAGCATCACGTGGCGGCAATTCGACGCCGCCTCGGCGAGGACCGGGCCGAGGTCGGCGGCGCGGAAGCCGCAGCGCACGCGATCGGCGACCACCAGGCGGTCGGACAGGCCGAGCCCTGCGGCGATGATCTCGGCCGTCTCCACGGCCCGCACCAGGGGGCTGCTGACGATGCGGTCGCACGGCAGCTGCCGGGCGGCCAGGAAGCGGGCCGTCTCCTGCAGGTTGCGCCGGCCCTCGACGGTCAACGGCCGCAGGTCGTCGGGGCCGGTGTACTGGTCGGGGTCGGCCAGGCCGTGGCGCAGGAAGTACAGGCGCTTGGCGCTGATCGTCATTCGTTCTCCTGCCCCGCCCGCGCCAGCAGCAGCGCCTGCGCGTCGACGGGTTCGGCGTCTGCCTCGCTCTGCGCGCGCACGTAGCTGCCGTCCGGCTGCATGAGGCGCGCCTTCGTATTGTCGGCAAGGTAGACCTGCAGGATGTCCTTGTGCAAGCGCTGCACCAGCTCGGGCGCCCGGACGGGGAAGACGACCTCGACGCGGCGGTCCAGGTTGCGGAACATCAGATCGGCGCTGCCGAGATAGACCTCGGGCGCCTCGCCGTTCTGGAACCAGAAGATGCGGCTGTGCTCGAGGAAGCGGCCGACGATGCTGCGCACGCGGATGTTCTCGCTCAGGCCCGGCACGCCCGGCCGCAGGCAGCAGACGCCGCGCACGATGAGGTCGACCTGCACGCCGGCCTGCGAGGCCGTGTACAACTCCTTGATGAGCTGCCCGTCGGCCAGCGAGTTGCACTTGAAGATGAGGCGGCCCGGGCGCCCGGCTCGCTGATGCGCGACCTCGCGGCGGATCAGCTCGGTCAAGCGCCGCCGCAGGTTGATCGGGGCGACGAGCAGGCGCCGGAAGTCTTCGATGGCCGAGTAGCCGGTCAGGTAGTTGAAGAGGTCGGTGACGTCGGCGGCGATGTCGTCGTCGCAGGTCAGCATGCCGAGGTCCTCGTACAGCCGCGCCGTGACGGCGTTGTAGTTGCCCGTGCCGAGGTGCATGTAGCGCCGCACGCGGTCCTGGTCGCGGCGCACGATGAGCAGCGTCTTGGCGTGCGTCTTGAGGCCGAGCATGCCGTAGATCACGTGCACGCCCTCGCGCTCGAGCAGCCGCGCCCAGCCGATGTTGCTCTCCTCGTCGAAGCGCGCCTTCAGCTCGACGAGCACGGTCACCTGCTTGCGGTACTCGCGGCGCGCCTGCAACAGCGCGCGCACGACCGGCGAGTTGCGGCCGACGCGGTAGAGCGTCTGCTTGATGGCCAGGACTTGCGGATCGCGCGCCGCGGCGCGGATGAGGTCGATCACCGGGTCGAAGCTCTCGTACGGGTGGTGCAGCAGGACATCGCCCTGGCGGATCGCGTAGAACAGGCTCTGCCCGTCGCGCACCTCGGGCCGCAGGCGGCGCGGCAACGGCGGCGTGAAGGACGGCTCCTTCAGTTCGTGCAGCTCGATGCCGTGCAGTTGCATGAGGCCCGTCAGATCGAGCGGCCCGTCGAGGCTGATCTCGTCCTTGGGATCGATGGCCAGGTTCGCCAGCAGGACGCGCCGGGCGGCCTTGTTCAGGTCGGTGGCGGTCTCCAGGCGCACGGCGGCGCCGAATTGGCGCTCGTACACGCGTTCGCTCATCGTCTCCAGGAGGTCGCTGGCTTCCAGCTCCTGGATCTCGATGTCCGCGTCGCGGATCACGCGGAACGGCGCGGCGGCGGTGACCGTCATGCCGGGGAAGAGCTCGGGCGCGTGGGCGGCCATGAGCTGCTCCAGCCAGACGAACCAGTGGTGGTCGGGGATCGTCCCGTCGCGCCGCTCGCCCCCGCTGGACCTCTTCAAGGGCACGAGCCGCGGCAGCAGCGAGGGCACCTTCAGGCGCGCGAAGTGCTCCTCGCCCTTGGGGTCGCGCACGCCGAGCGCCAGGTTGAGGCTGCGGTTCGAGATGTGCGGGAACGGATGGCCGGGGTCGAAGCCCTGCGGCGTCAGGACCGGGAAGATCTCCTCGCGGAAGATGCGCGCGGCCTGGTTGCGCTGCTTCTCGTTGAGGTCACGGTAGTCGAGCACGTGGATGCCGGCCGCGTCGAGCGCCGGCCGCAGCTCCTTGTGCCAGAGCTCGAGCGCGCGCCGCTGCAGCTCGGCGATCTGCTTGCGCAGGGCGGCGAGCTGCTCGGCGGCCGTGCGGCCATCGAGGGAGAGGTCGGTGATGCCGGCCTGCCGCTGCGCGAGCAGGCCGGCCAGGCGCACCATGACGACCTCGTCCAGGTTCGAACCCAGGATGGCGAGGAACTTGACCCGTTCGAGCAGCGGCACCCGCGGGTCGGCGGCCTCTTCGATGACGCGGTTCTGGAACTCCAGGAGGCTCAGCTCCCGGTTCAGGAACAGCGCGGCGCCGGTCGCGGCCGCGTCGGAGGCGGGGGCGCTGTCGGCGGGGGGCGGGGGCTGCGGTTGAGCCTGGTCCATCGCGGGCGGTCCTTTCGCGGCGTCGCGAGCGCCGCCGGGAATTTGCAGTACTAATATCGCGATGGGCCGGCGGATCGTCGTGTTAATAATCCGTCAATGTCGGTCTGCGAGGGCCCGCCGGGCGAGCAGCCGGGGGGTACGCGGGCGGCGGCTCGGGGCCCCGGACCATGGAAAGGCGGCGCGGCGGTGGGCGAAAAGGCCAAGGTCCTGTGCGAGTGGAAACGCGCGCAGTACAGGGACGAGTTCAAGCTGCTGCGCGCGATCGTCGTCAAACCGAAGTACGTTTGCTTGAAGTGCGGCCGCGTCGCCGACAAGAAGAAGTGGCTGTGCGAGCCGATAGAACTCGAGTGAGGATGCGATGACAGCACCTGTATGGCTTGAACCGCTGTTCGCGGCCATCGATCGCCGCGACGCCGACACCTTCGCGACCTTCCTGGCCGACGACGCGACGTTCCGCTTCGGCAACGCCGACGGCGTCGTCGGCCGCGCGGCGATCCGGGAGGCCGTCGGCGGCTTCTTCGCGAGCATCGCCCGGCTCGACCACACCATCGCGGACGCCTGGGCTCTGGACGGCGCGGTCGTGGTGCACGGCTCGGTCACCTATACGCGGCACGACGGCGGTCGCCTGACCGTACCGTTCGCCAACGTCTTCAAGCTGCAAGGAGAGAAGATCGGCGAATACCTGATCTTCGTCGACGCTTCGCAGCTCTACCTGCCGGCCTGAAGCCGTTGCTCAGGGGCTGGCCTCGTTGAGGATCTGCATCGTGTGCGGGTCGAACGGCGCCGAGAAGTGCTCGTGCACGATGAGCCACCGGTTGTCGCGGCGTGCGAGGACCGAGGTGAACCGCATCCAGCCGGTCTGTTCCTCGCCGTCCGGCCCGACGCCGCCACAGCGGCACAGGCCGTGCCCGACAGCCAGATCCCCTGCGGCCGCGATCTGCAGATCGTGAATCTCGAAGATCATGGAGCCAGGACTCAACTCGAGGCACTGGCGCCAGTGCTCGAGGTACTTGTCGCGTCCCTGGAACTCGAGCTTGGCGATGGCGTCGAACGCGCGAACGTCCGCGGCGTAGTGCTCCTCGAGCCAGGTCAGGTCGAAACGGCGCGCGGCGTCGGCGAATTGCTCGATCAGGGATCGGACCTCGGCGGCGGCCCCGGAGTCGCGGGTCGGGTTGGTTCTGGTGGCCATGGCGATGTCCCTTCCGTTCGCGGTCATCCAAGAGGATGTTGGTAGGGTATGCAAGAACGCGCGCCACCGCCGGTGGCGGATCCGCGCCACGCGAGCCGACTCGCGCCCGGTCTCCAGCCACCCGACTTGAAACAGGAGCATCGTGGTGGTAGACTCCCCTCGTATCGGCCGCGATCCTGGACGTTGGGAGGCGGAACGAGGCGTCGGATGTACCCTCCGCGTTCGCCGCCCTGATCGAGTCTACGAAAGGCGACGTCATGGAATCCTTGGCCTGCCGTAACCTCGCCCCCGGCGACGTCATGCTGAAAGTCATCGACAAAGCGCCTTTGAGCATCGGGATCGCGTCGCTCCAGGCGTTGAGCAATGCGGCCAAGCCGCACATCGTGCACGCCGGCGTGATGTTCGATCAGACGTACATCATCGAGGCGTCGCGAGAGGGCATTCGCGCCAACGATATGCGGGTGCAGAACAAGAACATGACGTACGTCGTCTATCGATGTACGCGGGCCGACATGGCGAAAGGCGCCGCCAACTGCGCCAAGTTGCTGTTCGACATCCACCAGCGCCGGACGACGCGGCACGAGATCAAGTTCGGGTCGAAGCGGTATCGCTGGAAGACCGGGGGACCGCTCACCTACAACCTGACGGGGGCGTTGAAGTCCCTGGCCGGGACCGGCGGCGATGCGTCGACACCGACCGAGATGGACGACCTGCTGACCGATATCCTGCAGGGCAAGGCGCACCCCTTCTTCTGCTCGCACTTCGTGGTCTACATCTTCCAATTCGTGGGCGTGCAATGTGATCTGCAGCCCGCGGCCGTCTTTCCAGACGCGGCGGCCACCGTCCATCCGTCCGCTCTCGCCGGGAAGCTGGAGGCGAATCCGTATTTCAACCTGGTCGGCATCATGGCGCCCGGCGTCAGGTAGCGCCGACGACGGTGCCACGCTACGCCTCCCGCCCGACGGCTGCCGGGTGTCGAAATCCGCTCTCATCTGCCGCCGGCGGACCACCGAAAACAGCCTGTCTTTGCTTTGACTAACGTCCACCAATGGACTTACTTTCGCGCACGAACCGCCGACGCCGGCCTCGACCCTTTCCAGGAGCATTCCGGCATGCCTTTGCGGAGCTTCCGGGGCGGTGTGCATCCCCCCGAGTACAAGGAACTCACCGAACACAAGGCGCTGGAGGTCATGCCGCCGCCGGCCGAGATCTACGTGCCGCTCGGGCAGCATCTCGGCAAGCCGGCCAGCCCGCTGGTCAAGAAGGGCGACTACGTGCGCCAGGGGCAGATGTTGGCGGCGAGCGCCGGCTTGATCTCCGCGCCCGTGCACAGCCCGCTCAGCGGCAAGGTGGTCAAGCTCGTCAAGGGGCCGGTGGTCGGCGGCACGACCGCCGACATGCTCGTCATCCAGCCCGGCGAGCCCGAGCCGCCGGAGCCGAGCGCGGCGGGCGCGACCGGGGCGACCGCCGTCGACGGGGCCGGCGCCGAAACCGCCGCGGCCGCGGCCGCGGCCTTGACCAGCGCGCCGGTCTTCCTGCCGCGGCTCGAGCCGGCCACCGTCTCCGGTCCGCAGATCATCGAGCGGGTGCGCGAGGCGGGCATCGTCGGCCAGGGCGGCGCGGCCTTCCCGACCGCGGTCAAGCTGAGTCCGCCGCCGGACAAGCCCATCGACTGGATGATCATCAACGGCGCCGAGTGCGAGCCGTACCTGACGCGCGACTACCGGCTGATGCTCGAGCGGCCGGACGACATCGTCGAAGGCATCCTGTTGATCGGCCGGGCCCTCGGCGACGAGGTCAACCTGGGCATCGCCATCGAGAACAACAAGCCCGAGGCCATCCGCGTCATGCGCGAGGCCGTCGTCAAGCGGCAGGCCTCGATCACGGTCTTCGAGCTGCAGACCAAGTATCCCCAGGGCGGCGAGAAGATGATCATCGACGCCGCGCTGGGCCGCAAGGTCCCGCCCGGCGCCCTGCCGATGGAAGTCGGCTGCGTGATCCAGAACGTGGGCACGGCGCTGGCGATCCGCGATGCGGTGGTGGTGGGCGACGTGCCGCGCGCCGCGGTCCTGACGGTCAGCGGCAAGGGCATCAAGGAGCCCAAGAACCTGCAGGTGACCATCGGCACCCCGTTGCGCGACGTGCTGGAGCACTGCGGCGGCGTGACCGACGACGCCGAGCGCGTCGTGGTCGGCGGGCCGATGATGGGGTTCGCGGCCTACAGCCTCGAGGCGCCCGTGGTCAAGGCCACCAGCGGCATCCTCGTGCTCACCGCCGCCGAGGTCAAGGAGCCCCGCGAGACGCCGTGCCTCAGCTGCGGCCGCTGCGGCGTCGCCTGCCCGGTCAACCTGCTGCCCAGCCGCCTGGCCCGGCTCGCCGAACTCAAGCGATACCAGGAGGCGCGCGACCTGGGCATCGAGGTCTGCATGGAGTGCGGCACCTGCGCCTTCACCTGTCCGGCCCACAAGCCCCTGGTCCAGTACCTGCGCCTGGGCAAGAAGCAGGTCCGCAGCCTGCCACGGAAGGACGGCTGATCCATGGCCAACCCAAACGGCACGCCGACGTCCCTGCAAGCCGTCAGCGAGGGCAACCTGCACCTGGCGACGTCGCCGCACCTGCACACGGGTTGGAGCACGGCCCGCATCATGTGGCTGGTGACGGTCGCGCTGCTGCCGACGCTGGCGACGGCGGTCCATATCTTCGGCCTCGGCGTGCTGGCGCCCGTGGCCGGCGCGATCGTCGGCGCCGTCGCCACCGAGTGGCTCGTCAACCGCTTCGCCAAACGCGCGGCGACCATTCCCGACGGCAGCGCCTTCTTGACCGGCCTGCTGCTGGGGCTCATCGTGCCGCCCGGCTTCTCGCCGGTGCACGCGGCCCTCGGCGGGGTCGTGGCGATCGGCCTGGGCAAGGCCGTCTTCGGCGGCCTGGGGCACAACACGTTCAACCCGGCCCTCGTCGGCCGCGCGTTCCTGCAGGCCAGCTTCCCCGCCGCGATGACCGACTGGTCGACGGCCGTCGCGCGCGTCGACGCGGTCAGCCGCGCCACCCCGCTGGGTCTGTTGAAATTCGGCGACCCGGCGCAGTTCCCGGGCGATCTTGTGACCGAGAAGATGCTGTGGGGCACCATCGGCGGTTGCATCGGCGAGACCAGCGCGGCGGCGATCCTGCTCGGCGGGATCTTCCTGATCGCGACCCGCATCGCGAGCTGGCACATCATCGTCTCGATGCTGGCGGGCGGGTTCGTGTTCGGCGGGATCTTCCACCTGGCCGGCGTGGGGCCGTCGCCGGTCTTCCATCTGCTGGCGGGCGGCTACCTGTTCGCCGCCGTCTTCATGGCCACCGACTACGTGAGCAGTCCGTTCACGCCGCGCGGCCAGTGGATCTTCGGACTGGGCATCGCCTTCCTGACCATCATGATCCGCCTGTTCGGCGGCCTGCCCGAAGGCGTCATGTTCTCGATCCTCTTGATGAACGCCGCCGTGCCGCTCATCAACCGCTGGACCCGTCCGACCATCTACGGAGCCAAGCGATGAAGACGACCTTGCACATGCTCGCCACGCTCATGCTCGTGGGGATGTTCTCGGGCGGCTCGCTCTCGCTCGTCAACGAGTGGGCCGACCCGTTCATCCAGGCGAATCAGGCCCGCGTGCGCGACGAGGCGATCGGGTTCCTGGTGCCGGGCGGCGCCTCCGAGCAGGTGGTCGACGAGGCCGGCCTCGCCGCCTGGCGCGTGGCGCGCGACGGCGAGGTCCTGGGCTGGGAGATCGGAAGAGCACACGTCTGAACTCCAGTCACCGCTCATTAT
>CAZJWO010000022.1:0-37416 GCA_964549735.1 uncultured Fibrobacteraceae bacterium | reverse complement strand
GAAGTCCCAGTGGCAGAGCGGGGCGCTGGTCAACGGCGAGCCGGGGGGCCAGTTGTTGCCGGTCGGTCGGGTCAAGGCCCTCGGCGGCGACGTGGCCGAGCGGTCTACCGGCGCGCTCTCGCCGTTCGCCTTCCTGGCGCGCCTGACGCACCCCGATACGCGCCTGGAGCAGTGGCATACCACGCGCCTGACCGACGAGGCGGGCGTCTGGCATACGGTCTATCATCCGCAGACCGTCAGCGGCACGCAGCTCATGACTCCCGGCGTGAAGTTCAAGGTCGGCACCTTCAACGAGAAGCTGAACTTCGTATCGCTCATGCTCGCGCTGTTCCTGGGCACGGCCGCCTTGCCGCACATCCTGATCCGCTACTACACGGTGCCGAGCCCGGCCTGCGCGCGCAAATCGACGATCGTCGCCATCGCCGCGATCGGGTTCTTCTACATCCTGACCCTGTTCATGGGGCTCGGTGCGGCCATCACCGGCACGGTCAATCCGGCGGACAACAACATGTCGGCGCCGCTCTTGTCCCTGTCCTTCGGCGGGCTGCTCTTCGCTCTGATCTCCGCGATCGCCTTCGCGACCGTGCTCGGCACGGTGGCCGGATTGATCGTAGCGGCTTCCGGCGCGGTCGCTCATGATCTGCTCGACCGCTTCGGCCGCCTGAACCTCACCGAACAGAAGAAGGTGCGTGCCGGCCGCATCGCCGCCTTCGGGGTCGGCATCATCGCCATCATCCTGGGCGTCGTGTTCCGAGGCGTGAACGTGAGCTTCCTGGTCGGCTGGGCCTTCGCGGTCGCAGCCTCGGCCAATCTGCCAGCCATCGTCATGCTGCTCTTCTGGAAACGGACGACCGCGGCCGGCATCGTGGCCTCGATCGCTGTCGGCATCGTCGCCGCCCTGGGCATCATCCTGACGGGACCGGAGATGTTCGCCGGCCCGTACGGCCTGAGCGAGGCGCAGGCCTGGCACCGCCTCGGCCAACCCGGCATCGTTTCGATCCCGCTCAGCTTCCTGGCGCTGGTGGTGGTTTCGCTCCTGACGGAGAACAAGCGGGCGGCGGTCGAATAGATCGCCGCCGCGCGGATGGCGCAGCGCGCCGGCCCATTGCCGGTTGCGCTGCGCTCGGTCTATATTGCTCCGCTACGACACCCGAGGCCATCTCAGCTTGCCGGCGGTTCGCGTTTGATCACGTTGACGAACATCTCCAAGCGCTACGGTCGCCAGATCCTCTTCGTCGAGACCTCTTGCCAGCTCAACCCCGGGGAGAAGGTCGGGCTGGTCGGACCCAACGGCGCGGGCAAGACGACGCTGTTCCGCCTCATCGCGGGCGAGGAGGAGCCCGATGAGGGAACGGTGACGGTGCCGCGGCGAACGACGATCGGGTATTTCCGGCAGGACATCGGCGAACTGGCCGGCCGCTCCGTGCTCGACGAGGCGATCGCCGGCAGCGGCGACCTCGGCGACTTGCACCACGAGCTCGCCGAACTCGAGCAAGCGCTGGCCGCCCTCGACGACGCGGCGCCGATGGACGGGATCCTGGGCCGTTACGCGACGGTCCAGGACGAGTACCAGACCCGCGGCGGGTACGAGCTCGAGGCGCGCGCCCGCGAGATCCTGCAGGGGCTAGGCTTCGCGTCCGATCAGATCGACGGCGACGTCGGCGCGCTGTCCGGCGGCTGGAAGATCCGCGTCGGCATGGCGCGCGTGCTGCTCGGCCGGCCCGATGTCCTGCTCATGGACGAGCCCACGAACCATCTCGACATCGAATCCATCCTCTGGCTCGAGAAGTTCATCAAGGATTATCCGGGAACCGTGCTCTTGACCTGCCACGACCGCGACTTCTTGAACCGCGTCGTCAGGCGGATCATCGACATCGACGCCGGCGAGTTCGTCTCCTACAGCGGCGACTACGACGATTTCGTACGGCAGCGGGCGATCACGGCGGCGAACCAGGAGGCGGCCTTCGCGCGGCAGCAGGCGATGCTGGCGAAGGAGCGCCGGTTCGTCGAGCGGTTCCAGACGCACGTCGCCAAGGCGGCGCAGGTGCAGAGCCGGGTCAAGAAGATCGAGAAGCTCGATCTCATGGCGCCGCCGCGGCGGCGGCGCGCCGTCGATTTCCAGTTCAGGCAGCCGCCGCGCTCGGGCGAGGATGTCGTCGAGCTGCAGGGCCTGGCCAAGGCGTACGGTCCCCGCGTGATCTACGACGGATTCGACCTCAGGATCCGCCGCACCGAACGCTGGTGCGTCATGGGGTGCAACGGCGCCGGCAAGACGACCCTGCTGAAACTGGTCGCCGGTGCGCTCGCCCCCGATGCGGGCACGGTGCGCCTGGGGGCGGGCGTGAAGGTGGGCTACTTCGCGCAGCAGTCGCTGGAGCTGCTCGATCCCCAGGCGACGGTGTTCACGCAGCTCGCGAACGAGTACCCCGCCGCGGGCCAGGGCGTGCTGCGCAGCCTGCTCGGCGCCTTCCATTTCACGGGCGACGACGTCGACAAGCCGATCCGCGTGTTGTCAGGCGGCGAGCGCTCGCGCCTGGTCCTGGCGGGCCTGCTGTTCGATCCGCCGAACTTCCTCGTGCTGGACGAACCGACCAACCACCTCGATCTCGAGACCAAGGAGATGCTCGTCAGCGCATTGCAGGGCTTCGAGGGGACCATGCTGTTCGTCAGCCACGACCGCACCTTCTTGCGGGGGCTGAGCAACAAGGTGCTGGAACTGCGCCCGGCCGGCCGCGGCGGCGGGCTCGCCGGGCCGCCGCTGGTCTACGACGGCTCGTACAGCGAGTTCGTGGCCCAGACGGGCAACGAAGCGGCGGGAGTGCACGGGTAGGACCTGGCGGCGGGCGCGCCGAGCGGCGTCGGCTAAAAAAACCCCGCCGGCCCTGCGGCCGGCGGGGTTTTTCGTGCGCGTCGTCGCTGGTCAGCGCAGCAGATTCTTGACAGCGCTCCACGTCGTGTGCTCGATGCCGACGATCGGCTCGGTGGGCTCCACCTTGCCGTTCCATTGCTCGTCCCAGCCCGGCTCGAGGTTCTCGGCCCGCCGGCTGACGCTTGCGAACAGCGGCCAGTCGACCTGATCCTCGGGCGCGATGTCGTCGATCTGGGAGCCGCCGATCCAGTCCACGCGGCCGTTGACCGTACCGAGCAGCGGATTCAAGATCTGCATCCGGTGCGTCAGCCAGGTGATCGTGCCGATCAGCAACGCGTTGCCGTCGGTGAAGGTCGCGGGAGCGGCGTAGTCGGCGGCCGTGGCGTTGTCCTCGTAGATGACCAGCGTACCGTTGGCGTACTGGTTCGGCGATCCCAGAGCCACGAGCTCGAGGTCCGTGATCACCAGCGTGTACTCAAAATTGTCGAAATCCAGCGGCAGCGGGGTCGTGGTGCCCGGGGCCGGTTCGTACATCACGCTGTACATGGTCAACATGCCGCCGACGCTCTGCGGCACCAGGGCCTGGCCGATGAAGCCGAAGAGCTGCGGTTCCTGGGCGGCGGCAGGTACGACCATCAGGAGCATGGCCAGCATCGACATCGCTATCCGTGTCCTCATGTTACATCCTCCAAACTGCTGTAGTCGCCCGCGGGCGATCTAGGTCCCTAGTTGAAGAGGGCCTTGACGCGACCCCAGCTCGTCTGATCGGTGGCGACGGCCGCGTCGACCTCGAGGGTGCCGACGACCTGCAGGTCGTACCCCTCGGGAATCTGAGCGCCGGCGTCCCTCCGGAACGTGCCGCCGAAGGTGAAGACGCAGCCCTCGCAGGCCATCTCGAGAATCTCGCCCTCTTCGCCGTTGAGATTGCCGATGTACTCGCCGGAGCCATCGGTGTAGAGCACGACGGTCAGGTCGATGAAGGGGCCGCGGAAGAAGAGGCTGCCGTCGAGGAACGTGCTCGGGGAGACGGCGTTGGGCGGGTTGATGCCCCAGGCGGCGTTCTTCTGGGGGTCGCGGTGGACGTCGAGCCAGCCGCCGATGTACTGGATCAAGAGCGTGCCGTCGCCCAGGTCGACCTGGCCGATGCTCTGCAGGTCGTACATGTAGAAGGTCAGCTCGTCGACGGCGAGGTCGACTTCGAACAGGGGATCGGCGGTGGTGGCGACGCCGGTGAAGTAGAGCAGGTCCCCGAAGTCGCTGGGCGGAATGCCACCATCCTCCCAAGCGAAGCCCAGGTAGTTGATGGCGGCGACCTGCTGGCTGCTGGCGGGTACCGCACCGGCGATCAGGATGATCAGCGCGATGAACGATAGCGATTGTTTCATCGTAAGAACCTCCGCATGTTTTACGACCACTCGCGCAGGAATGTCCGACGGTCGCTGCTCAACTCGCTTGTGGCCTGGCCTAAGAAGAATCTTTAGCAGTTGAGCCCTCTCGCCAAAAACGCCCCAGATCAGCCTTTCAGGGGCGACGAACGGATGGAATCCGGCCTCGGAATTATCGCGGTTTCCATCCGTAGCCTACCACGAGCAGTACCGATTGGCAACATTATCTTTCAATAAAAAAAGCGGGCATTCTCGCCGGTCGGTGGCGGCCCAGCTCCGGCGCCCGTTCGAGCGGCCGCCGGAGTCCATCGCTCACGGACCCGCCCTACGGACCCTCGCTCTGCGCGTGCTGCAACAGGTAGGAGAGCGTCTTCATGCGCGGAACGTACGCCCGCCCGAATTCGCAGAGCCGCGCGGCGATGCTCTCGGGATCGAGCTGCGCGTCGAGCATGACCTCGTCGACCGAGCCGCCATCGCGCCAGCGGTTGTCGCGGTCGCTGCTCAGGGCCCAGTCGTCGGCGAGCGGTCCGAGCGCCCAGTCGCGCATGGCGCGGCGCGCCATGTTGGTCACGTACGTGCTGTTCAGTCGATCGCCCTTCGTGACGACGGTGTCCTGGTATTCCTGGTCCTGCAAGCGGAACAGATCGAGGCTGGGCACCGCCACGTATTTGAGGTTGACCCCCGCCGCGTCGACGGCCGGCATCGCCGCGATGAGATTCGCCGTGCTCATGGTGCCCTGCACGAAGACGCATCCCTGCCGCGGCAGGCCCGGGCGATAGTCGCGCAGGATATAGGCGCCGCGCGCGGCCAGCAGATGGGAACCGAGGCCGAGCCCGGCGCGGTCGACGATCTCGATGGCCGGCCGCGTCAGGTGCAGCACCACGATCGGTCGCGGCAGCTTCAGCGCCGCGGCCAGGAGCGGCGCGACCTCGTTGTGGTCGTAGGGGACGAGGTTGACCACCTGGCCGTCGGGGAAGAGCTGCGTGACGATCGGGCTGAAGACGCCGAAATGGGTGCGGCTGTCCTCGGCCGTCTCGGGGCCGCTGTGGCCGGCGACCCAGATGATCTTGCCGACCTGCAACTCGCAATCCTGGGCGAGCTGGCTGTAGAGGCGCAGCATGCCGTATTTCAGGTAGCTGAAGGAGCCGTAGGTCGAGCAGGCGGTCCACCAGCCGTTGAAACGACGCTCCGGCTCGGTGCTGAGATTGACCGACGCGCAGCCGGCCATGATCCCCGCGTTGGCGAATTCGGTGATCGCTTGCGGCAGGACGACTCCGTCGGGCCGCTCGCCGCGTTCATACCAGCCCAGATTCGGCAACTCGTCGCTGTAGGCGGCGCCGAAGCCCTCGATGTTCGTCGAGCCCGCCAGGTCGGCCGAGGTCACCAGGAAGAGCGGCCGGCCGAACCGCGCGAGACACACGCTGTTGATCCAGCTGCCCCAGCGGGCGAAGCCCGCCCGGTTGGGTTGCTTGCTGCCCGGCGCGGCCCAGAGGTCGGGCGGATAGCTGCCGACCTCGAAGAGGTCCTCGGCCGCGAGGGGGTTGCGCGACTCCGGCAGATAGAACGTGGGAATCTCGCGCGGCACCTGTTCGCCGAGCTCCACCAGGCGGTCCGCGAGATAGAGCAGCGTGTCCTGGCGCTCGTGCAGCACCGACAGCGCCGTCTGCAGGTGGTCCGCAAGGCGCGCGTGCCGTTGCGCCGGGGTGCTCGGGGCGGGATCGCCCTCGCCTGCCCAGACCACGCCGTACTTCGCGGCGAAATCGCGGCGGCAGGCCCAGAACTTCTCGCTGTGGTACTTGTGCGCCGAGCCGTGGCTCTTCTCGTCATACGTGTGGTAGCCACGCCCCTTGCGGGTACGCCCGAACATCATGCCAGGCCGCCCGGCGGGGTTGTCGCCGGCGGTCAGCTCGCAGATGGCCCGCGTGACCTGCTCCCAGTCGCTGCCGTCGGCCGCCGCGTGCACATGCCAGCCGTAGGGTTCGAACCAGCCGCGCGGATCGCCGTGGACCACGCTCGAGTAGGGCCGCGGGTCGATGCCGTAGTCATTCCAGTCGAGCAGCACGAACAGATTGTCCAGGCCCAGCCCGAAGGCGCTGTTCTTCGCCTCGTGCCAGCAGCCGGCGGTGTGGCCGCCCTCGCCTTCCAGCGCGAAGACGCGCACGCCTTCGCAGCGCGCCTTCTTCAGGGCCAGAGCCTGGCCGACGGCCGCTGGCGCGCCGTGGCCGCTCGGGCCGGTGTTCCACTTGCAAAGCAGATTCTTGCCGGCCATCTCGACGTGTCCCGGCAGGCCGCGGCGGTGGCGCAGGGTCGCCAGGTCTTCCCAGGTCAGCACCCGTTCGGGGCCGCCGGGCACCCGATAGCGCGCGTCGCGCGTGCGGGCCCAGACCGTGCGCAGGGCCTCGTTGCAGATCGCGAGCACGGCATAGACCAGCGGCGCGCAATGGCCGGCGACCAGCACGAGACGATCGCCGAAGCGTTTGCCGGGGTCGCGCGCGTCCCAGCGCATGGCTCCGCTGAGCAGCAGGCTCCACAGCATGTGCGCCTTGGAGCGGCTGCCGCCCGGATGGCCGCTTTGGCGAGCATCGAGCATGAGGTCGATGAGCTGGTCGGTGAGGTCCTTGATGATCTCCCAGTGCGGGAAGTGCGGCTGCTGCGCGGCGAGGAGCTGGCGAGGATCGGGCACTTGGGTTTCCTCCCTGAGGGTGGGGACGGTACCGCCGGCCGCGCCGCGACGCGGGCCGCCTGCCGGGCTAATGTCGCAGACCCGCGCGGGATCTTCAAGTCCGCGGCCGGCGCCTCGCGAACCAGCAGCGCGGGCATCGGCGCGCAAGTGCCTCCGTAGCGGTCACGCTGGTCGAACGGGGCCGTCGAGCAACGCCCGGCCGAGGTGGTGGACCTGCAGGACGGCGGCCGCGGCCAGCGCGTCGTCGCATGCGCGGTGGCTGGTGAAGCGGCCGGCGAGGTCCATCTTCTCGAGCACGGTCTGGAGGGTCGCCGCGCTCGTGCGGTGGTTGTGGTCGGCGAGCCAGGCCATGCCGATGGCGCGCAGGTCGAACGCGCCGCCGGCGATGTGCGCGCGGAACGGCAGCTCGAAGCGGCGGCATTCCTTGCGCAGCAACGGGATGTCGTAATAGGCGCCCCAGGCGGCGATGATCGCCTTGTTGCGAGGTCCGTACCAGTCCAGGAAGCGGCGGCCGACGGCGGCGAAGGTCTCGCAGCCGGCGAGCATGCCCGCGGTGATGCCGGTCAGCTTGGTGATGAATCCCGTGATCGGGAAATCGACGGGTCGAACCAGCTCGCTGAACGAGGCGACGACGGCCAGGCTGCGGCGATCGAGCCTGACGGCGCCGATCTCGATGATGCTGCTGCGCTCGACCGTGTTGTCGCCCTCGTCTTCGGCCGGGCAGGCGGCCTCCAGGTCGACGACGACGATGTCGGTGCTGTAGCGCATGGCGCGGCCGGTCCTTTCGGGCGAAGCGACCCTGCAGCCTAGCAGGCCGCCGCTCTGCCGGCAATGCGCCGTCGCAGCGGGCCCAGGGCGCTCAGGGCGCATATTTGTTGAATCATCACTTGAAATGACATATTGGCCTATGATATGATTTCTCCGTGGTTCCTTGCAACACCGTCCCGGATCGGCTCGACGGCCGGACTGCAACGTGGGGAGGGCGCCATGCGGACCATCGGCCATTTCTGCATCTTCGTGGGATTCTTTCTCGCGTTCGCCCTGTTGCTGGGCCTGCTGTTGCTCGGCATGTCGTGGTTGCGCACGCCCTTGGCCCTCTTGCTGCTCCTGCCCGCGCTGACAGGTTTCTACGCGCTCTACGTGCGCGGCTATCGGGCGCTGCGCGGCGCGTCGGCCACGGTCCGCAGAAGCCTGGGCTAGCCCGGCGCTGCCGCTTCAGCGCAGGCGCACGCCGCACCCATGCAGCGCCTCGCCGTCGAGTTCGACGAGCACCGTCCAGGGGGAAGGCTCGCCGCTCATCGAGTCGCGGCAAGGTTGCCGGGCGATGGTGATGCGCAGCGTGTGCGGTCCCGATACGCGTTCGATCGTCGCGCCGTCCGCCAGCTCGGCGATGGCCACGCCGTCGAAGCTCGTCGCAGGCTCACCGAGGCGCTCGAGCCGGACCAGCTGGGGACCGGCGTGCAGGTTCCAGAACGGCTCGTTCCCGTTGGCGCGGAAAGCGAATCCCGCCTGGTAGGCCGCGGCCAGGAGTCGCTGGCGGCCCGACGGCTCGCAGCCTTCGTGGCGCAGGCCATCGACCTCCAAGAGGATCTCATCGTGCCCCTTCGTCCAGAACGAATACCGTTCGTCGCCGAATCTGGCTCCAGAGGCCGAGATCCGCTGCGTCAGCACGCGCACATCGTGCGGCGTGTACAAGATGACATTCGCGTCGGTCGAGTCGAAGACAGCGAGGTACGCGTCATCCTGACCGCACCCGAAGGCCAACAGGTGCGGCGGCCCGAGTTCGCCGGCATCACGCAGGCCGACCGACGCGGCGGGCGCGGAGCCGTCGCCGTCCGTTCGACCGGCCGGTCGCCCGTCGCTCTGGTCGCGCCCGCAGCCGCCCAACACGCCGATGGCGAGCAGAAAGGTCGCCGTTGGCAGCAGCCGGGCCATGGCTCCTGCCGGCGCCGTGCGGCGCCGACCGCTCGCTCGCGGTCCGTTCATGTCGTCTCCTCGGGTTGGCGCGCGCGTCGTCACGATTGCTCGCGCGGGGGTTCCTGGTACTTCTTCAAGCGATAGATCAGAACGTGCCGCGGGATGCCGAGAGCCGCCGCGGCGCGGGTCTTGTTGCCGCCGCAGCGGGCCAGCGCCTGGCGAATCAGCTCGCGTTCGAGATCGGGCAGCGTGACGCCGCCCACGGGCAGCTCGCCCGGCAGCGCCAGCTGGGCGTCGGTCGCCTCGCCGCTGGCGGGCGCCGGCGACGCGATGCGTTGCAGGTCTGCGATATCCAGCAGGTCGCCTTGCCGGAGCACGACCAGCCGCTGGTTGAGATTGCGCAACTCGCGCACGTTGCCCGGCCAGGATCGCGCCGCCAGTTCCGACATCAGCGCGTCGCTGGTGCGGACGCCGTCGCCGCCGTGCAGCCGCGTGAAATGCTCCCACAGGGGCGGAATGTCCTCCGCGCGCTGCCGCAAAGGCGGCAGCTGCAGCACGACGATGGCGACGCGGTAGTAGAGGTCCTCGCGGAACGTCCCGTCGCGGGCAGCGGCGACCAGATCGCGGTTCGTCGCGCAGACGAGGCGGAAATCCACCTCCAGCGGCCCGTCGCCGCCGACGGGGTCGATCTGCCGATGCTCGAGCGCGCGCAGGAGCTTCGGCTGCACGCCGTACGGCAGCTCGCCGATCTCGTCGAGGAAGAGCGTGCCGCCGTGCGCGGCGCGGATGCGCCCCCCGTGGTCGCGTTCCGCTCCGGTGAAGGCGCCGCGCCGATGTCCGAAGAGTTCGGAAGCCATCAGCTCGCCGCTCACCGCGCCGCAGTTGACCGTCACCAGCGGTCCTTCCCAGCGCCCGCTGGCGTCATGGATGAGCCGGGCGACCAGCTCCTTGCCCGTGCCGCTCTCGCCGGTGATCAGGATCGGCGCGTCGCTGGCGGCCGCGCGCCGCGCCGTGTCCAGCACGCGGGCCATCGCGGCCGAGCGGTAGACGAGTCCGCCTGCGGCCTGCCGCCGCCGCAGCAGATCGCGCAGGTTGGCGTTGTCGCGCCGCAGCGCGCTTTCGGCCAGGGCCTTGTCGACCGCCACGAGCAGTTCGGCGCGCTCGAACGGTTTCAGGAGATAGGAAGACGCGCCCAGCTGCATGGCCGCCACCGCCTGGGCGACCGTGCCGTGGGCGGTCAGCACGATGGCCGGCACGCCCGACGGCAGCACGGCCTCGAGCACCGCCATGCCATCGCGCCCCGGCATCCTCATGTCGGTCATGACCAGGTCGAAGCTGGTGCGCGCGCAGTGCGCGAGTCCCGCTTCGGCCGTCGCGGCGGCCGTCACCGCGTGGCCGGCCTCGCGCAGGATGAATCCGACCACTTCGCGCAGGTTGCGATCGTCGTCGATCAGCAGCACATGGGCCATCACGCTTCGCCTTCCGCGGGCGCGGGCAATCGCAGCACGACGCGCGCCCCGCCGCGATACGACGCGTCGAGCGCGACGTCGCCGCCGTTGTCGCGGGCCAGGCGCACGCTCGTCGCCAGCCCGAGTCCCGTGCCTCCCGCGCGCGTCGTGAAGAATGGCGTGCCGAAGTTCTGCGCCGCTTCCGGCGTGAAGCCGGGGCCGTTGTCGGTGATCGCGACCACGAACTCGGCCGGCGTGGACGCAAGTCGCAGGTGGACCTCTCCGGCCGGCGCCGGACCGGCGGCCGCGGCCGCATTGAGTCCGAGATTGAGCAGCAGCTGGCGGATCTGCGTGAGGTCGCCGCGGCAGGGGTGGCTGCCCGCGAGAACATCGACCTGCACGCGGGGCGCCGCCGAACGGTGCGCGAGCAGGTCGCCGAGCCGCCGCAGCTCGCCGCCGATGTCGAAGCGACTGCTGCCGCCGGAGGCCGGCCGAGCGAAGCCGAGGAAACGTGTCAGCACCTCGTTCAGGCGGGTGGTCTCTTCCTGGAGCACGGCGAGCATGCGTGCGCGGGCGGCGGCCGCTTCCGGATCGTCCTTCTGGGCGCCGGCGACGTCGCCCAGGATCTGGGCCGCTCCCCTGATGGAAGCCAGCGGATTGCGGATCTCGTGGGCGAGTCCCGCCGAGAGCTGGCCGACGGCGGCCAGTCGGGCGCTGCGTACCACCTCCTCCTGCAGGCGCTCGCGCTCGCCGAGCGCGCGGCCCAGCTCGTCGCGCGTACGCCGCTCGCGGTCCTCTAGGGTTCCCGTCACCAGGCCCACGGCCAGGTAGAGCATCATCTCGAGCACCTTTTCGAGCGTGCTCGCGGGGTCGAAACCGACGAGCCCGAAGGCGTGGGGGATGTAGAGCAGGCAGATGATCACCGCCGTCCACCAACCGGCCTGCCGGCCGCCACGGAACGCTGCGATGATGATGGGGAAGTAGTAGAGGCGCCGGTAGATTCCGTGCGCGGCGTGGATGTGCATGGCGGTGTTGTAATGCATCAGAGTGATGACCAGCACCATCAGGGCGATCGATCCCCAGCGGCGGAACGTTTCCGTCACACGGTCACCTCTCGTAGCCGAAGACCAAGCCATGGAGAATATTCTCCACACTGAAGAATCATGATGAACACATTTCTCTATTCCGCATCGTCGATTATTTCAAGTTGTTTAATTGCAATGGATTAACTATATGGCCAGGATCCTGCTTCGGGGCGCTGCGCGGACAGCATCTCAGCAACGGAGCGTCTCATGGCCTTGGTGTTCAATCTGCTCGGGGTGGCTCTGCTGGCCGTCCTCGTCTGGTCCGCCGTGCGCGGCCGGCCGGCCGGCAGTGATCGCCAGGAAACGGGACCGGCGAACCGGCGCGCGAATCGAAAGGACCGCCGATCGTGATCCTTCTGCTCGGGGCCTTCCTGCAAGCGGTCGCCTGCGCCGCGACGGTGGAGTCGCCGGCGACCGCTCCGCAATACGTTGCGGCACGGCCGGGCGCGCCGGCCGTGACCGTGGCCGGGGCCGACGCGCTTCCCGCGGGCGACGACCTCGCGGGCCTGCTGGCCCATGCGCTCGCCGTTCATCCCTTGCTGCAGGCGGCGGCCGCCGAGGAGGCGGCGTCCGTCGAACGCGTGCGTCAGGCGGGCTCGGCCCCCGATCCGATGCTCATGTGGGCCGAGATGGTCGAGGGGCCGCGCGAGACCATGCTCTCCTTGACCCAGACGCTGCCCTGGCCGGGCACGCTCGCCGCGCGGGCCGAGGCCGCCGCGGCGTTGGCCGAGGCCGCGTCGTCGCGCCGGCAGGCGACAGAGGTCGAGGTGGCCGCGGCGGTGCGGCGCGCCTGGGCGCATGCGGCGTGGCTGGGCGAGAACGCCGCCGTCTTGCGCGCGCAGCGAGATCTTGCGCGAGGCCTCGAGACCAGCGTGCGCGCCGCCTACGAGGCCGGCCACGGCCGTTATGGCGACGTGTTGCAGGCGCAGGTCGAACGCGCCCGTCGCGAGGACCAGCTGGCGCGGCTGCACGAAGACCTCATCGCCGCGCGCAGCCGCCTCAACAGCGCCCTGGGTCGCGATGCGCAGTCGCCGCTCGCGCTGCCGGCCGCGCTGGATGCAGGCGAGGCCGAAGATATCGCGGTCGCGCCTGCCGATACGAGCGCGCATCCGAGACTGGCCGCGCTTTCGCGCCGCGCCTCGGCTGCGCGGTCCGATAGCGAGGCTGCGCGCAGGGCGGGGCGTCCGGCGCTGAGCTTGGGTGTCGACTGGATCAGCATGCAGGCGCGCGGCATGGATCCTGGCGGCGACCGCAGCGAGGCGGTGCGCGCCAAGGTCGGGCTCAGCCTTCCGATCTGGCGCGGCAAGTACGACGGCGCCGCTGCCGCCGCGGCCGCCGTCGGGCGTAGCGCCGATGCCGAACGCCGGGCGCTGCAACAGGTGCTCGACGCGCGCGCGGAGGTCGCGCTCGCCAGCTGGCGTGATGCGCGCCGCCGCCGCGACCTCTACGACGGCGAGCTGTTGCCGCTCGCGCGCCAGGCCTACGAGACGGTGCTCGCCGCCTACCGCGCCGAGGGCGCTTCCTTCGCCGACGTGCTCGCGGCGCAGCGAACGCTGCTGGATCTGGAGTTGTCGCTGCTGGCCGCGCGGCGCGACCTCGTCGTGGCGGCCGCCGACCTGGACGAGGCCCGGGGGACACTGCCCGCCTCGCTCGACCTCGCCGCAAGGAGCGGATCATGAACCGTCGCAACCGACTCGTCCTGGCGGGCCTGGCGCTCGGCGCCGCCTTCTTCCTCGGCTTCCTCGCCCGGGGCGCCGGTGGCGGCGCTGGCGATCCGCACGCCGCCGGCGACCAGGCCGCAGCCGCGGCGGCGCCGACGGTCTGGACGTGCAGCATGCACCCGCAGTTCCAGCTCCCAGCGCCCGGCGAATGCCCGATCTGTTTCATGGACCTGATCCCGCTCGTCGATGACGGGCGCGAAGGCCTCGGTCCACGGGATCTCGTGCTTTCGGCGAACGCGGTCGCCCTGGCCGAGATCCAGACCGCGCCCGTCGAGCGTTGGTTCGTCGCGCGTGCTGTGTCGCTGGTGGGCAAGATCGTCGTCGACGAGACGCGCCAGCGCGTGATCAGCGCGCGCGTGCCAGGACGCATCGAGCGCCTGCATATCGATTTCACGGGTCGCAGCGTGCGCCGCGGCGAGAAGCTCGCCGATATCTACTCGCCCGAACTCTACCGCGCGCGGGCCGAGCTGCTCGCCGCGCGCGAGGCGGCGGCGCGGGGCGAGCCCGGCGCGGCGGCCAACCTCGCCGCCGTGCACCAGCGCCTGCGCCTGTGGGACCTCGAACCCGACGCAGTGGCCGCCGCCGACGGCGAACGCATCACGATCACGGCTCCGAGCGCCGGCACCGTGGTGCGGCGCGACGCGGTCGAAGGCGCCTACGTGGCAACCGGCGCGCCGCTGCTGGCGATCGCCGACCTCGGGCGCGTGTGGGTCGAACTGGCCGCCTTCGAGCGCGACCTGCCGTGGCTCGCCGTGGGCCAGACCGCCGCCTTCACGGTGGCCGCGCTGCCCGGCGAACTGTTCACGGGCGACGTGGTGTTCATCGACCCTTTGCTCGACGAGCGTACGCGCTCGGTGCGCGTCCGTCTGGACGCGGACAACCGCGACGGCCGCCTGCGGCCCGGCATGCTGGCGCGTGGCGAGGTCCAGGCCGAATTGACCGCGGCGGGCGGCCTGCGCGAAGGTCGCGCCGGCGAGGAGGCGCCGCTGGTGGTGCCGGCCACCGCGCCCCTGCTGACCGGACGGCGGGCGGTGGTCTACGTGCGTCTGCCCGGCGAGGAGCCTCATTTCCAGGGCCGCGACGTGGTGCTCGGTCCGCGCGCAGGCGACTGGTTCCCGGTGCGCGAGGGGCTGGCCGAGGGCGAGCGCGTCGTGGTCCACGGCGCCTTCAAGCTCGACAGCGCCCTGCAGATCCAGGCCCGGCCGAGCATGATGCTGCCCGAGCCGCCGGCGGCCGAGCCCGAGTTGCCCGACATCCCGCCCTGCTACGCGAACATGGCGCCGCGGGTCGTGGCCACCTACCTGCCGCTGGCCGCCGCGCTGGCCGCCGACGACGCCGCTGGAGCGGCGGCCGCCGCCGCGGCGCTGGGCGAGGTCTTCGGCGGCCACTGCAGCGAGGCGATCCCGGATCTGGTGGCCGCGGCCGCCGCCGTGCGCGAGGCCGCCGGCGACATCGAGGCCATGCGTGCGGCGTTCAAACCGCTCTCCGACGCGCTCTGGCTCTCGATCCGCGCGGTCGGCTGGACGGGCGACCGGCCCCTGCTGCTCGTGCACTGCCCGATGGCCTTCGGCGACAACGGCGCCGATTGGCTGCAAGTCGACGCTACCGTCGCCAATCCGTACTTCGGCGCTCGCATGCTGCGTTGCGGCTACGAGGCGGCCCGCATCGAACCCCGCCAGGAGGCGGCGCCGTGATCCGGTTCATCGGCTGGTGCCTGGCGAACAAGCTCGTCGTCGTGCTCGGCCTGGTGCTTCTGGCCGGCTGGGGCGTGCTGGTCGCGCCGTTCAACTGGAACCTCGGCGGCCTGGCGCGCGACCCCGTGCCGGTCGATGCCATCCCCGATCTCGGCGAGAACCAGCAGATCGTCTTCACCGAGTGGTCGGGCCGCTCGCCGCGCGATGTCGACAACCAGATCACCTATCCGCTCACCGCGGCGCTGATGGGCGTGCCCCAGGTGCGCACGGTGCGCAGCTACAGCTATCTCGGCTTCTCGACCATCTACGTCATCTTCGACGACCGCTCCGATTTCTACGCCTCGCGCACGCGCATCCTCGAGAAGCTGGCGAGCCTGCCGCCGGGCACCCTGCCGCCCGGCGTGCAGCCGACGCTCGGACCCGACGCCACGGCGCTCGGCCAGGTGTTCATGTACACGCTCGAGGGCCGCACGCCGGACGGCCGTCCCGCGGGAGGCTGGGATCCGCAGGAATTGCGCTCGATCCAGGATTTCCAGGTGCGCGACGCTCTGCTCGGCGCCGAGGGGATCGCCGAAGTGGCGGCGGTCGGCGGCCATGTCTTCGAGTATCAGGTCGAGGTGGACCCCGACGCGCTGCGCCTCTTCGGGTTCGACCTCCAGGACGTCGTCACCGCGGTGCGCGAAGGCAACCAGGAGGTGGGCGCGCACACCATCGAGATCAACCGCGTCGAGTACATGGTGCGCGGCACCGGCTACGTGCGCTCGGCGGAGGACATCGCCGCCGCGGTGGTCGCGGTGCGCGACAACGTGCCGGTCACCGTCGCCGAGGTCGCCCACGTGACGCACGGACCGGGCATGCGCCGCGGCGCCCTGGACGTCGGCGGCGCCGAGGCGGCCGGCGGCATCGTGGTCGTGCGCCACGGCGAGAATCCGCTCGCGGCGATCGAGCGCGTCAAGGCGAAGATCCGCGAGATCGCGCCCGCGCTGCCGTCGCGCACGCTCGCCGACGGCACGACGAGCCAGGTGACGATCGTGCCCTTCTACGATCGCTCGGGGCTGATCCGCGAGACGCTCGGCACGCTCGGCGAGGCGCTCACGCTGCAGATCCTGATCACCGTGCTGGTGATCGTGCTGATGATGCGCACCCTGGGCGGCAGCTTGCTGGTGGCCGGGATGCTGCCCGTCGCGGTGCTGCTCTGCTTCGCGGCCATGAAGCTGGCGGGCGTCGAGGCCAACATCGTCGCGCTCTCGGGCATCGCGATCGCCATCGGCACGATGGTCGACATGGGCGTGATCCTGGTCGAGAACGTGCAGCGCCGCCTGCGGGAGTCCGACCCCGCCACGCCCCGCACCCAGGTGATCCGCGACGCGGCGGGCGAGGTGGCGCCGGCGATCCTGACCGCCGTGATGACGACGGTGATCAGCTTCCTGCCCGTGTTCACGCTGACCGCGGCCGAGGGCAAGCTCTTCCGGCCGCTGGCGTTCACCAAGACGTTCGCCCTGGTGGCCTCGTTGCTGCTGGCGGTCGTCGCGCTGCCGCCGCTGCTGCAGCTGGCCGGCGTGAGGCGGCGCGCGCGCCGGGCGGGCGCCGGGCCCGGGCTACTGGCTCGCGGCGCGGCCCGCCTGCCGGACTGGCTGCGGGGTCGGGTGCTGTTCCTGGCGGTCGCGGTGGCGGCGCTGCTGGTGCTGGCGGCGCGCTGGCGGCCGCTCGGCCTGGACCGCAGCCTGCTGGTCAGCGCGGTCTTCGTGCTGATCGCCGTCGTGGGGTTGCTGCTGGTGTTCGCGCTCTTCCAGCGGGGTTACCCGGCGCTGCTCGCGCGAGCGCTGGCCCACAAGCGGCGTTTCCTCGCGCTGCCGCTGCTGGTCGCGCTCGGCGGCCTGACGATCTGGCTCGGCTTCGACCGCGTGTTCGCGTTCCTGCCGGGGGCCGGGCGGGCGCAGGGCGACGGATCGGCGTGGTCGCGACTCTGGACGGGGCCGCGCCACGCGTTTCCCGGCCTGGGACGCGAGTTCATGCCGCCCCTGGACGAGGGGTCGTTCCTGTACATGCCCACGACGATGCCGCACGCGAGCCTCAGCGAGGCGCTCGACGTGCTGCGCAAGCTCGACCAGGCGATGCTGACCGTGCCGGAGGTGTCGCAGGTGGTGGGCAAGCTGGGCCGCGCCGAGTCGGCGCTCGACCCGGCGCCGATCGAGATGATCGAGACGATCATCAACTACCACCCCGAGTTCGGCCGCGACGAGCACGGCCGCCGGGTGCGGCTGTGGCGCGACCACATCCGGTCGCCCCAGGACATCTGGCAGGAGATCGTCGCCGTGACCAAGCTCACCGGCACCACCAGCGCGCCCATGCTGCAGCCGATCAGCACGCGTCAGGTCATGCTGCAGTCCGGCCTGCGGGCGCCGATGGGCGTGAAGGTCAAGGGCCCGACGCTGGCCGCTCTCGACGCGGCGTCGCTCGCGATCGAGGCCGCGCTCAAGGAGGTGCCGCAGGTCAACCCGATCACCGTGGTCGCCGACCGGCCGGTCGGCAGCCCCTATCTGGAGGTCGTGCCCGACCGCGCCCAGCTCGCGCGCCACGGCATCTCGCTCGCGCACCTGCACATGACGCTCGAGACCGCGGTCGCTGGCATGATGGCCACGGTGACCGTCGAGGACCGCGCCCGCTACAACGTCACGGTGCGCTACCCGCGGGAGCGCCGCCAGTCGATCGACGACCTCGAGGACATCGTGCTGCGCGCGATGAACGGAGCCTTCGTACCGCTCGGCGAGGTCGCCAGCGTGAGGTACGTGCAGGGGCCGATGGCGATCAAGAGCGAGGACAACTTCCTGGTCAACTACGTGATCTTCGACCGCCAGCCGGGCCTCGCGGAGATGACCGTGGTCGAGGCCGCGCGCGATCACCTGGAGCGCGGCCGCACGAATGGAGATCTCGTGGTGCCCGCGGGCGTGAGCTGGTCGTTCGCCGGCAGCTTCGAGAACCAGGTGCGCAGCGAGCGCACGCTGCGCCTCATCGTGCCGGTGGCGATGCTGACGATCTTCCTGGTGCTGTACCTGCAGTTCCGCGCCACGGCCACCGCGCTGATGATCTTTTCGGGCGTGTTCGTCGCCTGGGCCGGCGGCTTCTGGCTGATCTGGCTGTACGGGCAGAGCTGGTTCCTGGACGTGTCGGTGCTGGGGGTCGAGTTGCGCGACCTCTTCCGGATCGGCACGGTGAATCTCTCGGTCGCCGTCTGGGTGGGATTCCTGGCCCTGTTCGGCATCGCCTCGGACGACGGCGTGGTGATGGCGACCTACCTGGACCAGAGCTTCCGGCGGCGGCGGCCCGAGACGCGCGACGAGGTGCGGCGCGCGGTCATCGCCGGCGCCGTGCGGCGCGTGCGGCCGGCGCTGATGACCTCGGCGACCACGATCCTGGCGCTGCTGCCCGTGCTGACGCTGACCGGCCGCGGCGCGGACATCATGGTGCCGATGGCGATCCCGGCCTTCGGCGGCATGATGATGGCGCTGTTGACGCTCTTCATCGTGCCGGTGCTCTACGCCTGGCGGATGGAGCGGCGACTCGTCAGCGGAACTTGATCGTCAAAAGCGCGAACGCCGCGCAGATCAGGGAGATGATCCAGAACCGCACGACGATCTTGCTTTCGGCCATGCCCCGGTGCTGGAATGCGTGATGCAGCGGGGCGCGGGGCAGCAGCCGCCGTTTCAGCAGCCGGAAGCCGATCTGCTCCTGGACGAAGGTCGAGAGCAGTTCGGCGAGGAAGATCAGTCCGGCCAGCAGGCAGACGAGCTCCTGGCGGATCATCAGCGCCGCGGTGCCCAGCACGCCGCCGATGAAGAGCGAACCGGTGTCGCCCAGGAACACGCTCGCCGGGTGGCAGACGTACCAGAGGAAGCCGAGACCGGCGCCGATGATCGCGGCGCAGAAGACGGTGATCTCGGCGGAGCGCGGAATGAACGCGTAGAGGTAGTGGGTCGAGAGCTGCACGTTGCCGGCGATGTAGGCGAACGTGGCGATGACGGCGAAGACCAGGATCGCCGGCACGGTGGCCAGACCGTCCATGCCGTCCGTGATGTTGACCGCGTTGACGTGGTACGCGATGTAGAAGGCGCTCCAGGCCAGGATGCCGAAACGCAGATCCACGACCGCGCCTTTCAGGAACGGGATCTGCAGCTGGGTGCCGACCTGTCCCGGGAACGGCGAGATCTCGGGCCATGCGAGGTAGAGCCCCAGGCCCAGGCCGAAGAGGATCTGGCTCAGGAGCTTGACCGGCCGCGACAGGCCGCGATCCGGATTGCGGTGCCGGATCTTGAGCCAATCGTCCAACAGGCCGAAGCCGGCGAAGTAGATCGCCGCCGCGAAGAGCACCCAGACGAACGGGTTGGTCAGATCGCACCACAGGAAGGACGCGCCCAGGCCGCCCAGCGCCATGAGCAGACCGCCCATGATGGGCGTGCCCGTCTTGGCCGTCGTATTGATGTCGCCGTAGGAGCGTTCGAACGAGCGGAAGCCGCGGCTGTAGAGCCAGTTGATGAGCGGGCGGCCGACCAACAGAACGCACAGGAACCCGGTGATGAACGCGAGCGCGGAGCGCGACGTCACGTAACGGAAGACCGCCGGGCCGCCGATCTCCTCGAGCGCGCGCAGCAGGAAGTAGAGCATCTCAGGACTCCCGGCGATGGATGCGCCGCAGGGCTTCGTTGCGACGGTGGCGGATCTCGTATTCGGTCGCGTAGCCGTTGGCCGTGATCAGCACCGCGGCGAGCGCTGTCTCGGCCTCGTCCGGGGCGATGATGCCGCGTTCGGTCAACTCGGCGTAGGCTTGGAAGAGCGCGCTGCGCACCTTCCAGACCGGGTCGAACCGCACGCCCGCCAGAGCGGTCAGCGTCGGCGCCGCGGTGTCGGCCAGGCGGCCGAGCGCGCGGACGGCCGCCATACGCACCTCGAAGCTGCGGTCGCGGCAGAGATCCGCCAGCCTGATCGCGAGCCGGCCGCGCTCGTGTACGTCGAGCTGTCCGTTGCACAACGCCGCGGTCAGGGCGGCCTCGCTGCGCGCCTCGTAGTAATTGTCGGCGAGCCCTCGCGCGAGCACCGCCGCCATCGCCTCGGGCGGCAAGGCACGCGGGCCGAGTCCGCGTAGACCTTTCAAGGCGTCGCGGCGCACCATGGGCTCGTCCTGCCCCGCCATGACCGAGAGCACTCCGGCCACGTCGCGATAGCCGGCCAGGCCGGCGAGCCGGGCGCCGCGGGCCCGCAGCAGCCAGTTCCGGCTGGCCAGCAGATCATCGATCTTGGTCAGCAGGACATCCCGCTCGGCGCTGTCGAGAGGCGGTTCGACTTCGGTCGCGACCGCCGCCAGCAGGCGTTCCAGGTCGCCGGCGTCGCGGCCCATGACCCGATCGGCGGGCGTCGCCGGCGGCACCGGCGGCGCGGGCAGCGCGCTCGCCCCGAGCAGGTGGGCGGCGCAGTCGGCCAGGAGGCGTGCGGCATCGGTGGCGACCAGACCCGCGGCGGCCGTCGCCATGCGGCCGCGCAGCGGCTCGTCGTCCAGCAGGCGGTGCACGAGTTCGGCCAGGCGCGCGCCTGGCACGCGCGGTTCCTCGGACCGCGGGGCCAAGGGATCGAGCCGCTCGTAGAGCACGCGGCAGGCGCCGGCGCGCTCCAGCACCCGCGCATTTCGCACCTGGTGATCGCCGGGCAGATTCGCCTTGGGGATGACGATCGCGGCCTTGCCCTGCGCGCAGACCTCCATGAGCGAGCCGGCGCCGGCGCGGCAGATCACCAGGTCGCTGGCGGCGTAGCACGAGGCCATGTCGTCGATGAAATCGTAGCGGCGGTAGCGCGGATGATCCGCCAGATCCGGCGCCTTCTCGCGCAGGTGAGCGGCGACGTCGGCCAGGCCGTGGTAGGCGCCGCGCGCAATGCGCTTGCCGAACGGCCGACCGCAGCCGTGGAGGAGCCAGAGATCTGCTCTGGCCAGCAGCGCGGGCGCCGCGTCGGCGACCGCCCGATTGAGGGTGCGCGCACCCTGGCTGCCGCCGAAGGCGAAGACGACCTGCGCCTCCGCCGGCAGGCCGAGAGCGTGCCGGGCGGCCTCGCGCCGCGCGCGCCGGCAGCTCTGGCGAACCGGGTAGCCGACATAGAGCCCGCGCCCGGCGGGAATCTCCTGCAGGGTTTCGGGGAAGGTCACCGCCACGAGGTCGGCGACCTGGGCCGCGAGACGGTTCAAGCGGCCGAGTTGCACGTTCTGCTCGTGCACCAGGAGCGGCGTGCGGGCCAGGCGCAGCCGCCGCAGCAGGCTGTTGGCGAGGACGATCGGCGCGGCGACGTAGCCGCCGGTGGCGAGGATCAGGTCGGGGCGATATCGCAGCAGGATGCCCAGCGCGGCCAGGATGCCCCAGCCCAGATGCCAGACGAACGGAAGGAGTCCCAATCCCGCACCGGGCAGACCGCGACCGAAAACGCGGACCAGAGGGATGCCCGCGCGGGGGGCCATCGTGGCCTCGGCCTTCCCGGCCAATCCGGCGTAGCGAAACTCTGCGTCGGGGTAGCGTTCAGCCAGAGCTCCGGCGGCGGCCAGCGCCGGCGTGACGTGGCCGCCGGTACCGCCGCCGGTCAGCAAGAATCGCCTCGGCATGCCCACCTCCGTGTGGATGTCGGCAGCATTGTGGCATGGAAACCGCAGCCGCGCAACCGCCGGTTAGGCACGCCGAGCTTGACGTTCCAGGCGCTCACCGGAATATTCCGGCCTCGACGCTCGAACCGGAGGAGAGCCCGTGCACGTCGTATCCTGGAATGTCAACGGCCTGCGCGCCTGCCTGCGCAAGGGCGGCGGGCAATGGCTCGCCGGCTGCGGCGCTGATGTGATCTGCCTGCAGGAGACCCGTGCGCTGCCGGACCAGGTCGACCTCGATCTGCTGGGCTACGAGGCGCACTGGAATCCCGCCGCCAAGCCCGGCTATAGCGGTGTGGCCGTATTGACGCGGCGCACGCCGTCGGCCGTTCGGCGCGGTATCGGCCGGCCGGAGCTCGATGGCGAGGGTCGCGTCCTGGCTCTGGAGTTCGCCGACCTCTACGTGGTCTCGGTCTACACCCCGAACGCGCAGCGGGAGCTGACCCGCCTGGACTGGCGCACCCGGGTCTGGGATCCCGCATTCCTGGCCTACGTTTCGGCGCTCGGCGAGCGCAAGCCGGTCGTCTTCTGCGGCGATCTGAATGTCGCCCACAAGGAGATCGACCTCGCCAACCCGCAGCAGAACCGGCGCAACCCTGGCTTCACCGACGAGGAGCGCGCCAGTTTCGACCGCATCCTCGCCGCGGGGTTCATCGATACCTTTCGCGAATTCGAGTCCGGCGGCGGCCACTACACCTGGTGGAGCAATCGCCGGGGAGTGCGCGAGAAGAACATCGGCTGGCGCATCGACTACGTCGTGATCTCGCCGGCCCTGCGGCCACGCCTGCGGCGCGCCGCGATCCATCCCGAGGTCCTGGGCTCGGACCATTGCCCGGTCTCGATCCATCTGGTCTGACTGCCGCCGGCGCTGCGGCGCCGAATCGCCGCGCCGGTCGCCTGCCGCCGCGTGCCGGACTGGCTCGGCGCGGGTCCGCGAGTTGCACGTCGTGGCCTCGACGACCACGGATGTTGCAAGGAACGATCCCGCGGCAGCGAAGGACCACGCGAACCATGCACATTGCCACGCTCCGCCGCCGAGCTCTCAGCGCGATGGCGGCCGCCCTGCTGGCGGCCACCCCCTCCGCCCCGGAAGCGGCCGCCTCCGCTGAGCATCCCCAGGCGCCGCCGCTGCAGGCGCCCATCACCCACGTCGTGCGCGCCGGCGATACGCTCAACCGCCTGGCCATCGCCTACCGCGGGGAGGCGGGCTGGTACAGCCAGATCGACTGCCTGGCGGCGATTCGACAGGCCAACGGATTGCAGGACGACCACCTGCTGCGCGTCGGTCAGACGCTGGAGATCCCGGTCTGGCGCGAAGCGCCGCCGCCGCGTGCGGTCCAGCGGACGCACGACGGGTCCCAGCTGCGCGGCATCTACCTGCCGGGGCCGGTCTGCGGCTACCAGAGCGTGTTCGCGCGCATCGACAGCTTCACCAGACGCGGCGGCAACGGCGTGGTGTTCGACGCCAAGGACATCGACGGCGGCGTCAGTTTCCGCAGCCAGCACCCGCTGGCCAGCTGGGGCGAAGGGCGGACGGCGCCGGTGGTCGGCGATCTGCGCGACCTCGTGCGCCGCCTGCACGAACGCGACCTCTGGGTGGTGGCCCGCCTCGCGCTGTTCCTCGACGGCGAACTCGGTCGACGCCTGCCGCAGTTCGCCCTGCACGACGCCCGCGGCCAGCCCTGGACCGAGCGCGGGTGCGTCTGGATGGACCCCGCTGCGCCGGCCGTGCGTGAATACAACATCCACCTGGCGATCGAACTGGCGCGTGCCGGCGTCGACGAGGTCCAGATCGACTACGTGCGCTTTCCGACCAACGGCTGGCGCGGCGATTGCCGCGGCGACCTCGCCGCGACGGCCGCGCGTCGGCAACAGGTCATCACGCGGTTCGTCGCCAGCCTCCACGACACGTTGCGGGCTCTCGATTGCCGCCTGTCGGCGGACCTCTTCGGGATCATGGCCTGGGATCGCACCGAGGATCTCGCCTTGACCGGCCAGCATGTCCCGAGCCTGGCCCGACACCTCGACGTTATCTGCCCGATGATCTATCCATCGCACTTCGCGCCGGGGTTCGAAGGTCTCGATCGGCCCGGCGATCATCCCGAATTCCTGATCGCCGAAGGCGTGCGGCGCTTCCGCGCCCAGGCCGGCGACGCTGTCCATATCAGGCCTTGGCTGCAGGCCTTCCCCTGGCGGGTGCGCGATTACGCGCCTGGCTACGTGGCGGCGCAGATCCGCGCCGCGCAGGCCGCCGGCGGCGCGGGCTGGTGCCTGTGGAACCCCGCGGGCCGCTACGAAACGGCCCTGCGGGCTCTCGCGGATCCGACGGCAGGGTTGGTGGCGGTCGCGCCGCCGCGCGGCGCCGGTTCGCCGCTCGCGCCCTGACTCCCGGAGCCCTGACGCTGTCCCGATCTTGACCGGCGGCCGGTTTGCAGGCAGTCTTGCCGGGCGATCCCACCGGGGGACCGCGCGACCCTGGACCCAGACCCGGCGGTCATCGTGCCGCCAGCCCGCCGTGAACACGTATCTGCGCATGTTGCGTCGCATCCGACCCTACCTGCTCCAGGTGCTCGGGTCTGTCGTGATGACCGTGCTGTTCTCGCTCGCGACGAGCGCGACCATGGTGATGACCGGACCGATCCTGCAGGCCATGTTCCGGCTCCAACAGCAAGACGGTCCGGCGGCGATCGACGACTCGGCGCCGCCGCACACCGCGATCTCCACATCGCCGGCTGGCGACGCGCCATCCGGCGACACGCTGGCCGGTCTGCCTCTGGGCGGCGGTCTGAAACAGAGCATCGACGAGCGTCTGGCTGCCATCAACGCCTGGTTGCTGCGCGGCGAGCCTCTGGATGCTCTGCAGCGGGTCGTTCTGATGATCTTCCTGTTGTTCCTGCTCAAGAACATCACCCAATATTGCGGCGCGGTGCTCATGACCTGGGTCGGCCAGCGGGTGATCAAGGACATGCGCGACGACATCTTCGCCGCTCTGCTCTACCTGCCGCTCTCGTTCTATCACCGCCACCGTGCCGGCGAACTTATCAGCCGGGCCACCAATGACGTGCAGATCGCCAACAAGACGGTCAACGTCAGCTTCTCCAACCTGGTCCGCGATCCGCTGTTGATCGTGTCCTACTTCGCGGTCTGCATGTACATCAGTTGGAAGCTGACCCTGGTCGCGCTGCTGGTGCTGCCGCTGTCCATCGGCGTCATCGTGCGCATCGGCAAGAGCCTGCGCCGTTACAGCCACCGCCAGCAGGAGCGGCTGGCCGACGTCACGAGCGTATTGCAGGAGGTGGTCTACGGCATCCGCGTGGTCAAGGCCTTCGCGATGGAGGCGTTCGAGCGGCAACGTTTCCTCCGTGAAAGCGAGCGCTTGTTCCGCGACATGTTCAAGATCGCGCGCACCGGGCGGCTTAGCTCGCCGCTGTCCGAGCAGCTTTCAGCCATCGTCGGGATCTTCATCCTCTGGTATGGCGGCCGCCAGGTCCTGGTCGAACAGACGATCGCGCCGGAGGCCTTCTTCGTCTTCATGATCTGCCTGTTCTCGATGGTGCACCCGATCAAGGAGCTCAGCCAGGTCAACAACGGCATCCAGGAAGGCATGGCCGCCGCCGACCGCCTCTTCACCATCCTGGATGCCGAACCGGAGACGAAAGACGACGAGGGCAAAGCGGAGTTGCCGCCGATCCGCGGTCGGGTCGAATACCGGGCTGTCAGCTTCGCCTACCTGCCGGGCGAACCCGTTTTGCGAGATATCGACCTCACGGCGGCGCCGGGAGAAGTCGTCGCTCTGGTGGGCAGCAGCGGCGCGGGCAAGTCGACCCTTGTCGACCTGCTGCCGCGTTTCTACGATCCCCAGGCGGGCGCGGTCCTGATCGATGGTCGCGACGTCCGTGAGGTGACGCTGCGGTCGCTGCGCCGCAACCTGGGCATCGTGACGCAGGAGATCATCCTCTTCAACGACACGGTCCGCAGCAACATCGCCTACGGACTGGCGGACGTCCCGCCGGAGCGCATCGAGGCGGCCGCTCGCGCCGCGAATGCGCACGAGTTCATCGCGCGCCTGCCGCTGGGTTACGAGACCGTGATCGGCGATCGCGGCGCCACGCTGTCCGGCGGTGAACGCCAACGGCTGAGCATCGCCCGCGCGATCCTCAAAGATCCGCCGATCCTCATCCTGGACGAGGCGACCAGCTCGCTGGACACCGAGAGTGAACGGCTCGTCCAGGAGGCGATCGATCGCCTCGTCCGCAATCGCACGACGTTCGTGATCGCCCACCGGCTGAGCACAGTGCGTCGCGCCGACCGCATCTACACGCTGCGCAACGGCCGCATCGTCGAATCCGGCAGCCACGAGGAGTTGCTGCGGGCCGGTGGGGCCTATGCCGACCTCTACAACCTGCAGTTCCGGGTGCAGGAGCGCGGACGGTGAGCGAGCGGCGCCTCCTGGTGGTGAACACGAGCCGCAGCTGGGGCGGCAACGAGCATTGGGCTGTGCAGGTGGCGGCGGGAATGATCGCGCGCGGCGCGCGCGTGCGTTTGCTTTGCAGCAGCGAGGTGGTGGCCGAACCCGCACGTCGCGCCGGCCTGGACGTCGGGCGGATCGATCTGCGGGCCGACGGCGATCTGCCGGGCCTGTGGCGTCTGCGTGGGGAGATGGCCGGCTTTCGTTGCGAGACGGTTCTGCTGACCCGTTGGCGCGAGGATCTGCTCGGCGGGCTGGCCGCCCGCGGCATCGGCCGGCGGCGGCCGCGCGTGGTCATGCGGCTCGGGCTGCGCCTGATTCCCCGGCAGGATCTCAAGCGACGGCTGGTCTTCCGCCTGGTCGACAAGGTCGTCGTCAACGCGCCGGAGATCCGTGAGGCGCTGCTGCAGAGGCCGTGGATCGCTCCGCAGCGGGTGGCGGTGATCGTCAACGGGGTCGATCTGTCAGCCTGGCAACCACGCTGGGAGCCGGAGGCCGTCGCCGCGGCTGCCGCCTGGCGGTGTACGCTGGGCATCCCTGCCGGCGCGCCCTTGCTCCTGAACGTGGGTTCGTTGACGCCGCAGAAGGACCACGCCGGCCTGCTCGAGGCGATGGCGCGATTGCGAGCGGCCTGGCCGTCGGCGCGGCTGCTGATCCTGGGCGAGGGGTTCTTGCGACCGGCGCTCGAAGCGCAGCGGCAGCGCCTGGGTCTGCAGGATGTCGTGCTCATGCCGGGTTTCGCGACGGACGTGCGCGCGGCCATGGCCGCGGCCGACCTGCTCGTGCTCTCATCCGACAACGAGGGCATGGCGCGGGTGCTCTGCGAGGCGGCGGCCAGCGGGCTGCCGGTCGTCGCGACCGACGTCTCCGGCACGCGGTACGCGGTCCGCCATGGCGAGAATGGTCTGGTCGTCGCGCCGCGCGATCCGCCGTCCCTTGCGGCGGCGGCGGACGAGCTGCTGGCCGATCCCGGACGGCTGCGGGAGATGGGCCGTCGGGCGCGCGAACTGGCCGCCGAACGATTCGACGCCGAACGCATGCTCGACGAGGTCGCGGCCGTGCTCTTCCCGGCCTCCGCCGCGGCGGGCGCCGTGGCGAGGTGACCCGCGCCGCGGCGCTAAGAAGTCTCGCCCGCCTCGTGGGGGCCTTCTGGCGCAGAATTCCGAGTAAATGATCCCGCTTCGCTGCCGATAACACGGGGGAGGCATGTCAGACCCTCACGGAAGGTCGCCATGGCGATCCTGGAGCAACTCGTTTTCGGGTATCGCGCCGACGAGCAGCCGCGGCGCCAGATCCTGAGCCGCTCGCCCGGCCTGGTCGGCGACTGCGTCCAGGAGATCGTGCGGCTCTGCGAGGGCTGGGGCTCGCCGCCCGCCGCGGGTTTGCGGCGGCCGTCGCTGATGTCCTTTCCCCTGGCGACCCGCCTGACGAACCTGCCGGGCGAATTGCACGCCGTCATCCGGGTGGCGCCCGGCCTGAAGCCGATCTTCCACGCGCTCGTGTTGAGCCGGTCCGACTACTTCAGCTTCGATCTGAATCCCTTCGCGTTGGCCCAGGAGGACGTGTTCATCGCCGACTGGGACGGCGACGCGGACCTGCCGCGCCGCGAACTCGACCCGGGCTGCCTGGCGCCCCTGGTCGCGCCGCCGCCCGGCCCGGCGGACATCGGCAGCGTGGACGAGGCCGTGCGCCAGATGCTCGCCAATCAACGCCTGCTGCTGCCGCTGGAACAGAGCAGCAGCGACAGCGACCGCTTCCTGGCGCTGACGATCGCCGGTCTGCCGCGACAGATGCGACACGACCTGCGTTTCGCGTCCTGGGCTCCCAGCGGCACCAATCGCTACACGCTGGCGGCGACGTACCGCGAATCGGCGCCTTACAGCGCCTGGCAGCCCTACCTGATGACCACCGTCCTCGGCGACTTGGGACCGGCGAGCGCGGAGTACTTGGCCGAGTTGCAGCGGTGCCTGCGCGACGGCGATCTCGCCGGACTGGAGCGGCACAGCGCATCGGGCAGCGCCGACATCGGACGGGCGGCGCACGTGGTGCGCCACCGACCCAAGGTCCTCTCGGCGACCGTCAAGGAGGACACCGCCGTCAAGACTGCGCACCCGGAAGACCGCCGGTCGCCGGTGCGCGCCGCCGCGGCGCCGAAGACCGAACGCGGAACCCCGCCGAAAGCCGAGCTCGAACCCGGCTCGGTTCGACGGCAGCCACGTCCGTACCGTCCGTCCGACACGGGCGGGCTCAAGCGCGGCCTGGCCGTGGTGCTGTCGCTGGCGATCCTCGCCGCCGGCGGGTATTACCTGTGGTCCGCCAGCGCGCGCCCGCAGGCGCCGAGCGGTCCGCTCAGCGCAACCGGCACGCACGTCGAGAACGCGGCGCGTCCGGTCGACGTCGCGGCGCTCTACCGGCAACTCGTCGCCGATCATCAGGCGGCCGGGCAGACGGGCTCGGCTTCTCTGAGCAACGACCGCCGCCAGCGGGGCCTGGATCAGCTCGCGCAGGCCGGCCAGCGGCTGTCCGGGCAAGGCCAGACGTTCCTGAGCGACGTGGATCGACATCTCGACGCCGGCGCCAGCGCCCGGGCCGACGCCGAAGCCGCCGGTAGCGGACCGGAATCGGCGGCGAAGCTCGTGGCGGACGGACGCGAACTGGCGCGCGAGCTGCGGCTCGTCGCCCTGGCGCAGGTCTCGCTGCGCGAGCGTGTCGACTGGCGCGATCTTCCGGCGCTGGATGCCGGCCGTCTGCAGGCCAGGTTCGATTCCATGCTCACCCGGCGCCAGGCGCGCGGCCCGCTCGAGCCGTCGCTCGCCGAGGTGCATCAGTTGCTGCGAGGGGTCGAGCAGCGGACCCGACAACTGCAGGCGGTGCAGACTCTCGAGGGCCTGCTGCAACAGAAGCGCTGGCAGCCGGACTGGGATCAGGAGGGCGAGACGGCCGTCGACGCGCTGTTCGGTGTGCGCAGCGGCCACACGCGGCAGTTGCGCGAGGATGCTCTGCTGCTGATTCGCTTCAAGCGGGCAGAACAGGCCACGGGCGTCGCCGCGCGCGCGTTCGCGGTCGATTACGGTCCCGGATCCATGCGCACCCCGGCCGTCGCGGACATCTTCCCGGAGATCGCCGCACGCGTGAGCGAGGCGCCGCCCGACGGCGCGACGCCGGAACTGCTCCGCGCGACGCACGACCTCTACCTGACGATCGCGCGCGCCGCGGCCCCCACTGCCCCGGCCGCCGAAGTGGCCGCCGCCTGCGAGGAGCTGCGGCTCAACCGCGCGGCGTCCTTCGATCCCGCGACCTATGGCGATCACGTGGCGCGCCTGCGGTTCCGACTGCTGGAGCGCCTCGTCGCCAGCGGCGTGCCGGAGTCCGACCTGCCAGCCGCCTGCTTCGGCGATGGCCCGGCCGACGAGCACCTCGCGTTCCTGAGCTTCCTGGGGGCCGCGCCGGACGCCACGCTCTGGCGCCTGATGGGCGACACGCTCACCGATCCGTTCCTCATCCGCTGGGCGCGCCACCAGGCGCGCAACGCGGCGCCGGCCACCGTCGCGGACTGATCCTCGCCAGCGCGTCAGCCCGCAGTCCACCACCGTCCGCAACTTCGATGCGCGGCATGCGTAGGATGTGTCGCGCCCGACGCCAGCCGCCGCTCCTTGCCAGGGCCGTCGGCTGGCGGCGAATCGACAGGGCGCGGATCGACCAGCCCGGAGGCAAGTCCATGATCGCGCGACGTTCGAATCCCGCTGCGCGCACTGCGGCAGCTCTGGCCTGGTGCCTCGCGATGGCGGCGGCTCCGGGCACGACGGCGGAAACCGTGGCCGCGGCCCCGCCGGCGACCGGCGAGCATCCCACCGTGGTCATCATCGGCGACGACGGCCAGCAGGTGACGTTGACCGTGGTCGATGATCAGTTGCACATCATCAGCCGCGAGGACGGGGAGGTCGAGGTCCATACCGTCGACCTCAACGAACTCGGCGCCATGATCGAGGACGCCGTGACGACCGCCATGCGCGGCGTCGACCGCGCCCTCGAGGCGGTCGCCGAACATCTTTGCGCGGATGCGCCGCGCCAGGTGCGGATCAAGCGGCGGGCGAGCACCGAAGAGTCCGCTCTGCGCGCCGAGATCGCGGCACTGCAGGCCGAGATCGCGGCGCTCAGGACTGATCTGCAGCGTCTGCGTTGAAGGCGTCCCGGCGGACGGGTGGGCTCTCGGCGGCGACGCGCGCGCGCGTCGCGTCGGTCCGCAGCGGCAATGCCGGCAATTCGCGCAAGCTGGCGATGGTCCAGTCTGCCGCCGCCAGCTCCTGCGGCTCGCCGAATCCGAACCGGCAACCGACGGTGCGCGCGCCGACGGCGCGTCCAGCCTCGATGTCGTGGATGCGGTCGCCGACAACCGTCACGTCGCGGAAACCCTTGGCCAGGTGGCGGACCATGCCGGTCTTGTCGCGCGCGAGGCGCCGGCGTACGGCGATCTCCAGCGACATGGCGCAGTCGAACCAGCGGTCCAGGCCATGCACCTCGACGACCGCGCGGAAGTACGGCTCGCCGGCGTTGCTGATCAAAGCCAGGCGGTGGCCGTCGCCGCGCAGCGTCTCGAGCGCCTGCTCGGCGCCCTCGTAGAGCCGCGATTCGCCTCGCCGCAGGGCTGCGACCTCGGCGCGCGTCGAGAGCACTTCGAATTCGCAGGCGAACGCGTCGTGGAGATCCGCTGGTACCGTCGTCGGCACGAACGCCGTGCGGAAGAAGGCCGGCGACGGCAGGCCCATCGCCAGAGCGATGCGCTCGCGATCGGGCTCGCGATGCGCCAGCTGGAAGTGCCGATACGTGGCCGCCAGCCCTTCGGCGACCGCATCGATGATGGCCTGACGACCATCGACCAGCGTCCCGTCGGTGTCGAAGATGATGACGCTCGCCGCGTCGATCATGCCTCCTCCTGGATCGCGGCCAACGCCGCCAGGATCTCATCCGATTCGGGGAACCTGCCCTCGGCCTTCTTGGAGAAGATCAGCTTGCCGGCGGCCTCGATCTCGAAGACGCCGCCGCCGGAGGGGATCAACTCGGCCGCCAGGCCGAAGCGTTTCCGGATGTCGGCGGCCAGACCGACCGCCCGCGGCTCGTAGTTTCAGACTCGGCAGTATTCGATGCTCAATTTCATCTCGGCCTCCGCGACTACCGCTCCGGTCGAGCGGGCTAGAACTGGATCAATGGCTTGGGCCAGGCCGCGAGGATCTGCTCGAATGCGACGGGGCTGAAGTCCTCGATATGCACCACGGCCTCGCGGCCGCCGCCGAGGATGACCTCCCGAATGCGCTCCTGGATGCCGTTGCTGCGGTCCTCGAGCAGGTTGCGCGTCGTGTACCAATCCTGGAACAGCCGCCTGCCGATCACCGAGTGCAGGGTGATGCCGTTGACGATCATCCGGTCCAGGGCCTGGATGCGGAAGTTGCCCTGCTTCAGTCCGAACAAGATAACATCGCCGCCGCGGCGCGTCGATTGGATGGCGTTGTTCACGCTGGTGTTGAATCCGGCCATCTCGAGGCTGACGTCCGCGCCGATGCCGCCGAACGCCTCGCGGACCTGGCGCACGAGACCCTTGTCGGCGCTCCAGCCATTGCGCGCGGCGTGGTCCGCGTCGAGGCGGATCACGTCGTCGGCGCCCAGGCGGCGGGCCATCTCGATGTTCTTGGGCAGCGGCTCGATCCCGATGACGCGCGTCGCACCCAGCGCGCGGGCGACCATGATGACGAACAGGCCGATCGTGCCGCAGCCGAAGACGGCGACCGTCTTGCCGCGCAGGTCGGCGACGGACGCGGCATGGACGGCGTTGCCGAAAGGCTCCTGGAGCGCGGCGACCTCGAGCGGGATCCGGCGCGGATCGGTCGGCCAGAGGGTCTGCGCGGGCAGCTTGAGGTACTCGGCGAAACAGCCGTCCTGGGCGATGCCGATGATGATGTCGTTGGCGCAGATGTGGGTCTGGCCGATCCGGCACTGGTAGCACACGTTGCAGATGATGTGGCTCTCGGTCGCCACGATGTCCTTGGGCCGGTAGCCGTACTGGCGGCCGGCGCGTTCGCCGACTTCCACCAGCTCGCCGACCATCTCGTGGCCGATCACCCGCGTCGTCTTCTCCTCGCGCTTGAGGCTGTCGAAGATCATGCCCTTGAACGCGGTCCGGTTCCAGATGCCGCGGTCGCTGCCGCAGAAGCCGGCGTAGATGACCTTGACGATCACGCGGTCGGCATCGAGCGGGTCGCGAGCGGCGTCGAGCACGGGACGCGATACGACGCGCTTCTCGAAGCCGCGTGTCGAATCCCAAGGCATGGTGGACTTGTCATAGACGAGCGCGAGCATCTGATCGGCTTGCAAGGATGGACCTCCACGGCGGGACGCTGGCGGCGGCGGGCGGACCGAAGCCCCCTCGTCGCGAACGGCGCCAAACATACGACGCCGGCCTGATCCGGGCAAATCCCGGGTCAGACCGGCGCGCAGTCTGCCGCGGCGCGCGGGCGCGCCTGGGCGCGATCAGTTGAACCGGCCGCGTCGGCTGTCGTCCGCCGACCACGTTTCCCGCCAGGGATCGCCCTGGCTGTCTTCCTCCTCGGCCAGCAGATCCTCGAGCGAGACCATTTCCGGGTCGGCCAGTTCGTCCGCCAGCGGCGCGCTCGGCAGCTCCAGGGCGCCGCGGGCGCGCAAGTCGCCCAGCAGGCGGTCCAGGCCGCCGGCCAGATCTCCGGACCGCTCCTCGCCGTCGAATCCCGCGGGCGCCAGCAGATGCAGAGACGGCGGCTTCGCGACCGGCGGCGCCAACATGTCCGCCGCCGCGTCCCGCTGCGCCGGCGCGTCGACGAGCAGGCCTTCGCGTTCCTGATAGCGGGTCAAGATCTCGTCGGCGAGGTTGAAGTAGGCGCGGCTGCCGCTCGACCGGCGGTCGTAGATCACGCTCGGCTTGCCGCGCAGCGCCATCTCGCTGAGACGGGTGCTGCGGGGCACGGCCGACTGCAGCAGGACCGGTCCGAACTCGTCGGCGACCTTGTCGGCGACGTGCCGGCCCATGCGCGTATGCTCGCTGAGCATCGTCAAGAAGATGCCTTCCAGCTCAGGCCCCTCCAGCGGGGCGCCGCCGCGCGCTTCGTTGAACGTCTCGAGCGCTTCGAGCAGGGATCCCAGCGAATCGCGGCAGAGCTCTTCGGCCTGCACCGGCACGAGCACGCTGTCCGAGGCGAGCAGCGCCGCGCGGGTGGGCGAACCGAGGTGCGGCGGACAATCGATGAGGATCGTGTCGTAGAGATTGCGGGCGCGGTCGATCTGCTGCACGAAGACGTCGGGCTGCTGCTGCATGCAGGAAAGATAGCGCTCTTCCTGCGCGAGACCGTCCATCTGCGCCGAGACGAAGAAAAGCTCCTTCAGGGGGCTGGTCCTGGCGAGGTCGGTCAGGACCTGGTCGCGCTCGAAGATCGCCAGCAGGCCGCCCTGAGGATCGCGCGCGCCCTGGCCGAGGATGCGCGCCACCCCGCACTGCGGATCGACGCCGACGATCAGCACCGTATGTCCAGACAGCGCGAAGGCGGCGCCGAGGTTGACGGCCGAAGTCGTCTTGCCGACGCCGCCCTTGCGGCTGACCAGGCTGATGACGCGAGCGGAGAGCGTGTTCCAGGGAGTCCGGCGTTTGAGCGCGGAAGCTGCGGGAGTTGGGCGAGCGGATGCCATCGTTGCCACTCCTTGATGCTAGAACTGGGTTTCCCGGCCGTGAGCCGGCGGTTCACGGCGAACGCAGCGCGCATGCTAGACGCATCATGATGCCGCGATCAATGAAAAAATCTTCCGAATGTTGTGACTCGCCGCCGCCAGGGAGCGCGCTGGCGCTCGCTCCCGCCCCAGCGCCATCGCCGGCGGTCGCAGCGGGCATTTGACCGGCGGCGGGCGAACGCCATATTTCGAAGCGGACGACCGACCAGACAGCGCCAGTGCAGCGACGAAGGAGCACGCGGCCCATGACCGGCAAGATCGCCGTCGGCGGCATCACCAGAACCGATGACCTCGTCTTGATCCGCGTGCTCGGCGCGCCGGCGGGTTCGCGCTTCGCCAGCCGCACCTTGAGTGCGCTCGGCGAGGCGGGAATCAACATCGTCTGCTGCGCGCTGCTGGCCGATGACAGCGAGCGGAGGAATCTCGGGCTAGCGATCCACCACAAGGATCTCGACCAGGCGCTGGGGCTGCTGCAAGGCATACGCGAGGCGATCGGGGCCCGGAAGATCGAGGTCCGCCGCCGCTGCAGCGCTGTCGCGATCTACGGACCGCAGTTCAGTTCCCGGCCCGCGATCGGCGGTCGCATCTTCGCGGCCACCGACGAGGCGCGCATCTCGGTCCACATGATCAGCACGTCGTTTACGACGGTTGCCTTGCTGGTCGACACCGACCAGGTCGAAGGCGCGCTGGCCGGTCTGCGCCAGACGTTCCTCGTGCCCTGAACGTCGTGCGGCCGGCGCGCGTTCCGCGGCAGGTCAATACTGGAATCCCGAACCGCCGATGAATTCTCGGAGCAGCGACGTCTGCGGCACGATGCCGGCGTCGATCGGCAGCAGCGTCGCGAGCAGGTCGATGAGGCTGCGCGCGGTGCCGTAATTGGGGTCGTCGATGCTGACGGCGGCGAGCCGCGGTTCGGCCCAGAGCTTGAGCACGGCGAGTTCATATGCCAGACCGGAGTTGAAGAAGATGTCGGCCTCGTTCTGGAACGGGAAGATGTGCCGTTCCTCGCCGGCGCGGACCTTGGCCCAGCGCGCCAGCGTTTCGCTGGCGGGATAACCGCGGAATTGGGCGTCGCGCACGATGCGGCGGAACAGCCGCGTCCGCGAGGTGCGGATGTAGCTCGTGTTGTCGATGTTCATGTGGCACAGCGCCGACACGTAGGCCAGCAGCTTCTGCCGCGCCGGGACGGCGCGGCTGAGCCGCGGATTCAGGGCGTGGATGCCCTCGACGATCAGCGGCTGGCCGCGCCCCAGCACCGTCGGCGCCGCGCGCAAGCGGCTCAGGCCGGTCTGGAAGCTGTACGTCGGCAGGTAGACCGGCTCGCCGGCCAGCAGGGCCTGCAGGTGTTCGTTGAAGAGGTCCAGCCGGATGGCCTCGAGCGATTCGTAGTCGTAGTCGCCGTCGGACCCGCGGGGCGTCTTCTCGCGATCGACGAAGTAGTCATCGAGGCTCAAGGCGAAGGGGTGGTAGCCGAGGACGCGCAGCTGCACGGCCAGGCGCTTGGCGAACGTGGTCTTGCCGCTGCTCGACGGCCCCGCGACGAGGACGAGGCGGCCGTCCTCGGGCAGGCTGGCGACCTGGCTGGCGGCTTCGACGAAGACCCGCACGTGCCGCGCCTCGCAGAGCTGCACGAGGTCCTGCACCCGGCCCTGCACGATATAGCGGTTGAGGTGGCCGATGTCCTGCAATTCGAGATCGGCCAGCCAGTCGGCGTAGCGGCGCATCGTCGACAGGAGCTTCGGGTGGCTGACTGGATCGAGCAGCTTCTCCGGCGCGCCGGCCGGACCGACCTGCATGATGAAGCCAGGCGGCTCGTGCAGGAGGCGGAAGGCCCGCACGTAGCCCGTCGAAGGCAGCTGCCGGCCGTAGAAGAGGTGCTCGGTGCCCCGGAGGCGGTAGAGCTTGAGGGCGTCGCGGCGCAGGTACTGCACGACGTTCGTCTCGGCCGGCCGCCCCTGGGCGCGGGCTTTGCGGATCAACGACCGCAGTCCGTAGACGTGGGGCGTGATCGGCAGGTCGGCGGCGACGAGGTCGCGCATGCGTTGCTCGATGGCGGCGACCGCGTCGGCGGAGAGCGGTTCGCTCAATCCGCACAAGCGGCAGTAGACGCCGCGGCCGTAGCTGAATTCGACGCGCAGTTCGCTGCCGGGGAAGAGCTGATCGCAAGCGGCGTTGAGGATGAAGGTCACGGTGCGCTGGATCGTCGGCGCCGTGCGGCGTTCGCGGAGGCGGAACAAACGCACCTCGTCTTCATGCATCAGCGTCTCGTAGAGGTCGGTGCGGCGACCGTTGATCGACGCCATGGCCACGGGATCCGTCGCGTTCGGATCGATCTCGCCGCGGCTGCGCAACAGCTCGCTCAGCGTCTGGCCCGGCACGATGTCCACCCGCGCGCCGTCCAGGGTGATCCAGTTGCGACCGGGGTTCATTTCCCACCTTCCGCGTCGAGCGGCCGCCGGACGCCGGCTTGCTCTTTGCCTGCGCCTTGCTATCATGCTCACAGCGAGCCGACAAGATGCACCCGGGGGGCCAGCGGCGCCAGTCCGCAGACCCAGCCGGGCGCCAACCTCAAGCCGGAAGGACGGTCCAGGATGAAGGTCGCCATCAACGGTTTCGGTCGCATCGGTCGCGCGGTCTATCGGATCCTGCACGATCATCAGGACGTCGATGTCGTCGCCATCAACGACCTCTTCGACCCCGCCGCGCTGGTCCACATGTTCAAGTACGATTCGGTGATGGGCCGCTTCCAGCGTCCGGTCAAACTCGCCGGCGATCGTCTCGAGACGGACCGCTTCGCCACCCGGCTGCTCGCCGAGCGCGATCCCAAGGCCTTGCCGTGGAAGCAGCTGGGCGTCGATTACGTGGTCGAGGCGACCGGCGTCTTCCGCAAGCGCGAGCAATGCGCGATGCACGTGGCGGCCGGCGCGCGCAAGGTCGTGCTCACCGTGCCGTCGAAGGACGAGATCGACGCGACCATCGTCCTGGGCGTCAACGACGGCGACCTCAAGCCCGCCCACCAGATCGTCTCGAACGCTTCCTGCACGACGAACTGCCTGGCGCCGCTGGCGTACGTGATCGACAAGGAGTTCGGCATCGAGCGCGGGCTGATGACCACCGTGCATGCCTATACCAACGATCAGCGCCTGGTCGACATGCCCCACAGCGACCTGCGGCGCGCCCGCGCGGCGGCCGTCAGCATCATCCCGACGACCACCGGCGCGGCGCGCGCCGTCGGCAAGGTGCTGCCGCATCTCAACGGCAAGCTGGACGGCATGGCGATGCGCGTGCCGACCTTGAACGGTTCGGTGGTCGACCTCGTGGCCGTGCTCAAGCGGCCGGCCAGCAAGGACGCCATCAACGCCGCGGTCAAGAAGTACGCCGAGGGCCCGCTCAAGGGCATCCTGGCCTACTGCGACGAGCCGATCGTCTCGATCGACGTCGTGGGCGACCCGCACAGCAGCGTCTTCGACGCGCAGAGCACGACCGTGCTGGGCGAGAACATGGTCAAGCTGATCAGCTGGTACGACAACGAGTGGGGCTACAGCCATCGGGTCTGCGACCTGCTGCATCTGCTGCACAAGGTGGGTTGACGCGGAGCGCGGCCGCGCCGCGCCTGGACGCGTGCGAGACCGGCCGCGCCGTGAGCCTGATCCGACGCGAGAGAACGGAAGAGCGTCGTGTCGGGCAAGAGTGTAGGAGAGGGTGGAGTGGTCGGGGGGCGCGGGGG
>CAZJWO010000021.1:0-37594 GCA_964549735.1 uncultured Fibrobacteraceae bacterium | reverse complement strand
CGCTGGGTCATCGGCGGCGACAGCGCGCCGTTCGGCTCGAACGTCGCCCGCGCGTACAGCCTGCGCCTGCCCGCCAGCCCGGTCCTGGACCGCCACGCGATCGCGCACAGCCTGGCGCCGCTCGCGGCGGCCGGCATCACGACGGACGACTGTTCGACGGTCGTCGTGCCCGCCGAAGGCGACCGCCGGCTCGCTCGCGATCTGGTGGCGCGCGCGCTGCCGGGACCGCGCTTCTGGGCGCTGCATCCGGGAGCCGGCAAGCCGCAGAACTGCTGGCCCGCGGAGCGGTTCGCGGAGGTGGCCGCGCGGGCCGCGTCGGCGGGCCATCCGGTGCTCGTGCTGCACGGTCCGGCCGACCGCGCGGCGCTGGACCGCTTCCAGGCGGCGTTGCCTCCGCTCGCCGGCTCGGCGCCGGTCGTCGTGGCGCCGCCGCTGTCCGTCGCGGCCGGCGCCGCCGTGTTGAGCCTGGCCGAACGGTTCCTGTGCAACGACACGGGCGTCATGCACGTGGCCGGCGCCCTGCGCGTGCCGACCGTGGCTCTCTTCGGCGTCACGGATCCCGCGTTGTGGAAGCCGCCCGCCCCGGAGGTCGTCGCCCTGAAGGCGCCCGCGCGCCTCGCCGACGAGCGGGGCGCAGAGTTCGGCTGGCTGGAAAGCCTCGACGTCGAGACGGTCTGGACGGCGTGGCGCGATCTCTCGCGGTGATCGGCGGGGATGGGAGTGGCCGAAGACGCGGATCAGGATGCAGTGGCACGGTTGCTTCAAGCTTCGAAACGCGTCTCCGGCCGGCTCCGGGCGATGGATTGCAAGGACGGTGCCACCCGTTCCCGGGGAGGTCGCGCCTGCCGGTCGTGCGCGCGTTCGCCGCGCCAGGGCCGCCGACAGACCCCGGGCGGCGACCGGTATCCTCGTGTCCTGCCATGGGCCAGCCGCGCCGCGCTTGCATTGTGCCCTCGCGCGGGGCGCCGGGGCGTGCGGTCTGCGGCCGGCGCGGCGCGCGGACGATGAGCGGACAAAGCCCTTGACTAAGTTATGGTTATGGTCGACGATCGTGGTCCGGGCTCCCGCTGCCGGGGGCCGTGCCAGACCTCGTCCGAGGAGGGTGGCCTGATGACGAAGGCCGATATCGTAGAGGACATCGCCCAGCGGACCGGGCTGACCAAGAAGGAAGTCGGCGAAACGGTGGATCTGTTTCTCGAAAAGATCGGCGACCTTCTCGTGCAGGGACAGCACCTGGAGATCCGCGGCTTCGGCACCTTCAAGGTCAAGGAACGCAAGGAGCGCATGGCGCGCAATCCGCGCACGGGCGATGCCGTGCCCGTTCCCTCGCGCAAGGTGCCGATCTTCAAGGTATCCAAGATGCTCAAGGATCGGGTGGCCGGCGATTGACGCCGGATAGCCAGCAGCCATGCCAGCGAACGACCCTGCACCCGTTCCCGGGACGGGCGTGATCGATCTGCGCAGCGATACCGTGACCAGGCCGACGGCGGCCATGTACCAGGCCATGGTCGCTGCCGCGGTCGGCGACGACGTGCTCGGCGACGACCCCACCGTCCAGCGGCTCGAGACGGAGACGGCGGCTCTGCTCGGCATGCAGGACGCGCTCTATGTGCCGAGCGGAACGATGGCCAACCAGCTCGCGGTCGGCGCCCAGACGCGCCCCGGCCAGCAGGTGATCCTCGAGGCCGGCGCGCACATCTACCAGTACGAAGGCGGAGCGCCCGCGGCCCTGTGGGGCGTCACGACCGCTCTGATCGCCGGCGACGGCGGCTCCTTGGCCTGGCCGCAGGTCGAGGCCGCGTTGCCGCCGGGCGATGTCCACTTTCCCGAGCCCGGTCTGGTTTGCCTGGAGAACACGCACAACAAGGCCGGGGGGCGCATCCTGCCGCAGGCGTCCGTCGTCGAGATCGGCGCCCGGGCCCGCGAGCGCGGCCTGCGCGTGCACCTCGACGGGGCGCGGCTCTGGAACGCGCACGTGGCGACCGGCATGCCTCTGGCCATGCTGTGCGCGCCGGCCCATACGGTCTCCGTGTGCTTCAGCAAGGGGCTCGGGGCGCCGGTCGGATCCTGCCTGGCCGGCGATCGCGCGACCATCGCGCGGGCCAGGCGCCTGCGCAAGCGCCTCGGCGGCGGCATGCGCCAGGCGGGCCTGTTGGCCGCCGCCTGCCTGCACGCGGTGACGCACCATCTGCCGCGGCTGGCGGACGACCACGCGCGCGCCCGCCTTCTGGCCACCGGCCTGGCGAATCCGCTGCTGAGCGTGAACCACCCCGTCGAGACCAACATCGTGATGGTCGATGTCGCCGCGCCGGGCACCGCCGCGGGCCTGCTCGCGTTCCTCGCTGGCCGCGGCATCCTGGCGCTCAGCCTCGGGCCGGGCCGGATCCGCCTGATTCCCCACCTGGACGTGGGCGATGGGGACATCGCCGCCGCCCTGGCGGCCCTGAACGACTATCGCGGAGGCTCGGCGTGAAGATCGTGGTCATCGGCGCCGGCGCGGTCGGCCTCGACCTCGCCCGCAGCTTGAGCGCGCTGGACAACGATGTCGTGCTCGTGGAGTGCGATCCGTCGGTCCTGCAGAAGGCTCAGGACGAGCTCGATTGCCGTTTCGTCGGCGCCAGCGGCGTCAGCCCCGCCGCCCTCGCGGACATCGGCATGCAGGACTGCGACCTGTTCGCGGCCGTCACGAACCGCGACGAGACCAACATCATCGCCTGCCTGACCGCCAGCAAGCTCGGCGCCCGCCTGAAGGCTGCCCGCGTCCGCGACGAGGTGTACTACGCGGGCGGGCGCACGGTCTTTCCGGAGATCGACCTCGCGATCAATCCGGATCACGAGGCCGCCCATCGCATCCGCGAGATCCTGTTCCGGGCCGGGGCGCGCGAAGCGTACCTGTTCGCCGGCGGCCGGGTGCTCGTCGTGGCCGCCGATGTCGAGCCCAACAGCCTGGCCGCGGGCAAGAGCCTGCGCGCGCTGAACGCCGAGCTGAGCGGCGCGATCGCGCTGGTGGCGGTGCTCGTGCGCGACGGGCGCACGCTGATCCCCAAGGGCGATACGGTGCTCGAACCCGGCGACACCGTCTACTTCACGGGCACGCGGCGTCTGGTCGACCGCTCGCTCTTCTACGTGCACGCCGAGCAGGAGCCCATGCAGCGGGTGATGATCGTCGGCGCCACGGCGATGGGCATCGAGCTGGCCCGCGATCTCTGCGCCGCGCACGTGAAGGTCAAGCTGGTCGATCCCGATCCCGAACGCTGCCGCGCGGCGAGCGAGCAGCTGCACAACGCGCTGGTCCTGAACATCGATCCGGTCGATTCGATGCCGTTGGAAGATGAGGGGATCGGCGAGATGGACGGCTTCGTCGCGGTCGGCGCCGACGAGGAGCTCAACATCCTCGCCTGCCTGCTCGCGCGCCGCCATGGCGCCGGGCGCACGGTCTGCCTCGTGAATCGGACCGACTACGTCGAATTGCTGCCGCAGCTAGGCATCGACGCCGCCATCTCGCCGCGCCGCGCGACGGCGGTGGCGATCGCCCGCTTCGTCAAACGCGGCGCCGTGATCTCGGCCGAACAGGTCGGCTTCTCGACCGCCGAGATCCTGCAGTACCGGCTGGACGCGGGCCACCCCGCCGTCGGGGTGCCGCTGGCGCGGCTCGGCTTTCCGCGCGGCGCGGTCGTCGGCGCGGTCATCAAGCAGAACGCGGTCGAGACCCCGGGCGGCAAGACGGTGCTCCGACCCGGCGACGAGGTCCTGGTCTTCGCGCTGCCGGAGTGCCTCGACGAGGTCGCCCGGTTCTTCACGACGGATCGCGGGGCGTCGTGAGCAAGCGCGCGGTCGTCAGGGTCCTCGGCTTCCTGCTGGCGGTCGTCGCGGCGGCGCTGCTCTTGCCGGCGGCCGTCTCGGCGCTGTACCGGGACGGCGACGCCTGGTCGTTCCTGGCGGCTGCCGGGATCGGCCTGGCCGCGGGCGGCCTGCTGTTCTGGGCGGGCGCGCGCGCCCGTGAGATCCGAGCGCGCGAGGGTTTCGCGGTCGTCACGCTGGGCTGGCTCGTCGTGGGCCTGCTGGGCGGCCTGCCCGCCTGGCTGTCCGGCCAGATCCCGAGTTTCACCGACGCGGCGTTCGAGTCGATCAGCGGCTTCACGACAACCGGCGCCAGCATCCTCGCCGACGTCGAGAGCCGCAGCCACGGGCTGCTCTTCTGGCGCGCCTTGACGCAGTGGCTCGGCGGCATGGGCATCGTGCTGCTGGCCCTGGCGATCCTGCCTCTGCTCGGCGTCGGCGGCATGCAGCTCTTCCGGGCCGAGGTCCCGGGTCCGGTCCATGAACGGCTGACGCCGCGCATCAGCCAGACCGCGAAGCTGCTGTGGAGCGTCTACGTGCTGCTGACCGCGCTGCAAATCGTCGCCCTGACGGTGGCCGGCATGCCGTTCTTCGACGCGATCTGCCACGCGCTGGCGACCATGGCCACAGGCGGCTTCTCGCCGCGCAACGCGAGCGTGGGCGCCTACGCCGATCCCGTCATCCACTGGATCATCACCATCTTCATGTTCCTGGCCGGCACGAACTTCGTGCTGCATTACCAGGCGCTGCGCGGCAAGGTCCGCCTTTACGCGCGCGACGACGAGTTCCGTTTCTACGTCTGCGTCCTGCTGATCGCCACCGCGCTGGTCGGCGTGCCGCTCGCGCTCGGCGGCATTTACCCGCACCTGGAGCAGACGCTGCGCCACGCGCTCTTCCAGGTCGTCTCGATCATGACGACGACGGGATTCGCGACGGCCGACTACCTGCTCTGGCCGCCGGCGGCCCACGCCATCCTGCTGATCCTGATGGCCGTCGGCGGCTGCGCGGGCTCGACCGGCGGCGGCATCAAGGTCATGCGCCTGCTGATCCTCTTGAAGGCGGCGAAAGCGGAGCTGCGCAAGCTGTTGCATCCGCGCGCGGTGGCGACGCTCTGGTTCAACGAGCGCGCCTTGACGCCGCAGCTCACGGCCAACGTCCTGGGCTTCCTGCTGTTCTTCATCCTGGTCTACGCCGTCGGCGTCGTCGTCCTGAGTCTGGGCGGGCACGACCTCGCGACCGCGATCGGCGCGACGGCGGCCACCCTGGGCAACATCGGCCCCGGCGTGGGCGCGGTCGGCCCCGCCGCGAACTACGCCTTCTTCGCGAGCTGGGAGAAGTGGCTGCTCATGTTCCTGATGCTGGCCGGCCGCCTCGAACTCTACACCGTGCTGGTGCTGCTGATGCCTGATGCCTGGCGGCGCACCTGAGCCACCGCCTGGCGCGCAGATGGAGCGGGACTTTTCGGGCGCCGGACCGTATCTTGGCGCCAGATACGGACCTCGCAGCCAAAGGACGCAGCCATGCCTGGAGACCTCGCGCCGCAGCGGCCGGCGTGGGCCCAAGACCCCGCGTTCGCGGCGGCTCGCTGCGCCGGATTCATCGCCGAGACCGTCGCCGGCGCGGGCCGCGACGGCGTCGTCGTGGGCCTTTCCGGCGGCATCGACTCCGCGGTCGCCGCCGGCCTGGCCGTGCGCGCCCTGGGGGCGTCCAGAGTGCACGCGGTCTGCCTGCCGCACGAGGCGAGCGATCCGCGCAGCCTGGCCGACGCGCTGTCGGTGGCCGCGTCGCTCGGCCTCGTGCCGCAGACGATCCCGATCACGCCGATCGTAGCGGCCTGCCTGGCGGCCTGTCCAGGCGCCGATGCGGTGCGCCGCGGCAACGTCATGGCGCGCGTGCGCATGATCCTGCTCTTCGACGCGTCGCAGGCGCGCCGGGCGCTGGTGCTGGGCACCGGCAATCGCACGGAGTGGCTGCTCGGCTACACGACGCTGCACGGGGACGCGGCGTGCGGTCTGAACCCGCTGGGCCAGCTCTACAAGGCGGAGGTGCGTCTGCTGGCCGCTCATCTCGGTCTGCCGCGCGAGGTGCTCGACAAGGCGCCGAGCGCCGACCTCTGGGCGGGCCAGGCCGACGAAGACGAGCTGGGATTCACGTACGCCGAGGCGGACCGGCTGCTGCAACATCATGTGGACGAGGGCTTGCAGCCCCGGCAGCTCGCCGCGCTGGGCCTGGCGCCGGCTCTGATCGACCGCGTGTTGGCGCGCCTGCGCGCGCAGGCCTTCAAGCGTGTGCCGGCTCCGGTTTGCGACTTCGGTCGGCCGCACCCGGACAGGATCTGAACCGATGGACGAGCGCACGGTCCGCTTGCCCGAAATCTCGCCGGCGGCGGGGAGCTGCTGGCTGGTCGCCACGCCCATCGGCAACCTGGGCGACATCACGCTGCGGGCGCTGGCCGTCCTGGACGCGTGCGACGTGATCTACGCCGAGGATACGCGCCAGACCCGCAAGCTGCTGGCGCATTTCGGAATCTCGCGGCCGCTGGCCGCGTACCACGACCACAACAAGGACCGCGCGGTGCCGGAGATCCTCGCGCGGTTGCGGGCGGGACAGAAGGTGGCGGTCGTCACGGATGCCGGCATGCCGTGCATATCGGATCCCGGGTTCACCCTGGTGCGGGCCCTGCGCGACGCGCAGCTGCCGTGGAGCGTCGCGCCGGGGCCCTCGAGCACGCTGGCCGCGCTGGTGCTGGCGGGCTTCGAGCCCGATCGCTTCGTCTTCGCGGGCTATCCGCCCCGCCGCAAGGGCGCACGGGCCCGCTGGCTGCGGGACTTGCTGGACCTCGCGTGCACGGTCATCTTGCTGGAAAGCGTGCACCGGATCCGGTCGACCCTCGAGATGCTGGCCGAGCTCGAGCCGGCGCGGGAGCTGGCGATCTGCCGGGAGATCACCAAGGTGCACGAGGAGACCCTGCGCGGGCCGGCGCCGGCGCTCCTCGCACGCATGACCGGGGAACGTCTGCGCGGGGAACTCGTCTTGCTGATGCGCGGTCCAAACCCTGGCGAGAACGGAACAGGAGAGCCGTGATGGAACAGACAGGCTGGAAAGACAAGGCGCGCGCGCAGCTGCGCCCGCTGATCCTGACTCTGGACCGGTGGGGATTCAGCCCGCTGGCGATCACGCTCATCGGGCTGGCGATCTGCCTGCTCGGCGCCTGGCTGGTGGCCGAGGGCCGCCTCTTCTGGGGCACGGTCGTCTTCCTGCTCGGATCGGCCTTCGACATGCTGGACGGCGGGCTGGCCCGCGTGCAGGGCACCGTCTCGCGCCGCGGCGCGTTCCTCGATTCGGTCCTGGACCGGTTCGGCGAGGCGGCCTACCTGATCGGCGTGGCGATCTGGTGGATGGAGAAGCAGCCGGACAACTGGCAACGCGCGGTGATCCTGGTGCTCGTGACGATGTTCGGCTCCCTGGCGACCAGCTACGTGCGGGCGCGGGCCGAGGGAGTCGGCGAGACCTGCCGGGTGGGTATCCTGCAGCGCACCGAGCGCGTGCTGCTGCTGGGCGTCGGCGGTCTGCTGGGCCGCCACGTGCTCTATCTCATGCTCGGCGTGCTGGCCATCCTGACCATGGTGACTACGCTGCAACGCATCGTGCACGTGGCGAACAAGCTGCCCGGCCCCGGCCCGGTGGACCGCCTGCGGCGCGGCGCGAGGTCGGCCGGCGCGGAGAATCCCGACGCCGGCGGCGCATCCTCGCGGGGCGATTCCGCGTACGATCCCGGCAGGGCCGACGCGTCCGGCGACAGCGCGCCGAGCGGCGAATCCGAGGAGCGTCCGTGAATCCAGTCGGTCGCAGCGAAGCCCCGCACCGGGGCCTGCTGGTCACGTTCGAGGGCCCGGAAGGCAGCGGCAAGACGACGCTCATCGAGGCTCTGGCCGCGTACCTGCGCGATCGCGGCTGCGACGCGCTGGTCCTGCGCGAACCGGGGGGCACCGACATCGGCGAACGCGTGCGCGCGATCCTGCTGGACCCCGCCTCGCAGGGCATGTGCGCCGAGACCGAACTGCTCCTGATGGAGGCCAGCCGCGCCCAGCTCGTGCGCGAGAAGCTGGTGCCCGCGCTGGAGGCGGGACTGCTCGTGCTCTGCGACCGCTTCGCCGACGCCTCGGTGGCCTACCAGGGCTATGGGCGCGGCCTGGGCGACAAGGTCGTCGAGCGCTTGAACCAGTTCGCGACCGGCGGGCTCGAGCCCGATCTGACGTTCCTCTGCCTGCTGCCGCCGGCGGCGGGGCGCGCGCGGCTGGCGCAGCGGCGGACCGACCGTCTCGACCGCGAGGCGCTCGTGTTCCACGAACGCGTCTACGAGGGTTATCTCGCCCTGGCCGCCAGCGGGCAGCCGCGCGTGGTCGTGCTCGACGCGGCGCAGCCGCCCGGGGCGGTCTTCCAGGCGGCCGTCGAACAGCTCAAGCGGCTGGAACACGGTTTGCTTAAGTTTCTCTGAGCCCTGGCGGCGGACCCGGAGGTCCCCGCGACGGGCGCTCTGCAACGCGAGGATGACTGGCATGAAGCGATTTCCCCGCCACCTGATCGCCAGCCTGGTGCTGGCGGTGGTCCTGGGCGCGGTCGGCCTCTGGGTAGCGGCAGGCGCGCTGTCGCCTGCCGAGAGCGACCCCCGCGTACGGCGCGAGAAGCAGCTCGAGGCGGCGGGCCTGATGATGGACGTCTTCGACCGCGTCATGCTGAACTATGTCGACGAGATGGATCCGCGCAAGATCGCCGAGGCCGCGATCGGCGGCATGCTCAAGCAGCTCGATGAGCATTCCGTCTTCCTGCCGCCGAGCAATTACGAGGACCTCATGATGTCCACCGAGGGCGAGTTCGGCGGCCTGGGCATCACGATCCAACCGCGCGACCACTACCCCACGGTGATCTCCCCCATCGAGGGCACGCCCGCCTACTACATGGGCATCCAGGGCGGCGATCAGATCATCGAGATCGAGGGCGAGAACACGTACGACTTCTCGAGCCAGGAAGCGGTCCGGCGGCTGCGCGGTCCGAAGGGGACCAAGGTCAACATCACGCTGCGCCGCCCGGGAACGGCGGCGCCGATCCCCCTGACCATCACGCGCGACATCATCAAGGTCGACAGCGTGACCTACGCGTTCATGATCGGCGACATCGGCTACATCCGGATCCAGAACTTCTCGCGCACGACCGACGAGGAGCTGCGGCAGAAGCTCGACGAGTTGACGCGGCAGGACATGCGCGGCCTGATCCTCGACCTGCGCACCAATCCCGGCGGGCTGCTCGAGGCCGCCAAGCGGGTGAGCGAACTCTTCCTCGAGCGCGGCACGCTGCTGGTCTACACGAAGGGGCGCCTGCCGGCCAACAGCATGAGCTTCTACGCCGAGCGGCAAGGCCGTCCGTACGCCAGCGTGCCGATGATCGTGATGGTCAACGGCAGCTCCGCGTCGGGGAGCGAGATCGTGGCGGCCGCGCTGCAGGATCACGACGCCGCGCTGGTCGTCGGCAAGACCACGTTCGGCAAGGGTTCGGTGCAGACGGTCTTCCGGTTGAACGAGGAGGAGGCCCTCAAGCTGACGACGGCGCGCTATTACACGCCGTCGGGGCGCAGCCTGCACCGCGATCAGCCCAACGAAGGGCACCACCTCAGCGAGCCGGACGCCGAGGCCGACGAACCGCCGCACGAGCTGCAGCCGGCGCCGGCGCAGCAGGAGGTCCCGCGGTTCCAGAAGAAGCCGTACCGCACGGCCGCCGGCCGCGTCGTCTACGGCGGCGGCGGCGTCACGCCGGACATCGAGATCGAGCAGAGCTACCTCAACGATTTCGAGGTGTCGGTCGAACGGGACGGGGCGCTCTTCAGCTTCGCGATCGATTACGCCAACAACCACCCCGAGCTGCCGCGCGATTGGCGGCCCGACGACGCCGTGCTGCGGGAGTTCGCCGCCCATCTGGCCGAGCGCGAGCGGATCGCCGAGTACCTCGGCTACTTCCAGCTGGCGCTGAGCGATTCCCTGCTGGCCGCCAACCGCGACTTCCTCGGGTGGGGCGTGCGTCGCGAAATCATGCGTCGGGCCTACGGCGCCCAGGTCGCCTACGAGGTGGCGATCGAGAAGGATACGCAGCTGCACGAAGCCTTGGGCCTGTTCAAGCGCGCGCAGACGTTGCCGGAGCTCTTCGCCATCGCCGCAGATTGGAACGAGGAGGCCATGGCCAAGGCCGCGGCCGACTCGACGGCCGCCGCCGCACGGGAGACGGTCAAGGTCCATTGACGCGGGTGGCCGCCCCGGGGGCGAGTCAGCGCGTCTCGGGGCCCGGCGCTAGTCGGTCTGCACCGGCGTCGGCTGCGACGCGACCGGGCAGGCGGAATCCCGCGACCACTCGCCGAAGCTGCCGAAGTAGTTGCGGACGTCGCGAAAGCCGGCGTGCGCCAGCGCCAGCGCCAGGAAGGCCGATCTTCCGCCTCCCTGGCAGTAGACCACCAGCGGCGTGTCGGCCGCGATGCCGTGCGCGGCCAGCAGGTCGCGGATCTCCAGCTGGGGCTTGACCAGACCCGTTTCCGTGCGCAGCGCGCCGTGCGGGACGTTGAGCGCCCCTGGGATATGACCGGGCCGCGGATTGCGGGTGTCGTTCTCGCCGAGGAATTCCGCCGCTGTACGGGCGTCCAGCAGGCGGGTGCCGGCCGCGGCCATGGCGGCCAGGACGTCCGCCTTGTCCGCGTACGAGCAATGAACCGCGGCGGCGATCGGCGCTGCGACCTCCGGGCGAGCCGTAGCGGGAGCGGCCGGCCCCTGCGACGCCGGCGTCCAGTCGAGCCACGCGCCCGGCAACGCGGCGGCGAGCGCTTCGAACCCTCCCTGCACGACCGACGCCGCGGCCACGCCGATGCCCTGCAGCGCGTACCAGACGGTCGCCGGCGCGTTGTAGCTGCCGTTTCCGCCGTAGATGAGCACGGTCGTCCGGGGGCCGATGCCGAGTTCGGCGAGGTCGTCCCGCCAGCGGATGGCGAAGTCGTCGGCCGCGCGGTCGCGGCGATTCCTGCGCAGCCAGTCGCCGTACTCCGCGTAGCGGGATCCCCGCACGCGGATCGACGCGACATCCTCCGGTCGCCGCGCGTCGAGCAGCACGACGTCGCCGCCGTCGACCACCAGCGATGCCGCCGTCGCGGCATCGACGAGCGGCGCGTCGGTGGCGAGCGCCGCGTCGCCGCCGCCGCCCGCCAGGCACCAGGCCAGGGTGATGGTGACGATGCAGCGGCGGCAGCCGCCGGAATCGGGGCCTTCCATCTCGCTCGCCTCCTCGCGCAGGCAATCACGAACACCGCGGTGGCGCCGGCGTTCCCGATCGCGGCCGAATCGCCCGCGCGTCAGATGTCGATGACCAGATCGGCGCGGAACCCGGTGTCGTGCTGGTCAGGGTAGCCGCGCGGGTTGCTGATGATCCGTGTGCGGCCCAGCGTCTCGTCGCGCGCCCGGTGCGTATGGCCGTGCACCCAGCAGGCGGGCCGGCTGGCGGCGAGCAGATGCTCGAGATCCGACGCGTAGGCCGGCGTAAAGGGGCGATCCTCCTGGTGTGGCGAGACCGATCCCGGGCTGGGCGCATGGTGCGAGACCACGATCGTCGGCAGGTCGGACGCCGCCAACCGTTCGGTCAGCCACGCGCGCGCTCGGCGATGCCAGCGCCAGGAGTCGGTGGGCCGGGCCGCGCGCAGGCGCGGCGAGATCGCGATCTGCCGGTAATCCCACATGGATTGGGCGGCCAGAGCCATGGCCGCGGAGCGATCGCCGAGGAGCGCGAAGTCGGTCCAGAGCGTGCAGCCCAGGACGCGCAGCCGCGGCAGCGCGAGCTCGTCGCGATCCAGCACGTGGACGCCGGTGCCGCGCGCAGCACGCCGCATCGCGTGCAGGTGGCGCGGGAAGGCCTCGCCGTAGTACTCGTGGTTGCCGGGCACGTAGACGACGGGCTGCTCGCCGAACGCTGTCGCCGCCCAGCTCACGCCGGCGGCGCCGACGTGGATGTCGCCGGCCAGGATGACGAGGTCGGCGGCGACGGCCGGCGGCGTCCAGTCCGCGAACTCGAGGTGCAGGTCGCTCAGCACGCGCAAGCGCATCGGCACCGACCTCGCAGGCGGCCGCAAGCGGCGGCGCCGGATCGACGGCAGGATGGCGGGTTCCGATCGGCGCGGCCGCGCCCCGCTCGATTCCGCATCTGGCCACGCTGCGCGCGCCGTGGCATAATCGCGCCGGTCGCGCCGGCATGCCGGCCGGTCGCGCCACGCCCACGGTGCGGGAGTGCATCATGCCACTGTCCTTCCTGTCCGCCAAGTCAAAGCCTGCCGTGATCGGGATGCTGCACGTGCCCGCGTTGCCCGGCACGCCGCGCCACGCGGCGTCGCTGCGGGACATCGAGGCTCGCGTGCTGGGCGAGGCCGGCATCTACGCCGAGGCCGGGGTGCACGCCGTGATGCTCGAGAACATGCACGACGTGCCGTACCTGCGCGGCGGCGTCGGGCCGGAGATCACGGCGGCGATGGCGGTGCTCGCCGGCAGGGTCCGGCAACGCGTGGCCTGTCCCGTCGGCGTGCAGGTGCTGGCCGGCGCCAACCGCGAGGCGCTCGCCGTGGCCCTGGCGGCCGGTCTCGAGTTCGTGCGGGTCGAAGGGTTCGTCTTCGGCCACGTCGCCGACGAGGGCTGGCTCGACGCCTGCGCGGGCGACTTGCTGCGCTACCGGCGATTGATCGGCGCCGAGCACGTCGCCGTGCTCGCCGACATCAAGAAGAAGCATGCCGCCCATGCGGCCACCGCGGATGTCTCGCTGCTCGAGACGGCCAGAGCGGCGGCGTTCTGCGGCGCCGACGCGGTGGTCATCACCGGCGCGGCGACGGGCCAAGAGACCGCACCGGACGACCTCGCCGCGCTCCAGGGCGCTTGCGGCCTGCCCGTCCTCGTGGGCTCCGGCGTCACGGTGCAGAATCTCTCTGCCTATGCCGCCGCCGACGCGGTCATCGTCGGCTCCGCGTTCAAGGTCGGCGGGCGCTGGGACGGCGAGCTCGAGGCCGGACGCGTGGCGGCGTTCATGCGGCGTTTGGCGGCGCTGCGCTCTTGAAGCGGGATCGGCGTCGCCTCGCGGTCCCGGCCCGGCGGCCTGCCAGCGCTCGCCCGCCGTTTCAGCCCGCCGCGGCCAGCGAAAGCCGTGCGGCCGCGACCCGTTCGTAGTGGCGCAGCAAGCCGTCCAGATTGGCCTGCCAGGTCTGCGTGCGCGCGAAGGCGAGCGCGTTGCGACCCAGTTCGTCGCGTAGCGAGCGGTCCTCTACCAACCGTCGCACGAGCGTCGCGAGCTGAGCGCTGTCGCCTGCCTCGAAAAGGAATCCGTCGCGGCCGTCGCGGACGCGATCGCGGAGGCCGCTGTGCGCCGCGACGAGGCAGGGCAGGCCGCTGGCCATCGCCTCGAGGACGACGTTGCCGAAGGTCTCGTTCTCGCCCGGAAACGCGAAGATGTCGCCGGCGGCGTAGGCGGCGGCGAGGTCCTCGCCGCTCAGCTTGCCCGTGAAGACGGTTCCGGAGCCGGCGAAGAACGCTTCCAGCCGCGACCGTTCCGGGCCGTCGCCGAGGATCGCCAGGCGCACCCCGGGAACGCGGTCCAGCACCGGTCGCAGCACATCGACGCGCTTTTCGATCGCCAGGCGGCCGGCGTAGATCAGCAGCGGCGCGTGGGGATGTCCGCCGGTGAGACGTTCGCGCCAGCCCGCGCTGCGGCGATCGGGGCGGAACAGCGTGCAGTCGACGCCGCGCCCCCAGATCTCCATGCGCGCGAAACCTTGCGCCGCGAGCTGCCGCTGGATCCACGGTGTCGGGCAGAGATTGAGGTCGGCCTGGTTGTGGATCCAACGGAAGATGCTCCAGACGAGGTCTTTGAACAACGAGAGGTTGTACTTGTCGAGGTAGCCGGGGATGTCCGTGTGGTAGGAAGCCACCACGGGCACATCCAGCGCGCGTGCGCGTTTCAGGCCCGCCAGCCCCATGAGGGCCGGATTGATGAGGTGGACGAGATCCGGCTGGAAGGCGGCGAGCTCCTGGCCGATGCCGGCGCGCGGTTGCGCCAACCGCAGCTCCGGATAGAACGGCACGGCGAACCAAGGCAGACCGATGATCGGCGTCGCGGCATACATCGCGGGCGCGCCTTCGGGGGCGAACATCAGCGTCTCGACGCCGCGCGCGGCGAGATGCTCCAGCAAGCGACACGTCGTGTGGGCGACGCCGTCCCATTTCGGCAGGAACGTCTCGGCGAAGATCGCTACGCGCATGGTTTCCGACTCCTTCCACGAAGCCGCCGCCGTACCGACCGTGACGCGGCCGCAGCGAGGTTCGTGTTCCGTGGCCAAGCTAGACCGGCTGTGTTCGCGCAAGGTCAACCTTCGATCAGAAGACAACCAGGATCCGGCGGGCGCGACGATTCCACGGGATCTGAACCGCGCGTTGACGGGGCCTTGATTTGTTCGCGCTATCCTGCCGTCGCCATGGGTAGCGGTCGCCGCAGTATCCAACTCGCGATCACCGGGCGCTGGCGGCCGCTACTCTCGGGGCGCTGCTGCCGATCCTTGCCGTCGCGCTGGCGGGTGTGGCCGTCGCGATGCTGCTGGCGCGGCGCGGCCCCGGATCTCCGGGCTTCCGACTGTGTGGCCGCCTGCGGCGCTGGTTCGGCGAACTGGCCGCGCACCTGCGGTTGATCCGACGCCGCGGCGCTGGGACGTTCGCGGGCAACATGATGCTGGCTGCACTGCAGTGGTCGGCGAGATTGAGCATCGTGACCGCGCTGGCTGCGGGTCTCGGTGCGCCGCTCGAGCCCGTGCGGGCGGCGGTCCTGCAGTGGTTGTGCTTCACCTGCATGACGATGATGCCGACGCCTGGCGCCGCCGGTGGCGCGGAGGCGTCTTTCGTGCTCGTGTTCGGTCGCGAGCTGCCGGAGCCGCTGCTGCCGCTGGCGGTGGCATCCTGGCGCCTGCTGACCTTCTACGCCTTGAACATCGCGGGTCTGGCGGCGCTCCTCGTGGGTTGGCGCAGGCTCGCTGCCGCGGATGCGACCGCGGCGGCGCCGCAATCGAAAGCGCTGTGCGCCGGCGTGCCGCTGGCGTTCCGCACCGGGTCCAGTCTGAAATTTCCGGGCTAGCCGCCCAGGGCGTGCCGGTCGACGACCGCGACGAGTTCCTGGAAGCGGGGTTTGCTGAGGTAGGCGTCCGCGCCGACGGCCTGGCATTTGCGCGCGATCTGCTCGTTGATGAGCGAGGAGAACAGGATGACCGGCACCGCGGCGAGGCCCAGGTCGGACTTGATGCGGCGGCAGAGCGTCAGCCCGTCGAGCTGGGGCATCTCGATGTCCGAGACGATGACGCCGACCTGGCTGGCGGGGTCGCGGCCGGCGGCCCGCGCGGCGGCGCACAGTTCCGATACGGCCCCGAGGCAGTTCGCGCCGTTGTCGTAGGCGGAGAGACGCTCGTAGCCGGCGCGAGCGAACTCGGCCGCCAGCACGCTGCGAATGGTCGCCGAATCTTCGGCCAGCAGGAGGCGCACCTCCGCGCGCCGCTGGCGCAACGACTCGTCGGTGGCCGCCTCGCCGCGCAGATCGCGGCTGGTGGCGGGCAGGATGTCGGCCAGGATGCGCTCCATGTCCACGACGAGGATCTCGCGTCCCTCGACGCTCAACGATCCGGTGAACTTCGTCTGGACCGCGGCGAGGTAGGGACTGAGCGGGCTGATGGCGTTCCAGCTGATCCGGTGGATCCGGTTCACGCCGTCGACGAGGAAACCCGTCGTGCGCTCGTTGAACTCCAGCACGAGCACGATGCGCGGACTGGATGTCGCCGGTCGCTCGCGCGTGGCGATGTCGGGCGCCGCCATAACGGCGGCTGTCGGCCGCTCGATCGACGGCACGGCGGCCAGCGCCGCGTCGACGGCGGCAGCTTCGACGGCATCCAACACGTCCTCGTCCGGAGCGTGGACCCGCAGCTCCTTGCCGAGGTTGACCAGGGTGACGACGCGGTCGCGATACTGGTAGCTGCCGATCACCGCCGGGTGCGCGAGCTGGATCGCCGTCACCTTCCGCGGATCGAATTGCTCGATGGCCTGCACCTTCAGGACGTTGACCCCGAAGCCCTGCCCGTCCAGCGCGAACTCGAGGATCTCGACCTCGTTGGTGCCCGACTCGAGCAGGATGCCATCCCTGGCTTGCATGCTTCTCTCCGGTATGCCGCGTGCCGGTCGCTCGAGGCGTCCGCTCAGCCGATGAGATGGAGCCGTTGCAGCACGGTCTCGATGATGTAGCCTTCCTCGGCGCCGAGGTTGGCGAAACCGAGGCCGACACGATGGAAGGCCGGGTTGGTGTCGGGACGAGACCACAGCACGCTGCCCGCGACGTCGATCGAGAGCTTGCCGTTGGCCATCGTCGGCAGCGGCAGGCGCAGCTCCAGCTCGGTGTGGCGCTTGTACGGCGTCGGGCTGAGGAACATCAAGCCGCCGGTGGTGATGTTGACCAGTCGTCCGAGCACCTGTTCGTCGGCGGCCGCCAGCACGTTGATGCGATGCGGACTGTTGCGGCGTTGCTGCCGGCGCTGATTGTGCATGGTCGTCCGTCCTCCGGCTTGCGTCGGTTCAGGCGAGTCTCCGTTCTGCGGCGAATATCGGCCGCGGCGCCGCCGGCTTGAATGCGATGTCGCCGCTGCCGGCGCCGGCCGCCTGGCGGCGGCCCAGGCGGACGGCGACGAGCGTCCACAGCAGGCACAGGGGCACCGCCGCCAGGGAGATCCCGGACAGGCTCAAGCCCGCCACGACCAGGGCCTCGTAGATGCCGGCGCCGAGGGCGTCGCCGCCGCGGTAGACGAAGGTGTCGATGAAGCTCTTGGCGCGGTACTGCGCGGCGGGGTGTAGGCTCGTGAACAGGCTTTCGCGCGCCGGCTTGACCAGCGCGTAGTTCGTCACGCGGCGCAGCATCTGCACGACCACGAGCGCGGTCCAGGCCGGGTGCAGACCCAGGACGACGAATCCGGCGGCCGTCACCAGCGGCAGGACCGCCAGCACGCGGCCGCTGCCGAAGCGGCGCATCGCCCGGCCGGTGATCAACAGCTGCATCAGAAGAGTGGCCGATTGGACCCAGATCTCGATGCGGGCCAGCAGCTGCGCGCGCGCGGCGCGATCGTCCGCGGCCGCGGCGACGATGCCCGCCTGCGCCAGATAGAGGAAGGTCGAGCTGAGGCTGTACAGGAGCAGGAAGGCGCAGATCGCCTGCAGATAGGGCGAGCGCAGCACGAGCGCGACGCCCGCCAGCAGCGATTCCCTCGGTCCTGCCGCCGCGGCCCGTGCGGTCGCCGCGGCGGCAGCTCGGCCTTCGCTTGACGCGTCGCCCGCGACCGGGTCGGTCAGCTGGCGGAACCGGCGCGACAAGGGGCCGATCCAGCGCACGGACAGCTCGAGGAACGCGGCCGAGACCAGCAGCAGAGGCAGGCGGCCGAGGAGGCCCGCCAGGAGGTCGGTCAGGCCGGCTCTCAGCACCGCCCCGGCCGTGCCGCCGATCGCCACGATGCCGAAAAAGCGCCGGCCGCGCTGGAAGCCCAGGCCGTCGGCCAGGAAACCCCAGAACACCGACAGGCTGAACAGGTTGAAGACGCTGACCCAGACGTAGAAGACGCGCCCGAGCCAGAGGTCGGCCGCCGGCCACAGGTGCAGCAGGGCGAAGAACGCGAGCAGGTTCGCGGCGAAGAAGCGATAGAACGGCGGCAGGAACCGTTCGCGATCGCGGCCGCGGCTGAGCCAGCCGAACAGCGGCGCCGCCACGAGCATGGTTCCCAGGGTGAAGAGGTACAGGTAGGGCAGGTTGCGCACCCCGCCGGCGATGCCCATCTCGTCGCGCAGAGGCTTGAGGATGAAGTAGGCGGCCATCAGGCAGAAGAACAGCAGCGCGGCCTGCAGGGCGGGCCATCCCTCGCCGGGCTCCAAGCCGGTCAGACGGTGCAGGTGGGCGCGCATCGACGTCGGTCCTCACGGTTGCGGTGCGGGGCGACCGGCCGCTCCTACGGGAGCAGGCGCACGGAGGTTGCGCCCGGCGATGGCGGCCGCACAGGTGCTGCCGCGGCGCCCCGGGGCGGGGACAGGCCTCGGCGTCCTCGCTGCTCAGGGGGAGGCTTCAGCCGCCAGCTCGGCCACCGCGGCGAGGATCTCCTCGTTGCGGAACGGTTTGCGGAACGCGCGGTCGGCGCCCAGCAATCTCGCCGAGTGCAGGTAGTTCTCGGGCGTCGAACGGCCGCCGCCGCTGATGGCGATGACCTTCAGGCGCGGGTGTTCGCGGCGCAGGTCGAGGATGGTCTCGATGCCGTCCTTCTCGGGCATGATGATGTCGGTGATGACGACCTCGGCCGGCAGTTCGTGGAGCATGGCCACGCCGTCGCGGCCGTTGGCGGCGGCGCGAACCTGGTGCCCGGCACGGCTGAGGACTTCGACGAGATACTCGCGCACCTCGCGGTCGTCTTCGATGACCAGTACTGTCGCCATGTTGTTGCGCTCGCTTTCCGGCGGATCGCCATCCGGAGACTACCCCATAGTCTGCGTAAAAACAACGCGAATCACCAGCTGTCAAGTGTCACTTGCATCGTCGCGTCCGGCGAGTATGCTGCAGGTCGCGTGCGAGAGAGGCTGGAACCGAAGGCGTCCGGGCTGCGTACGTGGCCTGCGAAACGCCAGCCCGCAGGCGAAAACCGGGAAGCCATGAACGACGTCGAGAAGACCATCGAGATCCAGGACCTCACGTTCGCCTACCGGCTCGAGCCGGTCCTGCGGAACGTGACGTGCAGCCTGGCGCCCGGCGCCATCGGATTGCTCGGTCCCAACGGGTCGGGCAAGACGACGCTGCTGCGCGCGTTGCTCGGCCAGGTGCCGCTGCCGCCCGGCCGGGTGCTGGTCGGCGGGCACGACATGGCCCGCGAGGCCCGCCGCGGCCGGCGCCTGCTGGGTTGGATGCCCGAGCGCGGCGGCATCATTCCCGGGTTCAGCGGCGTGGCGCTGACCGCGTACCTGGCCGAGTTGGCCGGCCTGCCCCGGCAGGACGCGATGCAACGGGCGCACGAGGTCCTGCATTTCGTCGGCCTGCGCGACGAGCGCTACCGGCCCTGCGAGACCTACAGCCAGGGCATGCGCCAGCGGCTGAAGCTGGCCGGCGCGCTCGTGCACGATCCCCGCTGGCTGCTGCTGGACGAACCGACGAGTGGGCTGGACCCCGGCGGGCGCGCCGCCATGCTCGAACTGGTCGCCGATCTGACCAGGCACAAGGGTCTGGGCGTCATCCTCTCGACCCACCTGCTGGCGGACGTCGAGGCGGTCTGCAGCGAGATCCTGGTCTTGCGGCAGGGGCGCCTGCTGGAGCGGCACGCGGTCCGCGCCGGCGAGCTGCACGGCCGCCACCTCTTCGAGATCAGCGGCTTCGGCAATGAAGAAGCCTTCGTCGCCGGGTTGCGGCGCCTGGCGGTCGAGGTGCAGCAGGACGGCCGGCAGCTGACGGCGCTCATCGATCTCGACACGCTGCCGCCTGGCGACCTTCCGGCCGTCGCGCGCGCGCTGCAGGCGGTGCTCGAGCTTGCGGCCGCCGCCGACTACGCGCCGCGGCGCCTGCGCCGCCGCCCCGTCACCCTGGCCGACGAGTTCCGTTCCCTGATCGACGCGGAGGCTCCCTGATGCCGGTGCACGAGCGAGGCTACACCCGCTGGCAGGCGACCGGTCTGCGCGCCGATCCCGCCTGGTGGGTCATCGCGCGCCGAGGACTGCTGGCGGTCCTGCGCTACCGCTGGCTGTTGATCCTGCTGGCGGTGGCGTGGATTCCGGCGATCGTCAAGGGCGCCGTCATCTACGGCAAAGCGAAGGCCGGACAGATCCTCGAGCTGACGGTCGGCGGGCACTGGGCCAGCATCGCGCCGTCCGGCTTCCTGGTCTTCCTCGAGGGTCAGCGGTTCTTCGTGTTCCTGCTCACCGTCATCCTCGGGGCGGGGCTGATCGCGCGCGATCGCCGCGAGAACGGCCTCGCGCTCTACTTCTCCCGGCCGTTGGGCCTCGGCGACTATCTGCTGGGCAAGACCCTGATCGTGCTGGGCGGCTATCTGGCGGTCACGCTCGCGCCGGTGCTGCTGCTCTGCTTCTTCGCCTACCTCATCGACCCCGGCGCCGTGGGGCTCGATCTGCTGTTGTGGACCCCGCTGCGCATCTCGCTCTTCTGCCTGCTGACCGGCGGCGGCCTGGCGCTCGTGCTGCTGGCCTTCTCCTGCCTGGCCACGCGCACGGTGCTGGTCGTGGTCTGGTGGGCGGTGCTCTGCCTCGGCGGCGAGATGGTCGGCAACATCGGTCAGGGGCTGGGGCTCGCGAGCCTGCAGTACGCCAACGTCCTGGGCAACTGGCACAACGCCGGCTCGTTGCTGCTGGGCGCCGCGCCGCGCCTGCCCGTCTCGCCCTGGGCCAGCCTCGCGCTGTGCCTGCTGGCCGTCGCCGGCGCGCTGGCCGTCCTGCGCGCCCGCATCCGGCCGGTGGAGGTGGTGTCATGATCGGCGCGGCGCCGGTGCGCCTCGAGGCCGACGAGGTCGGCAAGTGGTTCGGCGAGGTCGTGGCGGTCGGGCGCTGCTCGCTGGCGATCGGCGGCGGCGTCGTGGGTCTGCTGGGGCAGAACGGCGCCGGCAAGACGACGCTCTTCAAGCTGCTGGCCGGCCTGATCACGCCCAGCCGCGGCGAAGTCCGCGTCGATGGGTTGTCGCTGCGCGACCATGTCGGCCTCTACCGCCGGATCGGTTTCTGTCCCGAGAGCGACGCCCTGCCTGGCTGGCTGACGGGACGCGAGTTCCTGACCATGCTGGTCGGACTGGCGGGCGTGCCGCGCGGCCGGGTGCGCGCGCGAGTCGATGAACTGCTGGCGCGTTTCGAACTGACCGCGGCGGCCGGCCGGCGCCTGGGCGGCTACTCGAAAGGCATGCGGCAGAAGCTCAAGCTGGCCCAGGCCCTGGCGCACGATCCGGACATCATCTTCATGGACGAGCCGCTCAACGGCATGGACCCGACGAGCCGCCACGAGGCGATCGCGGCGATCCGCCAACTCGGCAGGCAGGGGCGCACGGTGCTGGTCTCGAGCCATATCCTGCCCGAGATCGAGGAGATGACGCAGAGCATCGTGCTCATCCACCGCGGGCGCGTCCTGGCCGAGGGCGACGTGGCCGAGATCCGCGATCTGATCCCGGAGCATCCCACCGTCGTCTCGCTGCGCAGCACGCGGCCGCGCGAACTGGCGGCGTTCCTGGTGCGCCAGGACCACGTCGCGGGCGTCGATTGCGAGGGCCACGACCGCGTCGTGGTGCGCACCGATCACGCGGTGGCGTTCTACCGCGCACTGCCGCATTGGCTGCTCGCGTCGCGACTGGCGGTCGAGGAGATCCATACCCTCGACGACAACCTCGAGTCGGTCTTCAGCTATCTGACCGATGACGGACCGAAAGGCGCGCGATGAACCAGGACCGGACATCGTCGTTGCGCGCCGGGGTCGCGGCCGCGCCGCCCGTGCCAGCGAAGCCTCCTGCCGCCGGGCCGCCGCCGGCGCCGCCGCCGTTGTCCGACGCGACCGCGGCCGTCGTGGTTGCCGCCGCCGCGTGGCGGGAGCTCGCGCGCCGCCGCCGCCTCGTGAGCCTCGGCGCGCTGCTGCTGCTGCCGGTGCTGCTGCTGCTGGCGGTCCGCCTGTGGTATCCCGGCGAGGCGCCCGCCGGACTGCTGCTGTCCCTGCTGGCTCGCGACATCTACATCCCCTTCCTGCTGCCGATCGTCGCGTTGGCGCTGGGCGCACCGGCCATCAGCGAGCCGATCGCCGAGGGCACGCTCGTCTACTTCTGGACCCGGCCGCTGCGGCGGCGGGCCCTGTTCCTGGGGCGCATCCTGGCGGCCGCCGCGGTCGCCTGCATCATGGTCCTGCTGTCGCAGACGGCGGTCTTCATCATGCTCGCCGGCGGCGGGTTCGGCGGTCTGAACCTGGCGCTGGTGCGCATGCATGCCGAACTGACCGTCGTCACCCTGCTCGGCACGCTGGCGTACACGGCGGTCTTCGGCTGTTTCGGATCGGGCTTCAAGAAACCGCTCGTGCCGGGGCTGCTGCTGGCCTTCGGCTGGGAGAACCTGGTGGCGGGCATTCCCCAGCGCATCCAAGAATGGACGCTGCGCTTCCATCTGCGCAACCTGGTGACCTGGCCCGAAACGCGGCCGACCGATCTGCGGGGCGTCCTCGAGGCGCTCGTCAACCGCGCGCTGGAACGCCCGCCGGTGCCCGCATGGCACTCGGTCCTGGTCCTCTTGCTCATCACCGTGGCCGCCGTCCTGGCGGGAGTCTATTTCATGCGCCGGCGTCAGCTCGACCGGCAGGGTTGACCATGCGAGCGCCCCGTGCCTGGCTCCCGCCGCCCGCGGCGGAGCCGCCCCGCCGCCCGCTGCCGCGCCGCTTCTTCGCGCGCGATACGGTCACGGTCGCGCGCGAACTGGTCGGCTGCACGCTCTGGACGCTGGCCGGCGACGACCTCTGCGCCGGCCGCATCGTCGAGACCGAGGCCTACCTCGACGAGCGCGACCCCGCCAGCCACGCGGCGCGAGGCCCGACCGCGCGCAGCGGCGTGATGTTCGGTCCGCCCGGCGTGGCCTACGTGTACCTCATCTACGGGGTGCACCACTGCCTGAATGTGGTCGCCGAAGCCGAGGGCCAGGCCGGCGCCGTGCTCCTGCGCGCGCTCGAGCCCCTGGTCGGCCTGCCGACGATGCGACGGCGGCGCGGCGGCGAGTCGCGCGTGGCCGGGGACGAACCCCGTGCCGGCGATCGCGCGCTCTGCGCCGGGCCGGGACGGCTCTGCCGGGCGCTCGGCGTCGACCTCGCTTGCAACGGTCTGCTCCTCGGCGCTCGCGCCGCGCGGCGCACGCAACCAGACCCGCCGGTTCGCGTATGGATCGCCGCCGGTCGGCCGCCGGCGCGGCTGACGGCCGGCCCGCGGATCGGCATCTCGCTGGCCGCGAGCCGACCGTTGCGGTTCTGCGACGACTGCAGCCCATGCCTGAGCCGGCCGGCGCCGGCAGCGCCCTTGGATCGCCCTGACCGCGCGAGCGGGAGTTTTTGACAGCGGCGGGGGTTTGTCTTAGCGTGGTCGCGACGTAATTCAGGAACCGCCACGGTCGCCGCCTCAACGTCGGAACTGCGGCCGGTGCGCCCGTGGGCGGCCGGCGCCAGCCATCCCGCCTGTCGCGGGAAACTTTTCACGGAGGCCTCACGCCCATGCTGAAACGTTCGCGTCTTGCCGCGTTCGCCGCGGCGGTCCTGCTGGTCGGCGCGCTCAGCGCGCCGGCCCAGACCTACCTCGATCTGCAGGATCGCGTCGAGGAATTCACCCTGGACAACGGCATGCGCTTCCTGGTGCTGTCGGACCACGCGGTGCCCGTGTTCTCTTTCACGACGGTCGTCAAAGTCGGCAGCCACGAGGAGGTGCGCGGCATCACTGGCATCGCGCACGTCCTGGAGCACATGGCGTTCAAGGGCACCACCGAGATCGGCACGACGGATATCAAGCAGGAGCGCGCGGCCATGGCCGCCGAGGATCGCGCCTTCGCCGCCCTGCTCGCCGAACGCAACCGGGGCCATCTCGCCGATCCCGGCAAGCTGGACGAGCTCGCCGCCGCGTTCGATGCCGCGAAGCAGGCGGCGCAGAAGTTCGTCGTCAGCAACCAGTACGGCGAGATCGTCGAGCGGCACGGCGGCGTCGGACTGAACGCCTCGACCTGGACCGACTTCACGCAGTACTACTACAGCATGCCCAGCAACCGGCTGGAGCTGTGGGCCTACCTCGAGGGCAGCCGCATGGCCGACCTCGTGCTGCGCGAGTACTACACCGAGAAGGACGGCCCCGTCACCGAGGAGCGGCGCATGCGGGTCGACGACAGCCCCATGGGCCGGCTCTTCATGGAGGAGTTCCAGAACCTGGCCTTCCAGGGCAGCGGTTACCGGCACTCGACGATCGGCTACATGACCGACCTGCAGAACATGACCCGCCGCGACGCGCAGGAATTCTACGAGCGGCACTACATCGGCCCGAACATGACCGTGGCCGTCGTCGGCGACGTCAAGGCGGACGAGGTGCGCCGCGTTGCGCAGAAGTACTTCTCGCGCATTCCCGGCGGCGAGCCGCGGCCGGTCACGACGCGCGAGCCGGACCAGCTCGGCGAGAAGCGGCTGGTGATGCGCCAGGACGCGCAGCCGCTGCTGCTGATCGGCTACAAGATCGAGGGCATCAACCATCCCGACTGGCCGGTCTATCAGGCCATCGCCGACATCCTCGGCCAGGGGCGCACCAGCCGCCTCTACACCGAGACGGTCAAGAACCGCCAGAAGGCCGTCCAGTGCGCGAGCTTCGCCGGCTATCCCGGCGTACGGCACCGCACGCTGCTGGCCGTCCTGGGCATCCCCGCCAAGGACGTCACGGCCGCCGAGCTGGAGACGCTCGTGCTCGCGGAGATCCAGAACCTGGTGGACAACGGGATCACGGCAGAGGAACTGGCCGGAGTCAAGCGGCGCGCGCGCGCCGACTTCCTGCGCGGACTGACCGGCAACCGCGGCCTGTCGGGCCAGCTCGCGATGACCCAGGCCATGACCGGCGACTGGCGCAATATCTTCCGAGAGGTCGAGCGTATCGAAGCCGTCACCCGCGAGGATATCAGCCGCGTGGCGGCCGAGATCTTCCAGGAGCGCAACCGGACCGTCGCCATGAGCGAGAAGCTGGAAGGCTAGCCGCCGCGAGCGGGCTCAGAAAGGATCGATGATGAAGACGATGCGGAGATTCCCGGTGGTGCTCGCGGTCCTGGCGCTGGCCATGCTCGCCAGCAGCGCGGCGCTGGCCAACAAGCCGTGGGACAAGATCAAGATCCCTGCGCTCAACACCTTCGAGATGCCGGCCTACGAGCGGGTCGAACTGGCCAATGGCATGGTGCTCTACCTCGCCGAGGACCGTTTCCTGCCGTTGATCCAGCTGTCGGCTCAGGTCAAGGTCGGCTCCATCTATGAGCCGCCCCAGCTGACGGGGCTGGCCGAAATGACCGGCAGCGTGTTGCGCACCGGAGGCGCCGCCGAGCGCACCGGCGACGATATCGACACCCTCGTCGAGGCCCGCGGCATGCGGCTGGAGACCTGGATCGGCCAGAGCACCGGCGGTGCGGTGCTCAGCTGCCTGACCGAGGACATCGAGGTCGGTCTCGGCCTTTTAGCGGATATCCTGCGGCGTCCGCAGTTCGCCCAGGAGAAGCTCGACCTGGCCAAGCAGGAGCAGAAGGCGGGCATCTCGCGGCGCAACGACGAGGCCATGCAGATCGCCATGCGCGAGGCGCCCAAGGTGCTCTACGGCGCCGACCACCCTCTGGCGCGGCACCCCGAATACGATACGATCGACGCGGTCCAGCGTGAAGACCTGCAGGCCTTCCATGCCCGCTTCTTCCATCCCGACCGCATGTACCTGGTCGTCATCGGCGACTTCGACACCGGCGCGATGGTCGCCAGCATCGAGCGCGCCTTCGGCGATTGGCAACGCTCGACGGCGCCGCTGCCGCCGGATCCGGAAGTCCCGCAGCTGCCGCGCACGGTGAACGTGGCGGCCAAGAGCGGGCTCTCGCAGGCGACCGTGCTGCTCGGCCACCGCGGCATCCGCAACGACCACGAAGACTATGCGGCGATCCGCGTGGCGGCCGAGATTCTCGGCGGCAGCTTCAATAGCCGGCTCTTCAAGGAGATCCGCTCCAATCGCGGACTGGCCTATGCGGTGGGCGCCGCGCCGGGCACGGGCTGGCGATTCCCGGGCACGTTCATGGCCTTCACGATGACGAAGAACGAGGACGTCGAGGCCGCCGCCCAGGGCATCCTGGCGGAGATCGAGCGCATGCTCGCCGAACCGGTCAGCCGCGAGGAGCTGCAGGCCGCGCGTGACGCCATCCTCAACAGCGAGGTCTTCGACTTCGACAGCAAGCGCAAGATCCTCGACCGCCTGGTGCTCTTCGAGATGTACGGCTACGCGCCCGATTTCCTGGCGCGGTACCAGGAGCAGGTCCGCAAGCTGACGCCCGCGGACATCCAGGCGGCCGTGCGGCGCGTCTGGCGTCCCGCGGAACTGACGTTCCTGGTCGTCGGCACGCCGGAGAATTTCGACGGCGATTTCAGCCGCTTCGGTCCGGTCAACGCGATCGACATCGCGATCCCCGCGCCCAGGCCCAAGCTCGAGATCCCGGCGGCGACGACCGAGAGCCTGGCGCAGGGCAAGGCGCTCATGCGCAAGCTGCGCGACCGCAGCGGCGGCAAGGCGTTCGGCGGCCTGAAGGGCTGGTACGAGGAGAGCGTGCTGAGCCTGCAGACCCCGATGGGCGCCATGGACATCACCATCGCCCAGACGGTGCAGCTGCCCGACCGGCTGCACATGGTGACTCGCATGCCCTTCGGAGAGATGAAGCAGATCGTAGCCGGCGACATGGGGTGGACCACGGGTGTGCAAGCCAAGGATCTGTCGGGCGACGAGATCGCGCAGATGCGCGAGCGACTGGAGCAGGACTCCCTGAGCATCCTGCGGCGCGTCGACGAACTGGAGTTCCAGGCGCTGCAGCCCATGGAAGCGGCCGGCAAGCTGTGCACGCCGGTCGTCGTCCGCTTCGACGACAAGGCGACGGTCATGTTCCTGGATCCCGAGACCAACCTGCTCGTCATGGTGCAGAGTCCGGGCACCAGCCCGATGACCGGCAGCCCGGTGACCCAGAAGGTCTACGTGGAGTCGTATCAGGAGTTCGACGGCTTCAAGCTGCCGCGTAAGATGAAGATCACGCACGACGACGAGGATTTCGGGGTCGTGGAGGTCAAGCAGTTCCGTGCCAATCCCAAGGTAGACCCCGAGTTGTTCAAGAAGTAGGATGCGAGCCAGCTCTGAGCTGGGGCGGGCGGCGCCGCAGGGCGCCGCCCGTTTGCTTGACCCGGATCATTCCGGCCGGACCACCCGCGGCCGGCCGTATGCTCACCAGCGCGCGCGTTCTCGGATCGGCTCGGCCGTTCCTGAATGGTCCCGGTTGAAGAGTTTGGCTGCTTCAAGGTCCGTTCGGGCGGCTTGGAGGAATTGCGCGCGTTCCATGGAGCCCGAAATGTCACCGAAGAAGCAGCCGTTATAATGATAGCACAAAAAAGAGCCCGGAATGCAAGTATTTGTGTCCCGAAGCTTGAAATCGAATGATCGGAGTCGCCGCCGGGTAGGATGCGCAGCGGAGCCGTGGCGCCGAACCCTGCAACTCGCGCGCGCTTTCGGCGTACGTGCTCCGATCCCGCTTGCCGGGCCGGACCCTACCGGAACGCGGAGGTTGACCGATGTTCTTCGAGACTGTCGTCGCCTTGATCCTGCTGATCTTCGTCGGGGCGCTCGTGATCGGCCTGCTCAAGCTGGTCTTCGGCCTGGTGCTGCTGCCGCTGAAGCTCGCGTTGTGGCTTGCGCACGGCCTGCTGGCGCTGGTGATCGGCCTGCCGCTGCTGCTGCTGGGCGGCCTGCTGATCGGAGCGGTGCTACCGGCGATCCTGCTGGTCTTCGCCGTGCCGATCTGGATTCTCGGCGCGGTCATCTGCTTCTTCCTGCCCTGATCCTGCGGCCCGGCTGGCTGGTCCTGCCGCTGCTCGCGGCGGCGTTCGATTGGGGCGGCGCGGCCGCCGTCGACTTTCCGGTCGCACGCCGTGCCGGCCCGCCCGCGTCTCCTTCGCACGCCGCCGACGCCATCGTCGAGGACGATGCGCGCGACCCGCGGTGGACCGCGCTGCGGCGCGAGGCCCTGCTCGACGGCCGCTTCCAGCCGCCCTATCGGCCGTACTCTCCGCAGGAAGCCATCGGCGTCGCGCCGCCGCCAGACGCCGGACGCGGCAGCCCGGCGATCGGCGATCCCGGTCGCGGACTCTGGCGCTGGCAGAGTTGCAGCTGCGCCGAGCGACCCGTCCTCGTTCGCCTCGGCGGTCGGCTGCATCTCCACGAACTGGGTCCCGGCGATCTCGTCGAACTCGAGGCGGGATTACGCGGACAGGGGTTGGTGGTCGCGATCGAACCGGACCTCGCCGTCGTGCGCGGTCGTTTCTGGGCCGTCGCGACGCCGCGCCTTGCCGCCTCCTTCTGGCGCGACCGGCCAGACGTGCCGGACGGTCTGCGCTTCGGCGGCTGGCCGCTGCCGACCGGTCGGCCCGCCGCGGGTCAGGCGCGGCGGCCAGAGGCGGGCTGGCGCCTGGATCTGCCGCGCGCCGCGGCCGGCGTGCGGCTCGGCCGCTGGGCGGTGACCGCCGGCCTGATGACCGCTGCGGTCGGCCCCGGCCTGGACGGCGACGGCCTGACCCTGACTGCCCAGGCGACGAGCCTGCCGCAGATCGTCCTGCGCCGTACCGCGCCGTTGCGATGGTCGGGCGTGATGCGGCCTCTGGCGCCGCAGCACGTCCTCCTGCGCGCCGGGTGGTCCTCCGCGCAGACCGCGCGCTATCGGACCGAGTGGGGTTGGAAAGAGCGTCGCGTCGCGCCCGTGTTCAGCCAGTGGCTCCTGACCTGGAACCACACGGCGTGGTGGCGTACGACCGTCACGCACGCCGCCCTGGCGGCGCCGCGGGAAGGCGAGACGCTCTGGGGCGATATCCCGCAGATCAACCTGCCGCTGCTTGGCGCCACCCTTACCGAGCAGGACTACGGTCCGCTCACGGACCGACTCTTCAGCCTGGGCATGGAGCTGCGGTTCCGCCAGGCGCCGTGGCCGCTGTTGCCGCGGGCCGCGGGCCGGCTCTGGTGGGAATACGGCGGCGAGGACTTTCGGCCGCACGATAGGCTGCCGATTCTGCCCGACATCGCGGCGCCCGCTTCGCTGGTCGGCTGCGAACTCGTCGACGTGCGCTGGGACATCGGTGTGCAATACCTGGAGACGAGGCATCCGCGCGTGCTCTGGTACGGCAGCACGGACTTCGCGCGCGGCTACACGCACGACGGGATCGTGCTGGGGCACCCGCTCGGCGGCGCCGTGGAAGCGGTGACCGGCGTGGTCCGGCTGCGGCCCGGGCGGCGTGCGGCCGAATGGGAATTGCGCGGCCGGCGGGCGACATGGGCCCAGGTCCGCGGATTGCCCGCCACGGCCCGCCGCGACGAATGGAGCCTGAGCTGGCGGCGCCTGGCGGGCTCTTCCGCGGGTTGGACCGTCGCCGCGGGCTGGGTGCGCGAGATCGCCGGCGACGAGCACGCCGCATGGTTCACCGCGCGACTCGCGCTCAGCTACTGAGTACTGCCGCGAAGATCGTCGCCGCTCGCCGCTGGCGGCTGTTCGTGCAACCGGATGTACGGCGCCTCGCGCAGAGCCGGCACCAGGAGGCGGACCTCGGCCTCGATCGCAGCGTCGAAAGGGCTCCAGACGAACGCCCGATTCAGGCGCCAGGGAATGATCGCCGTATCGCTGAACACCGGTCCGGGCGGCAGCTCGCGGGCCGCTCTCAAGGTTACGGCAGCGACGCGCGCGGCGCTGGCGCGCGCGGCGGCGACGTTGTCGGCCTCGCCGCCGAGCCCGGCCGGAACCAGGACGATCGCGACCGCCGCGAGCGCCGCGAGCGCAATGCCGCGCACCGCCGGCCTGGGCAAGCGCGGACGCAGCCGCCGGTCGGCCAACAGGGCGGTTTCCCAGGCCACCAGGGGCAGCAGCGGCAGCAGGTGCCTGGTCTCCTGGGAGAAGAACGCGTACTGCAAGACCATGAAACCCAGCGTCGCCGCCAGCAACCCCGGCGGTCCCGTCGCGGCCAGCCGGCGATGGCCCCGCCGCCAGCGCCGGCGAGTCTGCGCCGCCCAGAGGACCAGACCGCCGATCCAGACCAGCCAGGGCAGCCATTGACCGAGGGTGACGGCGTAGTGCCGGACGCCGCTGCGGATCTTGCGCAGCGCGGGTCCCGGGTTTTCGGTCAGATTCTGAGCCAGCGGCAGCGGCGTGCGACTGCGCAGCAGAGGGTACTGCCACCACTCGGCGGACAGGTCGAGTTGCACGGCGTCCGCGAGCGGATTGGTCAGCGGCGAGCCCGTGTGGCGCGCCACATGGTGCCACCACGGGGCCAGCAGGCCCGCGCCGACCAGGGCGGCCAGGGCGGTTCGCGGCAGCAGACGGCTCACCTGGCGCCGGCGCTGCGACCATGCGGTCGCCAACCACCAGAAGACCGGCACCCAGAGCAGATCGAAGCGGACATAGGCGAGCACGGCGGCCAAGGTCGCGAAGCCGGCCACGCGTCCGGGCGACATCGCCGCCGGCGCGCGGCGGCGCAACAGGAGCCAGGCGGCCAGCAGGAAGAAGCCCGCCGCCACCTCGGACCATCCCCAGCGGACGGCCAGGGCCAACAGGGGGTTCAGCAGGAGCATGAGCGCCCAGGCGCTCGCGGCAGCCGTGGCGCCGTGGCGTTGCAGCGTCCAAGCACCGACGACGATCAGCAGGACGAGCACGGCGAGCATGACCGGCCGCACGAGGTCCTCGGCCCGGCCCGGATCGCCGCCGGACAGCCACCAGGCAGGCAGCAGGAGCACCGCCAGGCCCGGCGTGCGGTGCACGAGCGGTTGCGGGAAATCGCGCCCCCAGGGGTAGGCGGTCAACAGGGGATAGATCGTGTCGTTGACCAGGCCGTCGCCGCGGCTCAGATGGCGCGCGACGCTCAAGCTGGTGAACACGTCGCCGGTGGGCAGCTGGGGCAGGGGCGGATGCACGGCGAGCCAGGCGCCCGCGAAGAGGAGCCCGATCGCCAGGGCCCCCGCCGCGGGGCGCACTAGTTCCCCCGGCTGCCGGGCTTGACCAGAGGCTCCCCCTGCCGGCAGAGCGGGCAGTCGGCGGCTTCCCAGGTGGAGACCTGCACGCGGGCCAGGGCCCGCAGCGGAAGCGGCAGGTCGGCGCCGGCCGCCGTGCGGTCGACGATGGCGCCGACGCCCACGACCACGCCGCCGTTCTCTTCGACGGCGCGGCAGACCTCGCGTACCGAGGTCCCGAGCGTGACGACATCCTCGACGATCAGCGCCTTGTCGCCCTTCTCCAGCGCGAAGCCCCGCCGCAGTCGCATCGCGCCGTCCTGGCGCTCGGTGAAGACGAAGCGGCGCCCCAGCGCCCGGGCGACCTCGTGCCCGATGAGGATGCCGCCGAGCGCCGGGCTGACGACGACGTCATACGTCTCGTCCGTGAAGTGGGCGGCGATCGCGGCGCCGAGTTCGCGCGCGAGTTCGGGGAATTGCAGCAGGCGCGCGCACTGGAAGTAGGTGTCGCTGTGCCGGCCGCTGCTGAGCAGGAAATGGCCCCGTTGCAGCGCGCCGAGTTCGGTCATCAGGTCCAGGACATCCTCTTGCTTCAAGATCGCACCTCCAGCTCGGCCGCGATGGCGGCGTGAGCCAGGCTGGGATTCTCGGCCGCGGTGACGGGACGTCCCACCACCAGGAAATCGGCGCCGTCGCGCGCCGCGTCGCCGGGCGTCGCCACGCGCACCTGGTCCTGGACCGCGCCGCCCGCGGGCCGGATGCCGGGCACGACGGCCAGCGGCTGGTCGCCGACTCCGGCGCGAAGGTACGGCAGGTCGACCGCCGCGCAGACGATCCCGTCGCAGCCGCAACCCCAGGCCAGGCGCGCCAGGCGCAGGACGCGTTCGCGAAGCGCTTCGGCGCCGGGATCCATCTCGGCGAGGTCCGCCTGGCCCAGGCTGGTCAGCACCGTCACCGCCAGCAGCGCCGGTCGCGTGCCGTCCGGCGCCGGCGCGGTCGCGGCGAGGGCTTCGGCGGCGGCGGTCATCGCGGCGCGGCCGCTCGCCGCGTGCAGGGTCAGCATGGACACCTGCAGCCGCGCGGCGGCGCGCACGGCGCCGGCCACGGTGTTGGGGATGTCGCACAGCTTGAGATCCAGGAAGACGCGCTTGCCCTGCCCGCGGAGGATCTGCACGACGGTCGGTCCGGCGGCCGTGAAAAGCTCGAGACCCACCTTCACGAACGGGGCGCGGTCGCCGAGGCGTCCCGCCAGGGCGAGCGCCGCCTCGGCCGTGGGCACGTCCAGGGCCGTGATGACGCGCGCGGCAGCCGGCAGGTCGCGCAAGGCGCGCAGCAGTTCCCGACGCTGCATGAGGTTCCCTTTCCGGAGCGGGTGATTGGCCTTGCCGCTGGCCACCCGTTGGATATACCGTTCTACCAGCCCGCAAGAAGATTGGCAAGCGCCGCGCGGGTCCTGACGCCGGCGCAGAGAGGCGCGCCCCGTGCTCGATCGCAAGTTCCTGCGTGAAAACCGCGCCCTGGTGACCCGCGCCGTGGCCGCCAAGCGCGACGCCGTGGACATCGACGCCTACTACGCGCAGGATGCCGAACGGCGCGCCGCCCTGCAGGAGGCGGAGACGCTGCAGGCCGAGGTGAACCAGGCCAACCGCGCCATCAGCGAGGCGAAGAAGGCGGGCCAGGACACCACCGCGGTGATCGCCAGCATGCGCGGCGTCGCCGAACGCCTCAAGAGCCTGAAAACCCGCGCGACCGAGCTGGACGCCGAGGTCGAGCGGCTCTACCTGCGCATCCCCAATCTGCCGGACGCCGACGTGCCGGAGGGCGACGAGACGCAGGGCCGGATCGTGCGCGCCTGGGGCGAGCCGCGCCGGCCGGCCGCGCCTTGCCTGGCCCACTGGGATCTGGGCGCCGAACTCGGTCTGCTCGACGGCGAGGCGCCGGCGCGCATGTCCGGCTCCGGCTTCTCGGTGCTCCGCGGCGATCTGGCGCGGCTCGAACGCGCGCTCATCAACTGGTTCCTCGACACCCATCGCGCCGCCGGCTACACCGAGGTCGCGGTGCCGTACCTCGTCGGCCCGGCCGCCATGATCGGCACCGGCCAGCTGCCGAAACTCGCCGACGACATGTACCGTTGCGCCGACGACGAGCTCTATCTCATCCCCACGGCCGAGGTCTCGGTGACGAACCTGCATCGCGAGAGCACGCTCGCCGAGGCCGACCTGCCGCTGCGCTACTGCGCCTTCTCGCCCTGCTTCCGGCGCGAGGCGGGCGCCGCCGGCAAGGACACCCGTGGCCTGTTGCGCATGCATCAGTTCCACAAGGTCGAGCTCGTGCAGTTCACGCATCCGGACCGCTCCCGGCAGGCCCTCGAGGAACTGACGGCCCAGGCGGAGGGTTTGCTGCAGGGGCTCGAGCTGCCGTACCGGGTGGTCCTGCTCGCCAGCGGCGACCTCAGCTTCGCGGCGGCGCGCTGCTACGACTTGGAGGTGTGGTCCGCGGGCGTGGCGCAGTGGCTGGAGGTCTCGAGCTGCAGTTGCTTCGGCGACTTCCAGGCCCGGCGGGCCCAGATCCGCTGGAAGGGCGCCCAGGACCGGGGCTACGTGCACACGCTCAACGGTTCCGGCCTGGCCTTGCCGCGGGTCCTGGTGGCCATCATGGAGAACTACCAGACCGCAGACGGCAAGATCGACGTGCCAGCCGTGCTGCGGCCATACCTCGGGGGACAGGCCCAGATAGGCTGACCGGATGCCGCCGGCGGCCCGGGAGCACGCATGGACCTCTTTGCCCGCGGACTGTTCGGCCTCTCGCGACGCAACCTCTTCACGCTCTATCTGCTGGTCGGCAGCGTGGTGATCGTGGTCGGCATCACCGCCTATTCGCTGCGCATCTCGCGGGAACTTGAGGCGCAGAACCGGCTGATCACCGAGCTCTTCAGCGGCATGGCCAGCCGTTTGCTCTTCGCCGCCGACTCGCCGGAGGCGGCGCGCGTCATGCGCATCATCAACGAGATCGGCATCCCGCTCATCATCACCGACGCCGTCGGCCGGCCCTTCCTGTGGAACGCGAGCGTGACGGGCATCCCGGAGGTCGACGACTTCGAATTGCTCATGCAGCAGGATCCCCACGCGCCGCAGGACCCGCGGGTCGCGGCCGCCGTGGCGCTGGCGGCCGAGTTCGACCGCCAGGGGCAGCCGTTCGCCCTGCTCGACAGCGCCGGCAGGCGCCTGGGCACGCTGCACTACGGGCAGTCGGCGCTCAGCAAGCAGATCCGCATCATGCCCTATCTCGAGCTGGGGATCATGGTCCTGTTCTTCCTCGCCATCCTCTGGGCCCTGCAGATCAAGAAAGCCAACGACCAGAACCTGCTGTTCGCCGGCATGGCGAAGGAGTCGGCGCACCAGATGGGCACGCCGTTGACCTCGATCATGGGCTGGCTGGCGCTGCTGCAGGAGCGGTTGCCGCCCGCCGATGATACGTTGGCGGAACTGGAGAAGGATGTCGCGCGTCTGAACAAGGTCTCCGCGCGCTTCAGCCAGATCGGGTCGCAGCCCAAACTGGCGGACCGCGACCTGACGGCGGTCGTCGAGGATACCGTGGACTACTTCCGCCGGCGCCTGCCCCATCTCGGCGGCCGCGTGGAGCTGCGGACGGAGGGCGCGGTGAGCAACGAGGTGCATTTCAACCGCGAACTCATGGAATGGGTCCTCGAGAACCTCATCAAGAACGGCGTCGACGCGCTGGAGGCCGGCAAGGGCACGATCTCGATCCGCCTGGCGGATCTGCCGGAGGGCGGCATCTCGATCAAGGTCGCCGACACCGGAACCGGGATCAGGCCGGCCCATCGCAAGAAGATCTTCGCCGCCGGCTTCAGCACCAAGGCCCGCGGCTGGGGCATGGGCCTGGCGCTGGTCAGGCGCATCGTGACCCAGTATCACGGCGGCAAGATCCGCGTCGAGAGCACCGGCCCGCAGGGCACGGTCTTCGCGGTCGCCTTGCCGGGGAAGGATCGAACGTCTTGAGCTATCGCATCCTGTGGATCGACGACAATATCAACGAACTGCGGTCGCACATCCTCTACCTCGCGCAGAAGGGATACGAGGTGCAGGGCGCGACGAACGGCCCCGACGGCCTGGCCTTGCTCGAGGAGAGCAACTTCGACGCCGTGCTCCTGGACGAGATGATGCCTGGCCTGGGCGGCCTCGAGACGCTGGAGGAGATCCGTCGCCGGCACGTGCGCGTGCCGGTCATCATGATCACCAAGAGCGAGGCCGAGGACCTCATGACCAAGGCGATCGGCCGGCGCATCGACGACTACCTGGTCAAGCCGGTCTCGCCGCTGCAGATCCAGGCGGCGCTGAAGAAGCTGGTCGAAGCGCGCAAGATCACCGAGCAGCAGATCACGCGCGACTACCTGACCGAGTTCAACGCCGTCGGCGATCGCATCGCCCAGGCCGCCAAGCCGCCCGACTGGGAGCGGATCTACAGCGACCTGGTCACCTGGGGCCTGGACCTCTTCCGCTACAGCGACCACGGGCTGCTCGCGACCCAGGCCGAGCAGATGGCCGCCGCCGACCTCGCCGTGGGCAAGTACGTCCGCGAACGCTACCGCGATTGGGTGCACGGCGCCGCCGACGCGCCCCTGTTGAGCCCGGGAGTCTACGCGCGGCATGTCGAACCCGAGGTCCAGGCGCAGAAACAGGTCCTCTGGGTGGTCATCGATTGCATGCGGCTGGACCAGTGGCGCCTCGTCGAGCCGCTGCTCGAGCCGTTCTTCCATCTCGAGCGGCATTTCTACTGGTCGATCCTGCCCACGGCGACGCCGTACGCGCGCAACGCGCTCTTCGCCGGCCTCTATCCGCTGGACATCGCCAAGCGCCATCCCAATCTCTGGCACCAGGGATACGGCGACGACTCGAGCCGCAACGCGAACGAGGACAAGCTGCTGGCCGCGCAGCTCGAGCAGCTGCGCAGCCCCGCGGCGAACCGCTGCCGCTATTACAAGATCTCCGACGCCCGAGACACGGACATCCTGCGCCGCGATTTCGCTTCGCTCGGCGACGTAAGGCTCGTGGCGGGGGTCTACAACTTCCTCGACATCATGTCCCACGGCCGCAGCCAGAGCGCGATCCTCAAGGAGCTGGCGCCCGACGAGGCTGCTTTCCGCGCGCTCATGCGTACCTGGTTCGAGCACAGCTCGCTGCTGGACCTGCTGCGCGAGGCGTCGCGCCGCGGCACGACGGCGATCGTCACGACGGACCACGGTTCGCAGTTCTGCCGCCGCGCCACGAAGATCCGCGGCAATCGCGACACCTCGAACAACGTGCGCTACAAGTTCGGCGACAACCTGTCGGTCGACGACAAGCGGGTGCTGCTGATCAAGAAGCCGGCCGACTACCGGTTGCCGCCCAACAGTCCGATCGAGACCTACGCCATCACGACGGAGAACTACTACCTGGTCTATCCGACGAACTTCCACGAATACGAACGGCTCTACCGCGACAGCTTCCAGCATGGCGGCATCAGCCTCGCAGAGATGATCTGCCCGCTGGCGGTGCTGCGTCCGCGCTCATGACGGCCGGCTCGGATCATCGCCCCGGGAGCAGACATGGCTGACCAGATCCTGCCCGGACCGGAGTCGTTCCCGCGCTGGCGCCGCGTGCGCGATCCGGCCGGCACGCGCGCCCTGGGGGCCGACCTCGCCCGCGTCGCGCGCGCGGGCGACGCGCTGCTGCTCTTCGGCGAGCTGGGCGCCGGCAAGACCTGCCTGGTCCAGGGACTGTGCGCGGAGCTGGCGGTGGCCGAGGAGGTCATCAGCCCCTCGTTCACCCTGGTCAACCGCTACCAGGGCCGCCTGGCCGTCGCGCACCTGGATTTCTATCGCCTCGAGCCCCAGCACGACCTGCAGGATATCGGGGTGCACGAGATCCTCGACGAGCTGGACGACCTGCGCATGCTGCTGGTGGCGGAGTGGCCGCATCTCCTGCAGCCGCTGCTGCGGCGGCGCGTGGAATTATTGGCTCGGCCCGGCGCCGCGCCGACGGAGCGGCTCTGGTACGCGCGCGGCGTGCCCGACCTGCCGGCGCGCTACGCGGCGCTCTTTCCGGAGGTGGCTGCGCGGTGTTGATCCTGGCCCTGGACACGGCCACCGCCCACGGCCGCTTCGCCGTCGCCGCGGACTCCGAACTGCTCGGTTATCGCCCGCACAACGTGACCGGGAGCTACGCCGACGCGTTGCTGCCGGTGGTCGACGGATTGCTGCATGAGGCCGGCCGCCGCCTCGACGAAGTCGGCCTGATCGGCGTGACGGACGGCCCCGGCAGCTTCACGGGCGTGCGCATCGGCGTGGCGACGGCCAAGACGCTGGCCTGGGCGCTGGGCGCCGAACTGGTGGCGGTCTCGACGCTGGCCGCCATGGCGGCCGACCTCCTGCGCGAACATCCGGAACGGGAGCTGGCTGTGCCGGCGCTCGACGCGCGGCGCGGCGAGATCTTCGCCGGCGTTTTCCGGCGCGCCGGAGCCTGGGTCGAGGCGTTGGCGGAGGAGGCCTGCCTGTCGCCCGCTCTCTGGTGGCGGCGCCTGCTCGAGACGGTGCCCGACCCGGACCGCCCGGTCTATGGCGGCGACGGCGTGGCGTTGCTCGTGCGGCCAGACGGTCGGCTCCGCTCCGAGCTGGCCGCGCGCGGCGTGCCGGCCGCGCGGGCCTGGCAGGCGGCGCATCCGGCGACGGCGCGCGCGCTGGCGCTCGCCGCGGCCGACCCCGCGTTCCGCAGGCAGGCGGCCGCGTCGGTCTTCGCGCTGACGCCGCGCTACCTGCGCGGATCCGATGCCGAGGTGCTGCGCTGCGTGGACGCCACCCCGACGGCGCCGGAGCCGGCCGACCGCATCGACACGCACACCGGCGCGCCG
>CAZJWO010000020.1:0-37615 GCA_964549735.1 uncultured Fibrobacteraceae bacterium | reverse complement strand
GATAATGAGCGGTGACTGGAGTTCAGACGTGTGCTCTTCCGATCTCGACCGGCGGCGGCGGCGCTCATGTCCGGCGGCGCGGTGGCGTCCGCCGGGGCGGGCACGAGGTCGGCCGGCACCGCGTCGAGGCCGATCTCCTCCTCGGCGCTGCCGATCAAGAGGCGTTCGACCACGTTGCGCAATTCGCGCACGTTGTTGCGCCGCCAGTCGTACGTCTGCAACCGGTCCAGGACCGGCTGCTGGAGGCGTCGCGGACGCTGGCCGAAACGCGCCGCCGTCTCCTGCAGGAAGTGGTCGACCAGGAGCGGCACGTCCTGCAGGCGGTCGCGCAGCGGCGGCACGCGGAGCACATGCACGTTCAGGCGGAACAGCAGGTCTTCGCGGAAGCGCCCGGCGGCGGTCTCGCGATCCGGATCGCGGTTCGTCGCGGCGACGACGCGCACGTCGACCACGAGTTCGCGCTCGCCGCCGACGCGGGTGACCTTCCCGGTTTCCAGCACGCGCAGCAGCTTCGCCTGCGCCGGCGGCGGCAGCTCGCCGACCTCGTCCAACAGCAGCGTGCCGCGATGCGCCGTTTCGAAGGCGCCGCGGCGGGTGCGGTCCGCGCCGGTGAAGGCGCCTTTCTCGTGACCGAACAGCTCGCTCTCGACGAGATGCTCGGGCAGGGCGGCGCCGTTGACGGCCACCAGCGGCTGCCGGGCGCGCGGGCCGCGGTCGTGCAGCTGGCGCGCGACGAGTTCCTTGCCGGTGCCGCTCTCGCCGAGCACCAGCACGGCGCTGGGTATCGCCGCCAGCCGCTCGATCTGCGCGCGCAGCTCCTGCATCGCACGGCTGCCGCCGAGCAGCGGCGAGTCGTGTCCGGCCGTGCGGCGCAACGCGCGGACCTCGTCGCGCAGGCGGGACCACTCGAGCGCGTTCTCGATCTCCTGGACCACGCGTTCGAGCGGCTCTTCCTTCGCGAGGAAGGAGTAGGCGCCCAGCTTGACGGCGCGCACGCACCGCTCGAAGCTGCCGGTGCCCGTATAGACGATGACCGGAACGCGCTGGCCACGGCGCTTCAGCTCGCCGAGCACCTGGAAGCCATCGAGGTCGGGCATCTCGAGGTCGAGCAGCACGCAGTCGATCGGTTCGTCGGCCAACAGATCCAGCGCCTGGCGACCGCCGCCGGCGGCCAGCGTCTCCCAGCCGCCCAGGCGCCGCAGATCGTAGGCGTACTGGTCCCGCATGGCGGCGATGTCGTCGACGATCAGGATCAGGCTCATGCGTCCGACTCCAGCGCGGGGAAGGTGATCGTCACGGTCGTGCCGGATCCCGGAGCGCTGGCGATGGCGAGCCGGCCGCCCGCATCGCCCGCCAGGCGCCGCACGTTGCTCAAGCCCAGGCCGGTGCCGTGGGGACGGGTGGTGAAGAAGTCGTCGCAGCTGCGCGCGGCGACCTCCTCGGTCATGCCGATCCCGTCGTCGCGCACCGACAGCAGGCACTGCGTGCCGAGATCCGGATCGAGGCCCCGCGCGATCGAGACCACGATGTGCCCGCCCTCGTCGCGCAGAGCCTCGCGGGCGTTGCGCAGCAGATTGTCGAGGATCCGCCGCATGGCGACCGGGTCGGCCAGGACGAGCGGCGCGTCGGCCGCGGCGCGCACTTCGGCGCGCGGTTCACCGAGCGCCGCCTCGCGCGCGATCGCGCCCAGATCGCAGACCGCCAGCCGGGTGGGCGGCGCCAGGCGCGCGTAACGTCCGGCGAGTTCCTCCAGGTAGGCGAGGCTGCCGTCGAGGGTCGGCAGGCGATCGCGAAAGATCTCGGGCAGGTGGTCCGGCCGCGTGGAGGCGGTCTCGCTCAGATGCCGCAGGATGTTGCGCACGGGCGTCAAGCCGTTGCGCAGGTCGTGATTGACCTGCCTGGCGATCTCGCCCAGCGTCGCTCGGTGTTCGGCGGCCGCCAGCCGCCGCGCGTCGTCGCGCAGGCGGGCGACCATCGCCGACAGCACGCGCGCGAGCCGGCCGACCTCGTCGCGGCGATCGCCGGCGAGTTCGACGGCGGGATCGTCGAGATCGACCCGGGCCGCTCGTTCGGCGAGGTCCTGCAACGGCCGCGAGAGGCGGGCGCTGAGCCAGGCGGCCAGGCCGAACGCGCCAGCCAGCGCGGCGGCCAACGCCAGGCCGAGCGTCAGATCCAGCTCCCTCAGCATTCCGCGCAGCGGCGCCGTGCTGACGCGCGCCACCAGGTGCGCGACGGCCAGCCGCGAATCCTCGGACTGTCCGCCGCGCGCCGGCGCGAGGATCAGCGGCACGGCTTCGCTGCGCACGAGATGACCCGCGCGGGCGGCAGCGTCGGTCAGCGCGGCCTGGTCCGGCCAGTCTGCCCGCTCCGCGGGCTGGGTCCCTGGCGGCTGATCCGCGGGCGCGCCACCGGTGCCGGTGACCAGGGAGAGGTCTGCCTGTCCGGCGGCCAGAGCGGCCAGCATGGGGGGGTCGATGATCTCGCCGCCGATCACGGCGAACGAGCGGCCGGCCAGCCGCAACGGTCGCCCGACGATCAGCGCGAGGACCTCGCCGCCCGGCAGCCGCATCTGCGCCAGCGCGCGATCGCGAATCTCACCGGCGGCGTCGGCGCGCCGGTCCCGTCCCGGCCAGGCGGCTTGCCGTAGCGCGGCGGGCAGCTGCGCATCGGCGCGGCCGAACTCGTTTCGGTAGTGGCCGGAGCTGAGGATGACACCGTCGGCGTCCATCAGTTGCAGCACCTGCAGGCCGCCGAGGTGCATGGCGCCGCCGGCGGCGTCGCGCAGGTATGGCAAGAGGTCGTCGCGGCCGCCGACGACGGCCAGGCGCAGTTGGTTGTCGTCCTGCCAGACGGCCGCGATGCCGTCCAGGGTCTTGGTGATGCGATCGCCGCGTTCGTGCAGGCTCGCGACGGCGCTTTCGAGCTGCCCGGCCGCCTGCCGGGCGAAGTCGCGCGTGTACTGCGCGGCGATCCTCTCGCGCAGGACCCAGCTCAGTCCGACCAGCGGCAGCACGATGAGCGCGACCGCCGCGAGGAAGATGCGCCAGCGCGTGCTCATGGCAGCGCGGGCGGCGGCGCCGCCGTGCCCAGGCCGGCCACGAGCGGCACGCCGTCGTGCGTCAGGCTCAGCCCGCCCAGCGCGCCGCGCCAGGCCAGGCGGGCCCGGGTGGCGACGAGCGGCACGACGCGTCCGCCGCGCGATAGGCGATCGGTGGCCTGGCAGGCGTCGCGAGCCGCGGCGAGGTCCTGCCGCAACCAGGCGCAGCGGGCGAGCAACGCGCCGAGGCCGAGGCAGGCGCCGGCATGTCCGGCCTCGAGCCGCAGCACGTATCCGGAGGCGAAACCGTCGCGCAGGCTCGCCGTGAGGGTCGGCTCGTCGACGGCCACCGGCAGGTCGATTCCCGGTAGCAGCGCCGCGAACCGCTCGGCCAGGGCGCGCGCATCGCGATCGGCCGCCGCGTGCAGGAGCTGGCCGCGTTGCAGGGAGAAGAGCGCCGGGTCAGGGTCGCGGGGCGGGCTCTCGGCTCGCGACGGCGCCTCCAGCGACCACGCGCAGGGCACCGGGCGGCATTCGTGTAAAAAAGGCGAGACCCGCGGCTCGCTCTCCGCGGGCGTGATCGGCTCGTGCGACCGCGGCGCCGCGCCGGAGCCGACGGCGACACCGCCGTCCGGCGGCAGCAGGAGCAGATAGAGGCGGTCCCACGGCAGCGGCGCCGTGTGGACGGCGTCCAGCCCGGCGTAGTAGTCGGCCGCCCGCTGCTCGCGGAACACGGCGAGGTCGACCCCGCGCTCCAGCAGGTCGCGGGCGTCGCGGTCCGGCCAGACGCGGAACGTCAAGCTGTTCCAGGCCGGGTGCTGGGGGTGGTGCGGGTTCGGCCGGCAGACGAGGTCCGGCGCCGGGACATCGGTCGCGGCGGACAGGCGGCAGGGGCCGCTGCCCACCGGCCAGAGCCAGCCGGTCCGCTCTGCGGCCACGGCCAGATCGGGGTGCGCGAGCAGCCACGGCAACTCGGCGAGCGGCGCATCCAGCGCGATGTCCAGCGTGCGCGGATCCGGCGCCCGGAGCTGTTGGCCGGACCCGGTCAGCCACAGTCCGCCGAACGGCCGGCCGCTGGCGGCGGCGAGCGCCGCGTTGCGCCGGAAGGAGCGCACGACGAGGTCCGCCGTCACCGGCGTGCCGTCCCAGAGCCTGGCGTCCTGGCGCAGCCGCAGGCGCCACCGGCCGTCGCCGAGCGCCTCCCACGACTCGGCCAGACCGGCCGCCAGACGGCCCTCGCACGTCACGCGCAGGAGCGTTTCGTAGAGATTCGCGAAGACCAGGCGTTCGGCGTCCTCGTGCGCCACGGGCGCGCGCGTGGGATCGACCCAGCCCGCGACGCCGACGACGAAATCGCCGCCGCGGACGGCGGCCGCGGGCAACGGGTGGCAGATCCCGGGATCGTTCCAGGCTGACGCCTCGCGAACCGTGCCGTCGGCAGGCGTCGGGTCGCCGCTGGTCGCCGGCTTGCGGGCCGCGCAGGCCGGCAGCAACAGCAGCAGCGGCGCCGCCAGAAGCGCGGCTCGAATCGCGGGCCGGCGGCTGCGAAATGCACGCGTCATGGACGCAAGCTACCGCGCGCCGCGCCGCGCGTCAAAGGGAACGACCGCGATGACCGCCGCCGCGCAGAAGGAATGCGGATCAGCGTGACGCGGCGCGCCTGCGCGCATTATCATACACGGCAGTCGTCCGCCGCATCGCCGGCGGAGTGTGCTGGAAACGCGCGACGGTCCGCGTCCGCTCTGGGCGACCGTCGCCGGACCGAGGAGACTCGTGGTCATGCCGCGTCGTTCCTTGCGCCGATCCGTCCGTTGGTTCACGTGCCTGCTGCTCTGCGGCGCGCTCGTCTCGGCGCGCGAGGGCCTGAGCCTGGTCCCCGACGAGCTGTACGAGCAACGCAGCTGCGGCGTCGGCGCCCTGTCTCCGGATGGACGTCTGCTGATCTACACCGTCGGACAGTATGACCGCGCTGCCGGCAGGCTGCGCGAGACGGTGCATCTGCGGGACCTGGACGGCGGGGGCCGGCAAGTGCTCTTCACGCCCGATGATCGCGCCGGCGGCTTCGCCTTCTCGCCCGACGGCGCGAGCGTCGTCTTCAAGCGCGAGACCGAGAACGGCACCGAGGTCTGGCTCATGCGCGCCGACGGCACCGAACGGCGGCGCGTCGCCGGCCCCGGCCTGTTCGGCCGCCTCATCTGGTCTCCCGACGGCGCCACGCTCGCGCATGTCGTGCCGGCCCGCGATCCCGATTACGAAGGGGTGCCGGGCCTGATCACCGTCGCCGACGATCTGGGCTGGCGGCACCTGAACCACGGCGAGCGCGAGGGACGCCTGCGCCGCCTGCACCTGCTCGACCTCGCGACCGGCGAGGACCGCGCCGTCGCCAGTCCGCATCTCGACGTGCGCGGCGTGGCCTGGTCGCCCGACAGCCGGGAACTGGTCATCAGCGCCAAGCACCGGCGTCACCTGGGGCGCACGCTCACGACGGACCTCTACCGCGTGGTCCGCGCGGCGGACCACGACCTGATCGCGTTGACCGACGGCCCGGGCCCCGACGACTACCCGCTCTGGCTGCCGGACGGCACGATCGCCAGCCTGAGCCACGCGGACAGCCTGTACGAGAGCCTGCCTCCCGTGGTCATCGTGCGCGACGCGAGCACGGGGGCCGAGCTCGCGCGCCACCTGCAGGCTTTCGACAACTGCATCTGGGGCCTGTGGCATCATGCCGGCAGCTTCTACGCGCGCGGCGCCTGGCGCGGCAGCCTGGCGCTCCTGCGCGCCGAAGGCGAGCACGGGCGGCTGCTCGGCGAGCCGGGATGGAATTGCTGGGACATCCAGTTCGGCGGTTCGCGCGCCGTGGTGGCGGCCAGCAGCCCGACCTGCCCCGGCGCGTTGTTCAACATCGATCTGCGCAGCGGCCAGCGGACGCTGCTGCTGGACCCGAACGAGCGCTGGCAGCAGCGCGTCGGCCTCAGCGAACCCCTCCGCTTCGCCGTCACGGTCGAGGGGCGCGAGATCGAAGGCTGGGTCTTCCTCCCCGAGACGCATGTCCCAGGCCAGGGCATGCCCACGGTACTGTCCATCCATGGCGGACCGGAATGGATGTACGGCGGCGCCTTCCTGCCCGAGTTCCACATCCTGCCCACGTTCGGCTACACGGTGCTGGCGGCCAATCCGACCGGCTCGACCGGCTATGGCCGTCGCTTCATGCAGGACGTGCGCGGCGACTGGAACGGCCGCCCGGCCCGCGAACTGCTGGCGGTCCTGGACCATGCCGTGGCGGCAGGCTGGTCCGATCCGGCGGCGCTGGCGGTCATGGGCGGCAGCTACGGAGGCTACCTGGCGGCGGCGCTCACGACACAGACGGACCGATTCAAGGCCGCCGCTTGCGATCGCATGTACCCCCACCTGGAGGCCTTCTGGGGGGCGACCGATGAGAAGTGGTTTCCCGAGTGGCACTTCGGCGGCCGGCCGTTCGATGCGGCGGCGCGTTCGATCTACCGCCGCAACGACATCTTCGCCGCCGTCGGCAGCGTGCGCACGCCGACGTTGATCAGCCACGGCCTGCGCGACTTCCGCTGCCCCGAGGACGGCTCGATCATGTGGTACTCGGCGCTGCAGTCGCGCGGGGTGCCGTCGCGCCTGCTGCGCTTCCACGCCGAAGGGCACGGCATCCGCGACCTGCGCAGCCAGGTCTTCTACCTGGAACAGATGCTCGCGTGGTTCGAGCGTTGGGTCCTGGCGGCCGGGTCGCCCTGACTCCGCTCCGGGTCGCGCGCCGGACGCGCCGGACGCGCCCGCTCGTGCCGGCGCGCGGCGTTTCGGCAACGCGCGATCGATGGATGCGGAGTTTCGGGATCCTGATATATTGACCAGCATTATCAAGATTGTTTCCGGGACGCCCGGCATGATCGGTGCGGCTCCCGCGTCGAAAGGACCCGAAATGTCCGAACCCAGGATCGCCGACAAGCGCCCGGCCGTTCTCGAACTCGCGGCCGGCACCTACTGGTACTGCACCTGCGGCGCTTCGGCCAACCAGCCCTTCTGCGACGGCTCGCACAAGGGCACCGAGTTCAGACCCGCGAAGGTGGACCTCGCGGCGGCGGGCAAGATCGCGTTCTGCCAGTGCAAGCGCAGTGCGAGCCAGCCGCGGTGCGACGGCACCCATCGTTCACTCTAGACCCACGTCAGGAGGCCATGATGAGAATGTTGCAGATCACCTCCGTGTCGCTCGCGTTGCTGCTGGCGATGCCGGCCATCGCGCAGGCCGACGCCTTCAAGATCGATACCAGCCACAGCGCCGTGACCTTCTCGATCCGGCACATGATGATCAGCACCGTGCGCGGCTCGTTCGGAGATTTCGCCGGTACGTTCACGTACGTCAAGGACAAGCCCGCGCAATGGCGCGTGACCGCCGAGATCCAGACCGCGTCGATCGACACGAACGACGAGAAGCGCGACGAGCATCTGCGCTCCGCAGATTTCTTCGATGTCGAGAAGCACCCGACGATGACGTTCACGTCGACCAAGGTGGAGAAGGCCGGCGAGCGCTACAAGCTCCACGGCGAGCTGACCTTGCTCGGCATCAGCAAGCCGGTGGTGCTGGATCTGGAGATCACCGGCGAGGTGACCGACCCCTGGGGCAACCCGCGGGTCGGCTTCTCGGCCCGCGGCAAGATCGACCGCAAGGACTGGGGCATGACCTGGTCGCGCGCGCTGGACACCGGCGGTCTGATGGTCGGCGACGACGTCGGCATCGAGCTGGAGATCCAGGGCATCAAGGAGAGCTAGCGGGCGCCGCGCGCGGCGCGGACGGCCCCGCCGCCGGCGGGGCCGTCGCCATGATGCGACAAGGAGAACGCGTGGAGTATCGACACCTCGGGCGCAGCGGCTTGCGCGTCTCGGCGCTCAGTTTCGGCAGTTGGGTCACCTTCGGCGACCAGTACGGCGAAGACACCGCCTATGCCTGCATGACCGCGGCCTTCGCCGCCGGCGTGAACTTCTTCGACAACGCCGAAGCCTATGCGCACGGCGAGGCCGAGACCATCATGGGCCGCGTCATCAAGCGCGCGGGCTGGCGGCGCAGCGATCTCGTCCTGAGCACGAAGATCTTCTGGGGCGGCAGCGGGCCGAACGATCGCGGCCTCTCGCGCAAGCACATCTTCGAGGGACTGCACGCCTCGCTCGCTCGCCTCGATGTCGACTACGTCGACCTCGTCTTCTGCCATCGGCCCGATCTGCACACCCCGCTGGCCGAGACCGTGCGCGCGATGAGCGATCTGGTCACCAGCGGCAAGGCCTTCTACTGGGGCACGAGCGAATGGTCGGCCGCGCAGATCCGCCAGGCGCACGCCGTCGCCGCCGCGGCCGGACTGGTGCCGCCCACGATGGAGCAGCCGCAGTACAACATGCTGACGCGCGAGCGCGTCGAGGTCGAGTATGCGCCGTTGTACGAGGATCCCGGGCTCGGCACGACGATCTGGTCGCCGCTGGCCAGCGGGATCCTGACCGGCAAGTACAACGACGGCATACCGCAGGACAGCCGTCTCGGGCACGAGAGGTACAGCTGGCTGCGCCGGATCCTGGCCGGCGAACAGGGCGAGCGCAAGCTGCGCGTCGCGCGCGAGACGGCGGCCGTCGCCGCCGAGCTGGGCTGCACGCCGGCGCAGCTCGCCCTGGCCTGGTGCCTGAAGAACCCGCACGTCTCGACCGTCATCACGGGGGCGTCGCGGCCGCAGCAGGTCGCCGAGAACATGGCCGCCCTGGCGGTCGTGCCCCAGCTCACGGACGAGGTCATGGCCCAGCTCGAGACGATCCTGCAGAACCGGCCGGCCGCCTCGCAGGACTGGCGTTCTCTCTAGCCCGGATGCGGCCGTGGAGCCGCCGAACGAGCAACCCGGATGATGCGTGCGCACCATCCGGGTTGTGCGTGTGCGGCGGGCGGCCGCCGCGCTGTGCAGGTCAGCGGACGACGACGATCCGGTTGGCGAGGCGGACGTCGCCGATCTGCGCGCGCACGAGGTACACGCCGGCGGCAGCCTGGCGCCCTTGCCCGTCGCGGCCGTCCCAGCTCAGGCTCTGCAGCCCCGCCTCCAGGCGGCCCTGGAAGAGTTCGCGCACGAGCAGCCCGCGCGTGTTGTAGATCTTGACCGCCAGATCGGCGCCCTGCGGCAGGCCGAGCTGCAGTTCGGCGCCGGAGCCGCCTTGACCGACCACCACGAGGCGCGGCGCATCGAGAACGGGGATCGCGACGCCGGTCGCCGCCTCGACGCGGAAGCTGCGCGCCTCGCCGAACAGGCCGCGCCGCTGCGTGTTCGCCGCGTAGGCCCGCCACCAGTAGAAACCGTCGGCCAGCGTCGGAGCGATCCAGCTCGTCTGGCCTCCCGCGCCGGCCGGAACGCCGTCGGCGCTGGCGACGACCTGCGTCAGCAGCGGGTCGCTGTAGATGCGGAAACCGTAGGTGACCAGACCGCCCTGCGGGTCGCTGACGTTCGCGACGCGCAAGGTGACCGGGTTGGCGACGAGGCCGTCGGCTGCCGGAGCCGCCAGCGGCGGCGGCGGCGGCGTCTCGATCGCCTCGCCGCTGCCGATCAACAGGACGTCGTCGATATACCAGCCGTCGCGGGTGACCGACCAATCGGTGTACAGCAGGAAGCGGAACTGCAGATCCTGTCCGGCGTACTGGCTGAGGTCCAGCGTGACCCGCTGCCAGGTGCTTTGGAAGCCGGAGAAGCTGGCGAGCGTCTGCCACCCGCCGCCGTCGGCCGATACCTGGACGCGGCCGAAGTCGTAGCCGGTCTCGAGGTCGTAGACGTGCCAGAAGCTCAGCTCGCCGGCCCGGTACGTGCCGTTGAGCGTCGCCGTCGTGTTCCAGTTGTTGCCGTAGTTGCCGCCGGGCGAATCGGTCAGCGAGGAGGGCGGCGAGTAGGCCAGGCTGGCGAGTCCCCACTGATTGGTCAGCGTCCAACTGCCGGTGCCGCCCGAGAAGTTGTCGAAGAAGAGCGCCGCCGGTTCGCCCACCATGAAGGTGACGGGATAATCGATCGCGCTGCCGCCGAACGCGCACCGCACCACGACGGTGGCCTCGTAGCTGTCCGGGCACGAAGGATCGACCGCGAAGGCCAGCGGCGGGCTGACGACGACCTCGCCCATCGGCCCGATGCTGCCGATCGTTCGCGCCCCATCGAGCAGTTGCACATAGGGGTCGTCGCAGAGCAGCGTGAGCTCGGCGCCCGCCAGGGCGACCGTTACGCCGTGGTTGACGATCTTGAAGCTCAGGTGCCCGGTGTCTCCTGGCTCGAGCAGGCCGCCCCCGCTGTCGGTGGCGACCGCTTCCGTCACCTCGGCGTAGGCGCCGGCGGCCATCATCAGGTAGAGCATCGGCCAGAGATTTTCCTGGAACAGGGCGTCGCGTCGCGAGAACGGCGGCCAGAAGCCGTCGGACGCGCTGCCCATCTCATTGCAGAACGCGTAGATCTTGGCGTGCTGATCGGTCGCGCCGTAGAACCAGTCGTTCGAGCTGCCATTGACGAGGTAGAGGAGATTGCCGGGCTGCCCCGTCGCGTATCCGTTGTACTGGGCCATGATGCCGGCCATGTGCTCGTAGATCGCGGCGTCGGGGGTCGGGCTGGTCGTGTAGCCCCACGGGTACAGAGTGAGGTTGCTGTAAGTGTGCAGGTCCTGGGCGGCGAAGAACTGCCGGCTGTTGACGAGGTTCATGATCGCCTGGGTCTCCGGCTCGCTGCCGGGCGACGGGCCGCGGTACGTGTCGCTCGAAGGCGAGGTGCTGCTGCCGCTGCCGACCCATTCGAACGGGAAGTTGCGATTGAGGTCGACGCCGTAGCTGCCGTCGCCGTTGACGCGGCGGTTCTTGCGCCACATGCCGCCGCCGGCTGGGTTGGTCTGTTCGTTGTAGAGCACGCCGTCCGGATTGGCGATCGAGATCATGTACAGCTCGCGGTTGTCCATGAGCCAGGTCACGACGGGATCGGTCCCGTAGTTGCGGCAGAGATGGTCCGCGAACATGAGGCCGAAGTCGCCGGACATGATCTCGCGCGCGTGGATCATCGTGATGAGCAGGACTTCCGGCGTGTCCGGCTGCGCCACGTCGGGATCGCTCGACAAGCGGACGCACCAGATGCGGTTGCCCTGATGCGAAAGCCCGATGGACCACTTCTCGCTGATGAGCTGCGGGTACTCGACGCGCAGGCTGTCCAGGTAGGCGCTGTTCTCGCTATAGGTATGCCACCCGCCGAAATTGCCGTTCTTGTTGATGATCCGGGAGGCGTAGTGCGCGACCAGGTCGTCATGGACGATCTCTAGCGGCAGCCCGCTGGCGCGCAGCGCCGGCCAGGTCTCCGCGGTGGCGACGATTTCCGCGCCGACGCCGGGCTTGTACTGGACCACGTCCAGTTCAGGATGGACCGCCAGGAACGCGGACGCGTCGGCACCGTCGAACAGCACCCGGACGAGCGCATGCTTGCCACCGTCGGCAGGTTGGCCGGCCGTCGCCGGCGACGCGAGGTAAAGGGCCAACAGGACGAGCGGCAGCAGAGCCGCTCTGGCGCGCGGATCGGACATCATCGGGGGCCTCCAGAAGCGTAGCGATGCGATGAGCGGCGCAGGTCAGCGGAGCAGCGGCCGCCAGGCCACGTCGCGGGTACAATCATTGTATCAAGAATCAACACCGCGATCAAATGCGAATGCAGCGCTTGAGTCGCAGCCTCGCCTCAACCGGCCGCCAGCCCGCCGTCGCGGATCACTCGGCAGGACCAGTCCTCGAACGTGCCGCCGTCCGGTCCTCGGCCCGGCTCCAGAAGCGACGGCAGCTCGCCGGCGGATATCCAGCGGGCCTGCTGCGGTTCGGCCTGGACGCTGACCGTCGCCAGGATGTCCTGGTCGCTGCCTGGCGCCTCGTCGAGAGCGACCCGGTAGACGACCCCGAGGTGCACGCTCGAGACGTCCTCGCGGTCGCTATTCAAGAAGCCGGCGGGTTCGAGGCGCGCGAGGCGCGGATCCAGCCCTGTCTCCTCGGCTAGTTCGCGCTTGGCGGCAGCCTGCAGTAGGCCTTCGGTCGCGACCTCGCGGCCGGCGCGGTCCAGGGGTTCGATGTGCCCGCCGAAACCCACCGACCACAGTCCGCCCAGGCGACTCTCGCTGTGCGAGCTGCGACGCTGGTAGGCCAGCACTCGGCGCTCTGGGCCGCGGCCGCGCGCGAGGACGAGGTACGGAATGATCTGCTTGTAATGGGAGCAGTTCTCCATGTACTCGCGCTCGGCGTAGAACAGATGCGGTGCGAGCGCCTCGAGATCGACGGCGCCGGGAGGCAGGAATCCCTGCGGGCTGAGCCCGGGAAACAGCAGGCGGCGCGCAATGACCAGGATGACACGCAAGGAAGCCTCCTCTCGGCAGCGGCGCCGGCCGACGGAGCGAGCGGCCAGCAGGATCGTACGGCATCCCTCAGGATCCCAGGGAGACCTGGGACATGTCTAGAATTATTATCTTGACATTAGATGGACATAAGCTATATTTGCGCCATGGGAAACAAAACGAAAACAACCGGCGAAGGGCACCCGATCAGCGTCGTGGTGCGGCGGACGGGCCTGACCCAGGATCTGCTGAGGGCTTGGGAGAAGCGTTATCGGGCGGTGATCCCGTTGCGGACGGCGACGGGGCGCCGCCTGTATACCGAAGAGCAGATCGAGAAGCTGCGTCTGTTGAAACAGCTCGTCGAGGGCGGGCGGCGCATCAGCGATGTCGCCGACCTCAGCGTCGGCGACCTACGCGCCCTCGCGGACGAGGACGCGAGCGAGGCCGTGGTCGCCCTGCCGGCGCCGCCTAAGCGGGCCGCCGCGGGATTCCTGGCCACCTGCATCGAAGCCGTCGACCGGATCGACCGGCATGCGCTGGAGCAGGCGCTCGATGCCGCCTCGGTCGTGCTCAGCCGGCCGCGCCTGCGAGCCGAAGTCCTGGTCCCGCTGATCCATGAGCTCGGCCAGCGCTGGCAGGATGGGTCGTGGCGCATCGTGCATGAGCACGTGGCTTCGGCGGTCGTGCGCTCCGTCCTGTGGTCGATGTGGCGGCGGTCCGAGCCAGGTCCCGGAGCGCCGGCCTTGGCGGTCGCCACGCCCGCGGGACAACGGCACGAACTGGGCGCGCTGCTGGCCGCCGGGATCGCGGCGGATTTCGGCTGGCGGGTGCTCTACCTCGGCAGCGATCTGCCGGCCGAAGAGATCGCTCTGGCCGTGCAGACGGGGCGGGCGGCAGCCGTGCTACTGAGCCTCGTCTACCCCGTGCATGATCCGCGTTTGGCCGAAGAGATCGGCAGATTGCGCCAGCTCATCGGCCCGCAGCTGCCGCTCATCGCGGGCGGCCGGGCGGCCGCGGCGAACCGCGACGAGCTGGCGGCTTGCGGCGTGCAGATCGTGGCCGATCTCAACGAACTCGGTCAGACGCTCGAAAGTATCGGCGGCCGCGCTCGATCGTGATACCTGGCCCGCAATCCGCGCGGTCGTGCGCGACTGATCGCGTCGGCGCAATTGTTGCTTTTTCTGGATAATTCTATGCAGCGTTTTCCGTTAGATCTCCTTGACGGTCGCGAATCGGAGTGTCAGAATTATAGCCCAACAGCTTCTTGGTTTACGCACACTGGGGGAGGAAGGTTGTTCGACATGCGCAAGGAATACGTCAAACCCGCGGTCCGTGCCGAGAATCTGACCATCGGCGTATTCGGCTGCTACGGCGGCGACTCCGACGGCAACAACGGTGGCGGCTCGCAGTGGAGTCCCATCGGCTGGTTCAATCCGCTCTTTCAGATCTGCTGTGGGGGCGGCGGCAACTAGGGGTCCGACGGGATCGATGCGGGCGAAGCGGCGGCTCAAGAGCCGCCGCTTCGTTTCGGCTGATCCCCGGGCTGTTTGCGCGCGGCGCGAAGTAACGCGCGGGCGTAGCTGCCGGCGGCCGCGCAGATGCTTGGCGCCGGACCCGCGAGCGAACCCGTCTCCTGCCAGGCCATGCCGGGACAACGACGGCACGCGCCGCGCAGGCTGCAGCCCGCGCAGGCCGGCAGGTCGGCGGCGGTGAGCGAGCGGATGCGGACCAGGAACGGGTCGGGGTCGCCATGCCAGATGTCGCGCAAACGGCGCTGGCGCAGGTTGCCGAGCGACCGCGGCCACAGGATGCAGGGGTAGACATCACCGCGCGGCGAGATGCCGGCCACCGTGCGGCCGGCCTTGCAGATGAGGGTCGCGCCGCTGGCCTCCTCGCCCGGGATGAGGCCGCCGCTCAGGAGCGCCGGATCCAGCGCCGCCAGTTCGTCTTCGCTGAGCGCCAAACCCGCCGGCTGCAGGCCGTCGCCACGGCGAGGCGCGACGACGGGCGACGCTCCGAAGGCGCAGTCCCAGGCGCGCGCGAGCGCGGCCATGGCGGCCAGTTCGCCGGCGTTGGTGCGCAGCACCGTGGCCTTGAGCACGACCGGGATGCCCCGCTCGCGCAGGAGGCCCGCGGCGCGCCGGATGCGGGCCAGGGCGCCGGGGACCTGCATGAGATCGTCGTGGACCGCGGCGGTCGCGCCGAGCAGGGAGAGTTCGACGCCGACGATCTTCGCTGCCGCGAACAGGTCGGCCGCCTGTCCGTCGAGTCCCAGGCCGCTGGTCAGCACCGACACGAAGAACCGCTGATCGCGGGCGTGCGCCAGGATCGCCGGCAGGTCTCGGCGCAGCAGGACCTCCCCGCCGGTCAGCAGCAGCTGCACGACCCCCTCGTCGCGCGCCTGATCGAGCAGATCGCAGACCTCGGCCGTGCTCAGCTCGTCCGTCTGGGGATCATGCACCACGTAGCAGTGCCGGCAACGGCACGGGCAGCGGTGCGTCAGCTCCAGCAGCAGCGTGTGCAGCTGGTTGCGTCGCCAGTAGCTCTGTTCGATCTCGCGCAGCAGACTGCTCATGACGGCCTTTCGGGGATCGCCGCCGTCGCTCCGAGGGGCTGCGCACAGGATCGGCCAGAATCCGCGCGACCTGACTTGCGGATGCGCGCCGATGGGCTCGCGGGCAGGCGAGCTAAGGCAGGAACCTGCCCACCTCGGCCAACTTGCGCGGCAGGTACGCGTCGATCACGTAGTTCAGGCCGTGTTTGGCCAGGGCCTGCTGCTCGGCGCGCACTCCCATCCGGATCATCTGTTCGAGAGCCTGCTGCCACGCCTTGTAATGCAGGATGAAGGGGTCGTTCTTCATGGCGTCGCGCGCGCGCTTGATGTCGACCTCCTTCAGCGGGTGCGTCGGCAATTCGTAATCGATGATGTCCTGCGGCGTGATGCCGAGCAAGCGGGCCTGCGGCACGCAGAAGAACTCGTTCAGGTGTGCGGCGTTGCCGGAGCCGACCTTCAGCGTGCGGTAGATATTGCTGTAGCCGTAGGGGTCGCCGTCGACGAAGACGTAGACCGGCAGGCCCTTGAGATCGGCCAGGCGCCGCACGAACCGGCGGCACGCGCGCGTCGGCACGCCCCCCATCGAGATCAGGATGCAATTGGCCTGCTTCCAGTAGTTGTGCTTGACCAGGCGCTGGAACATGCCCGCGGTCTCGATGCAGAGGATGAACTCCGCGTCCGTTTCGAATTGCAGATCCTCGACCGAAGTAGGCACGGAGTATGCGCCGCTGCCGAAGCGCGTGCAGTCGATGCGCAAAGGTTCGCCGGTCTCGGCATCCCGGTCGATCACGACCAGGCGGCCCGCGACGTCGCCGCCCTTCTCCTCGGGCACGAATCCGAGCTGTTCGCGGTTGACGCCGAAGAAGGCCTCGACGTCCTCCATGACCGTGTCCGATTCGGGCTGCTCCTTGAAGCGCGCTTCGGCCCAGTTCTTCGATACGTAGTAGGCTTCGCGCTTGGTGGCGATGTCGTCGGTCTCGACCAGCTCCTTCGCCAGGGCCATCATCTTGAGCGTCTGCGCGAAGGTCTTCACGGTGCCGACGGTCAGCGCGCGTTCCTTGCGTTTCCCCTTGAGCTTGAAGTAGCCCGTGCGCGGGTCGTAGCTGACGTTGGCCAAGGATCGCAGCGGAAACTTCAGGCACGGCTTCTTGCCGGCCAGGATGCTGTCGTGGATCACGCCGGCTTCGGCGCGGATCCGGCGTGCGACGGGTCGGAAGGAGACGCTCGCGGTCTTGCGGTCGGGCGTCGCGGTGGTCGAGCCCGCGGGCCGGGGCGCGGCTGAGGCGGAGCCGTCGCGGGCGGGCGGCGCGCCGAACGTGAGTTCGCCCTGGGTGGCGGGCGGCGTGGCCGGCTTGACCGATCGCGCCGTGGGCTTGCCGGCGGGTTTGCGGGCCGATCCGCTCGCGGAAGATGCCTTGCGTTTGGCCACGGTCGATTCCTCGTGCAGCGATCGGCAGGGGCCGCGCCGCGGGTCAGAGTGCGCAGAGTTCGCCGTACTTGTCCGTCAGGTACGCCAGGAAAGGTCCGGCCGCCAGATCGCGCCCGGTGACCTCGCGGCACAGTTCGCTCGCGGTCACGAGACTGCCGCGCGCGTGGATGTGCCGCCGCAGCCAGGCCAGCAGCCCTCCGAATCGGCCGGCGGCGACGTCGCCGTCGAGGCCTGGCAGGTCGCGGCGGGCGACCTGCCAGAACATCGCCGCATAGAGGTTGCCCAACGTGTAGGTCGGGAAGTAGCCGAAGGCGCCGGCGCTCCAGTGGATGTCCTGCAGAGCGCCGCCGCGGTCGTCCGCGACGGCGACGTCCAGATACTCTCGAGCCCGCGATCGCCACAGCGGAGGCACGTCGCCGGCCGCGATGTCGCCGGCGATCAGCGCGCGCTCGATCTCCCAGCGCAAGATGATGTGCAGATTATAGGATATCTCGTCGGCCAGGATGCGGATCGCCGTCGGCGCGACCACGTTGACCTCGCGGTACAGGTCTTCCGCCGGCAGCGCGGGCAGCCGCGCGGCGAAGGTCGCTTGCAATAGCGGCGCGAGCCACCGGCAGAATGGCAGGCTGCGGCCGACGTGATTCTCCCACAGCTGCGACTGCGATTCGTGGATGCCGAGGCTCGCGGGCTGTCCGGCGGGAGTCTCCCGGTGCGCCGCAGGCAGGCCTTGCTCGTAGAGTGCGTGCCCGCCCTCGTGCAGCAGCGCGTAGAGGCCGGACAGGGGCTTTCCCACGTCGAAGCTCGTCGTCAGGCGCACGTCGCCGGCACCGATGCTCTCCGTGAAGGGGTGCGGCGAAACGTCGAGGCGGCCCTGGTCGAAAACGAAGCCGATCGCCGCCAGCACGCGCCGGCAGAGGGATTCCTGGCGGCTGCGGGCGAAGGGTCCCGCGAACAAGCCGGGGCGTCCGCGGAGGCGATCGCCCACGCGCGCGCGCAACTCGCACAGAGCCGGCTGCAGGGCGGCGAAGACGGGACGTAGCGTCGCCGTGGTGGCGCCGGGTTCGAATTCGTCGAGCAGGGCGTCGTAGGGCTCGCCGCCGTCCTGCAGCGCCGCGGCCTCCTGGCGCTTGAGCCGCACCAGGCCGTCGAGGTGCGGCGCGAAGCGGTCCCAGTCGCTGTCGCGGCGCGCCTGGACCCACTCGCGCTGGGCCAGAGCCGTCGCGGCGGCCAGCTCGCTCACGAGGGTGGCCGGCAGCCGGAGCGCGCGCTCGCGAAGACGGCGCGCCAGCCGGAGGTTGGCCCGCGCGCCCGCGGCCAGGGCATCGTCGCCCGCGAGGTCGTCCAGCAGCCGCCCGAATTGCGGGTCGACCAGCTTCTGGTGGATGGCCGCCGCGAGCGCGCCGCGCTGCCCGGCGCGCGCGCCGGCGCCGCCCGCAGGCATCGTCACCTCCTGGTCCCAGCCCAGCAGGTTCAGCGCGCCGTTCAGGTGATGGATCTCGGCCAGACGAGATTGCAGTCGTGCCAGGCTAACGGTCATGCCATCTCCCGCGCCGGCAGCCTCTCAGACCTTGCGGCTGCGCTCGAGCGTGTCGGTCAGGGTCGCGATGACGTCGTTGCGGGCGCCGTCGTCGAGGCTCAGGATCTCCTGCAGGGCATCGCCGATGTGGGGAATGTATTTCTGGATGTAGCTCTGCTTCTGGTTGGCTTCCTTCTCCTTCTGGCGGCGGCTGATGTAGCGCTGCAGCTGCCGCCCCGCCTCCTGCAGGCCGAGCTTGAGCTCGCGGATGATCTCCGGGTAGTGCGCGACCGCCTCCTTGCTTTCGCTGGTGAAGGGGACCCAGACCGAGGCGATGTGCACGAGGATGACCAGCGGTCCGCTCGGCAGCGCGCCTTTGCTCTGCGGGAGCCCGTAGCTGCGCCAGTTGCTGCCGAGCACCGCTTTCGTGATCGCGCAGGCGGAGTTCTGATAGAGCAGCGGCACGCGGTTGGCGAAGCGCATGACGCGCGCCAGCTCATCGCCGGGCAGGTCGCCGCCGTACGCGAGGCCGACTTCGATCTGGAACGGATTGCCGCGGTAGACGGCTGCCGGGCGGGTGACGCTGGTATAGAAGGCGGCAGCGACCCCGGATTTCAGCCCGGCCATGACCAGGTCCTGGCCGATCGGCGAGAGGCAATCGGTCGGCGGCGCGGGGATGCGGGTCGCGGCGATAGCGTCCAGCAAGCGCCGTTCGTCGTCTTGCGCTAGGCGTCGCGGATTCTTGCGCGGCGGCAGCCCCGCCGCCGCGAGGATCTGGTCGGCGGTCTTCGGCCCGACCCGGCAGAACTCCTCCTTCAGGAAGCTGCTGAGGTTGCGGCAGGCGGTGTCCTTGAGCATGCGCGACATGAGGCCCAGTTCCACGCCGTACGGGTGCGGCTGGATCTCGCGCGCCGCGACCGGCAACGCGTCGGTGGCATTCGGATAGATGCGCTCGTCCCCGCGGGGGCTGATGTATGTCAGATGCAGATGCGGATTGGCGATGGCGGTCTGCTCGAGGTAGGTGTCGACCGAATGCTGGCCGCGCTTGTAGCTGCCGGTCAGCGTGATCTCGACGCGGGTGCCGTGGTCCTTCTCCCAGATGGTCTCGTCATCGCTGAGCACGACCGGCTCGTTCTTCTTGAGATCCAGGACCAGGACGATCCGGCGCGCCGCGTGCTTCTGGCCGATGCGCGTATAGACCGTCACCGGCTTGCCGGTCGTCAGCTGGCCGTACATGCCCGCCGCCGAGATGCCGATGCCCTGCTGGCCGCGGCTCTGCTTGAGCGAGTGGAATTTCGATCCGTAGAGCAGCTTGCCGAAGATCCGCGGGACCTGCGCGGCGACGATGCCCGGTCCGTTGTCCTCGACGATGACGCGGTAGCGTTCCTCGCGCACCGGCGGCGCCTTGGTCTTGTTCCTGCCGTTGGTCTTGCCGTTGTTCTTGGCGCTGCCGCTCTCGGCGTCCTTGGCCAGGTCGTCATCGTCGCCAGCGAGGCTGGGCAGATCGAGCCCCTTGAAGGTGTCCGCTTCGGGCCTGATCTCCACCATGAGGCGCGGCGCCTGCCCGGCTTCCTCGCAAGCGTCGAGGCTGTTGTCGACCGCTTCCTTGATCGCCGTCAGGAGGGCCTTGGCCGGCGAATCGAAGCCGAGCAGATGGCGGTTCTTGGTGAAGAACTCGCTGATCGAGATCTCGCGCTGCTTGGCGGCCAGGATTTCTGCCGTGTCCTGGGAGCCGGAGCGTGGGGGCATGCCGGATTCCTTTCCGAGGGTGCATCCATGCCGGAGACGGTTCGCGCGCGGTCGAATCTACAGGACGGAGGCGCCGCGGCGCAAGCGGGACGCGGATATCGACGACCGAGCCCAGGCAGGCGCGACGTGCCTGTTCTGGGGGAGCGGCCGGCAATCCTCCGGGTGCATGGAGTCGCCACGGCGCAGCGGCGGGCGCCCGGGGCCCGCGGCGGTCCGCGGCGGCGCCGTGGCGCCACCGTCTGGACCGCCGGCGCGGGCAGCGACCTCGCTGTTGGAGCAAGGCTGCGTTGCCGCGGGCCGGGAGCAGCCGGTCGCTTCCGGCGGGTCCCCGGCCGAGGTCGCTCAGGGGTCAATTCAACATAGCGGCGCGCGGGGCCGCAGGCAAGCCGCGGCGCCCGCCGCCAGCGTCACTTGACGAGAACCATCTTGCGCGTCGCGCTGGCCGAGGGCGAACTCAACCGACAAAAGTAGATGCCGCTGGCGCAGCGCGCGCCGTTCGCATCGGCGCCGTCCCAGCGCGCGGCGTGGCGCCCGGCCGCGAAGCGGCCCAGGTCGCGCACCCGCTGCCCGCGGCTGTTGTAGATCGCCAGGGTCGCCGTCTCGCCCGCCTTCACGCCGAACCGGATCTCGGTCGCCGGATTGAACGGATTGGGCGCGTTGCCGTGCAACGCCGTCGCCGGCGGCAACGGCGGCGCCTCGACGCCGGTCACTTCCGGGACGCCCGTCAGATGGATCTCGTCCAGGCGCAGCTCCGCCCGCGGACCGGACGCGCCGCTCACGTGGTAGTACCGCCACATCAGCTGCAAGTAGGCGTGGCCCAGCAACTCGGCCGGCAAGTCCAGCGGCGGGAACACCACGACATCGCCCGCGGTCTCGCTGCGCAGGTATTCCTGCGCCTGACCCCCGAGCAGCAGATCGCTGAATTGACCCTCGATGCCGAGGCGGTACTGCAGGCGGATCGCGTAGATCCTCTCGTTCGGCAGGACCGTTCCGGCCAGCCAGCCGACCTGCGCCTCGCTCAGCCCCCGCGTGTCGAGCGCCAGCACCGCGCCGCCCAGATCACGCCCGCGGCCCGTGTTGATGAACGAGATCCCGTCCTGGTCCAGGCCGTTGATCCGCGTGCGCCCCGTGTTGTTGTACGGATAGCCGATCGTCCCCTGGTCGTCGGCGTGGTAGTCGTCGTGCGCGATCCAGTAGGGGAAAAGCAGCGGTTCGCTCAGCCCCGGGTCGTTCACCGCGCTCTGCAGGAACAGCATGTGCTCGGGGTACGTGCGCTCCGGCAGATCCGGATCCCACGCGGTAAAACCGTACGACCCCTCGCTCAGCACCGCGGCCCGCGGATGCAGGAGCACCCGGAAGCTGTGCGCCACCGGGTCGTTGACGCCGTCGAGCGCCGAGACGGTGATCCACACGTCGCCGCGCAGGAGCGGCGTGATGGTCACCGTGCTGCCGTCGACCACCGCGGTCGCGAATTCGCCGTCGCCGCTGGTCGCGATGTATAGCAGCGGATCGCCCTCCGGGTCCGAGAAGACGCCCGCGACATCGAGCACCAGCGGTTCGCCGCCCTCGATCGCCTGCTGCAACGCCACCGGCGCGACCACCTGCGGCGGCAGGTTCGCGCCCGCTTGCGTCACGCCCATGATGGTGATGTTGTCCAGCCGCTGGTTGCCCGAACTGCCGCCCGCGTTCGCCCCGCCGAACGCGAACTTCACCACCAGGTCGGCATTGTCCGCCGTGCCGGCGACCAGCGACAGATCGTGCGTGATGAGCTGGAACGCCTCGCTCACCGCCACGTCCTCGGCCACCGCGTGCCAGGCGCCGCCGGGCTCGACCTGGCAGAAGACCGAGTGCTCCTCGGCGCCGTTGGTCGTGCGCGTGGCCGCGTAACTGAGCGCGAGATCCTGGTGGCCGGTCGACGGCAGCGTCAGCACCAGCTCCCGCGTGTCCGCCGGGTTGCGCACACGCAGCGCATAGCCCGCCGGCGTGTCGGGCAGCGCGCCCAGCTCGCTGCCCGGGCTGACGCGATCCAGGTAGCCGGCGCCGGTGCCGGGATACGTCAGCACCGCGCCGCCGAGCAGGCTGACGTCCGCCGCCACCGTGGTCAGCGTGCCCGAGGGCAGGTCGTTGAAGTGCCAGGCGTGCACGACGACCGGCTGGTTCGCCGCCGGCGCGAAGACCGCCGTCAGGGCGATCGGCGCCGCGCCCGGCACGATGGTCAGCGCCGGATCGCTGCTGCCGTCATGCAGCCAGGCCACGAAGCGATGGCCCGCGGCCGGCAGCGCCTCGACGGCGATCGGCACGCCCTGGAAGCAGGTGCCCGTCCAGGGGTACGCAGCCGCCGGGTCGGCCAGGCCGGGCAGGTCGCCGTCGATCACGAGCGTGTTGAGCCGCAGCTTGCCCTGGGCGGGGTCGTTGACCGCCAGGGTGACCGGCGTCGTGCCGGCGAGCTGGAAATGGTCGACGATGTGCTGCCGCTGGTAGGCCGGCCGCTGGTTGGCGAAGTTGCGCAGACTCTGGACGCCGGAGGCCCAGTGGTGGTTGATGTCCCAGCGGTCCTGGAAGGCCGCGATGGCCGGCGCGTAACGCGCTTCGAAGTCGTCGATGATGGCGACCACGCGCGCCGGCACGAAGGTGCTGTTCAGGTGGTCGGCGAAGGTGTTGATGAACGTGTGGCGGAACCACTCGTTCTCGAGCAGGCCGCGCAGCAGCTGCGTCGACCAGGGCGGATTCGGCCAACCGGAGCCGTCAGGCGTGGTGGCCTGCGCCAAAGTGGCTTGCGAGGCCGTCCCGAAGGCGAAATCGGTGTCGTACATCATCCAGCGCCAGCGGCCGTCGTGGCCGTACGGCGCGGCGGGATCGTACGCCGGACGCGTGCGCCGCCAGAAGCGGATGTTGTTGCCCGGCCAATCGCCGTTCGCGATGTAGATCTGCGCGACGTTGTAGGCGATGTAGTTCTCCAGATCCATGCGCTCGGCGACGAACGCGAGGTTGGCGGCCAGCGTCATGTCGTTGCTGGCCACGAAGCCGCGCAGGTCCAGGTAGTCGTTGCGATCGGATGGCTGGCCTTCCTCGACCCAGGCGTTGTTGTAGAGTTGCGCCGCCTCGTCTTCAGGCACGCCGTAGACGCGGGCCAGGTAGTGGCGGTCGTACCGCTCGCGCACGTTGGCCAGGCCCCAGTACTCGCCGTTCAGGAAATGGACGACCGGCCGGCCGGCCTGCGTGTCGAAGCCCAGGTGGGCGACCACGGTCTGGACCGCGAGATCGCGGAAGCCCTGGCGCGACCAGTCGTTGCCGGAATTGCGGATGAGGAACCGCTTGTAGGAGTCGTACGGCAGCTCGGGGAACAGGGCCGCGGCGAACGCCGACGTTCCGTACTCGGACCGGGCGTAGAGGCGTAGGGATTTCTGCGGGAACGCGCGCGTGATGCCGCCGTGGATGCGCATGCCGGCGTCCTGGGCCAGGAGGGTGCCGCCCTGCAGGTCGAAGAACTCCAAGTGCACGGGACGCTCCCAGGCGTCGCCTTCCTGGTGGTAGTTGCCGCTCCAGATGTCGCCGGCGATGTAGGTGTCGCCGGGCACGTAGATGCCGATCGCGGGGTCGAAGAGGTTCTCCGGCGCCGTCGCCAGCGAGATGACCGGCAGCGTGAGCCGCCCCGCCGGAACCGGGTCCACGATGTAGGACCCCGTCGCGATCGCGCTCGGCGCATAGCCGGGCTTCAGGGCGCGCGCCCGCACGAGGTTGAGCTTGAAGACCTCGGCCCGCGGCGGCCGCCAGGCGTAGTAGGTCGGCGGCTGCACGTCGTTGGTCGGGATCAGGGAGATGATGTTGGGGTCGCCGTCGCGGCTGGCGAGCACCAGCGGCGCGGTGTAGAGCGGTGACGCCTCGCCGGGTTCGCTGCCGTCCAGCGTGTAGCGGATCTCGGCCGTCGGGTCCGGCGAACTCAGCGCGAGCGTGACCGGACTGGCGTACAGGCCCGGCGTCTGGGAGAGGCTCGGCGGCGCCAGATACTGCAGGCCCTTGTCGTTCCGCTCGCCCGGCGTCGGCTCGCCGAACAGGACCCACGACGCGGCGCCGTCCGGCAGCCGCCCGTACGAGACATCGGCCGGCAGGGCGATCGCCGCGACCTCGTCCAGGCGCGTCGCGCCATCGGCGGCGGTCAACAGCAGCGGTTCGCCAGCGGCGCTGATCGCGAAGTTGGTGTGCAGGGCGCCCGACGGGCCGAGCCGGTCCTTGCCCGACGCCCAGACCAGGAGGTAGCCCTGCGGCGCGACCGAGCCGGCGGGAAATCGCCAGCGCAGGGGGTTGCTCGCGTCGTCGGACAGGTAGCAGTCCGTAAGGTCGAAGGTGGAGGGACCGGGGTTGAAGATCTCGATCCAGTCGGAGTAGTCGCCGTCGTCGTCGGCGACCGTCGCCGCGTTCGAGGCCATGAACTCGTTGATCAGCGGCGCCTGGCTGGCAGCGGGCTGCGAGAGCAACAGGAAAGCTCCCAGCGCGCAGCAGAACACGCGCGGCAGGATCTGCGATACCCGTGGCATGGGTACCCCTCCGGTCTGCGGGTGGTGGACAGATCACGGCTCTCGTATGCGCCGGCGGGGTCCGCTCGATCGCACATCCTGTAGGTTAGCATAATCTGAGGTAAAATTGTGAAAAAAGGATAACACCGGGCCGGGTTGTCGGGGCGAAATGGTCCGCTTGCTCTTCCGACCGGCGGATGCCACGGCGACCGCGGCGCCCGCGCCGATCCGCCCCGTCTGGTACCGAGCCGCCAGTCAACACAGCAGTTGAGTTCAGAGGATCTTTGGCCGATGATGAATCGAGGATGGCGGTCGACAGGAAGCCGCCCCCAGGACCTCGGACTGCGGCAGGTGCCCGATGTACCAGAGCCACTTCGGGTTGCACAGCGATCCCTTCGCGCTGGGTCCGAACCTGCGTTTCCTCTACAGGTCGCGGGCCCACGACGAGACGATGGCGCACCTGAGCTACGGACTGGAGCAGGGCGAGGATCTGATCCTCATCGTGGGCGCCATCGGCACCGGCAAGACCCTGGCGCTGCAGAACCTGCAGGTCAAGGTCTCACGGCTCTTCCGGCAGATCCTCGTCAACGTCACGAGCGTCGATTACACGGGGTTCCTCAAGCTCGTGCTGCACGAGCTGGGCGTTGCCTGGCCCGGCCAGGCCGACCGCGCCGATCTGCTGTGCCTGCTCAAGGATCGCGCGCGGCAGGTGCACGCCGAGGGTCAGAAGTTGCTGCTGGTCGTCGACGAGGCGCAGAATCTCGATGCCGACACCCTCGAGGGCATCCGTCTGCTGGCGAACCTCGGGCAGCCGGACAAGCAGCTCTTCCAGATCGTCCTGTCCGGCCAGCCATCGCTGGCCGACATGATCGAGGAACCGGAACTGGCGCAGCTCCGCCAGCGCATCCGCATCCATTACGCGCTGGAACCGCTGTCCGCCGCCGAGACGAACGAGTACATCTCGCACCGATTGGCGGTTGCCGGTCGCGCCGAGCCGCTGTTCGCCGCCGCGGCCGTCGCGCGCATCCATGAGTTGAGCGGCGGCATCCCGCGGCTGGTCAACCACCTGGCCGGCAACGCCTTGCTCGCGGCCTTCGTGGCCGAAGCCCGGCGCGTCGAGGAGCGGCACGTCGCGGCCGAGGGAATGCCCGCATCGCCGCAGCCGGTCGCTCCCGCGCCGGCAGGCGGCGCGATGCCGGCGCGATCGGATGAACCGCCGTCCGACGCCGCGGGCGTGCCACGGGCGGCAGCGGTGACTCCGCCGGCCGCGACGCGCGCGGATCCGGAGCCGCACCCGACGGCGCCGGGCGCCGCGTCAGCCGGCGCGGACCACCCGCGGAGCAAGATGCCGACCACCAGGCGGCAGCCGTCTCGCTCCGGCGCGCCGCGCTGGGGGCGCAGCTGGATCTGGGCTTGGTTGACGTTGCTGGGCATCGTCATCCTCGCGGTCCTGTATCTTCTGAAGGACGATCTGTACGGTGGGCGCGCGATCGTACAGCCGGAGCGGCTCGTACCGGCGCCGCAACAGCACGTCGCGACGGCAGCGCCCGGCGCGGATGGTCAGCAACCGACTGCCGTTGACATCGCATCGACGACCTCGTCCGGGCCTGCCGTCAGCGATCCCGAACCCGTCGCGTCCCCTCCCGCGGATGCGGCGCCGCCGGTGCAGGAGCCCCCTCCCGCGGATGCGGCGCCGCCGGAGTCCAGCCTTCCGGCAGCGGCCGGCGACGGGCCGGCGCGGGCGACCTCCGCGCTCGCGGCGGGGCACTGGCTGCACGTCGCCAGCTTTCGCGACAACGACCGAGCCGTGCGCTACTGGGCGGAACTGACCGTCGCGGGTTATCCTGCCGAGGTCCACGAAGTCGACCTCAACGGCGGCCAGCTCTGGCTGCGCATCATGGTGGGGCCGTACCCGTCGCGGGAACGCGCCGCCGCGGCCGCCGCCGATCTGGAGCGCAGAGGCTTGGTCACCTTCCACCGCATCATGACCTACTGAGGCCGCGGGGCGGGTCGCGCAGAGCGCGCCGCGGCGCGACGAAACGGACACCACCATGCGCCGTGACGACCTCGGCGGCGGCATGCCGATGCCGCCGGACCGCTACGCCGAGCTCCTGCGCCAGAAGAGGCAGGCGCCGGGACCGGATCCCCTGCAGCCGGTTCCCTCGCGCGAACCGATCGCCGCCACGACCGAGCTGGCCCGACGCCTGCTCGCCGAGGCGTCCGCGCGCGTGCTCGAGAGCGGCGAACTGCTTCTGGTCAGCGAGGAAGCCGCGTTGGGTGACCTCGAAGCGGCGGCGGCGCGGATCCGGCCGGCCGACCGTCTGCCGGAGCCGCCGGACGAGGCGCCGCTGCGCGACCTGCTGGGCGCCGGCCGCCTGCTGTGCCCGCGCATCTGGGACATCTTCGGCTGGCAGCCGCCGCTGGCCGAACACCTGCGCCTCATGGCGGACCTGCTGCGCGGCGGGTCCGTGCTGCCCCAGGTCATGCTCGTCGGTCATCTCGAGACGTTTCCCGAGCGCGTGGAGCATCTCCTGCGCCTGAGGGCATTGGCGGCGGAGGCTCCGCCGGGAGCTGTCGTCGTGGCGGTGCGCCTGGCGACGCCAGCCGATCTCGCGGCGGCGGGATGCGGCGATCCGTCGCCCCGGGCGGCGAAGCTGGCGGCGATCCTGCGCGGCGCGCGACCGCGCGTGCCGGCGACCGATCGGCGGCACGCGCTGGCGGTGGCCCGACTCGCGCTCGGGCCCGCGGCGGTCGTGGCGGATTGAGACCGCGCGCCGGCGCCGGTCGTCGCGCGCGCGACGCCGCGCCTCAGGCGCGCTGCAGCCAGGTCTTGCCGTAGACGCCGGCCGGGAAGAGCACGGGCACCAGGCCGAGCAGGAACTGCCGCAGCTTCAGCGCGAGGTGGTTGGCGTGGTGCAGGCCGCAGACCGTGCGCAGGAAGCTCTCCAGGGTGTGGATCTGGACCTCCACCGTGAAACGATAGGGAGCCTGGCCCGGGAAGCGTCCCGGTATGAGGATGTCCATGTCGCCCTTGAACACGCGGTAGCCGGGGCCGCTATGCACGTTCAAGGGGGTGCCGGTCGCCTCCTGGCCCAGCGTGTCGGTGATGTTGCGCCAGCAGAACGGATTGCCGATGCCGCGGTCCAACAGCGTGACGAGGTCGTCGAGGGCGTCCTCGTCGTGGACGATGAACATCGCGCCCAGGATGTCGCCGATCTCGTCGGGATTGTTGATGCCCTTGCGCAGCATCTTCGAGAGGATCGAACCGCTGCGGTGCTGCTTCATGTCCTGCCAGCGCACGCGCTCGAGGACGCGGTGGCGGCCGTCGACGACCTCGAAGCTGACGCGGTCGACCGAGCGCTTGAAGCGACAGCTGTGGTAGAGGATGTCCAGGGCGATCGGACGCTGCGGATCCTGCAGCTCCAGGAACGCTGAGTCGAAGTGCCAGACCTGATCGCCGGCCCGGGGTTTGGTCGTGTAGCGGATGGTTTCGCCGTCGTCGGCGATGTGGAAGCCGATGTTCACGGGGTAGGCCTGCGTCTTGTGGCGCCACAGGGCGCGGTCCAGCAGATCCTGGAAGTAGGTCAAGTGCAGCGGTCCGTCCTGCACGTGCCGGCTGTGGTCGATGTCCAGCAGCAGGGTCGCGAGGTGGATCTTGCGCAGGGCTTCGAAGCTGCGCCGGCGGTCGCTGGCCGCGCAGGCCAGGCTCATGAGCTCGCGCAGGTCGTTGCAGGCCGAGATCTCGGGCAGCGGCTGGACCGCGCGGCCCGCCGCCTCGGGCAGCAGATCGATCGCGGACTGCAGGTAGATCTCCGCTTCGCTCAGGAACTCCGAAACGATGTAGACATCGTCCTCGCACGGCGGGATCTCGCCGGCCGTGCCGCGCAGCGGCCGCACCAGGCGCGCGGCTTCGCGATGGTAGGCGGCCGCGTCGCTCGCGATGCGCTGGCAGGTCAGCTGCAGGAACCGGCGCAGGCGCGACGGCCGCTCCAGGAACGCGGGGTCCAGCAGCGGATGCGCCGCGAAGTCGACGTCCCAGCGGATATCCTCCCAGGTGGACAGGATCCTGTCGGCGCGGATCCACTGCTCGTTCATGAGCCTCCGATGGTGGCCAGCACGCGATCCAGATCGGCCTCGAGGTCGGCGTAGTCCTCGCAGCCGACCGCGATGCGCACGAGGTCATCGGTGATGTCGGCCGCCAGGCGTTCGGCCGCCGGCATGCCGGCGTGGGTCATGCTCGCGGGGTGTTCGATGAGCGTCTCGATGCCGCCGAGGCTGACCGCCAGCGTGCAGACCTCGAGGTTGTCCATGAGCTTCTTGCCGGCCGCCAGACCGCCCCGCACGCCGAAGCTCATCACCGCGCCGCCGCCGCGCATCTGCTTGCGGGCGAGGTCGTGCTGGGGATGGCTTTCGAGCCACGGGTAGCGCACCCAGTCGATCTTGGGGTGCTGTTCGAGATGGCGGGCCAGTCGCAGGCAGTTGTCCTGCGCCTTCTCCATGCGCAGGCCGAGGCTCTTGATGCCGCGCAGCACGAGCCACGCCTGATGGGGATCCATGGTGCCGCCGAGGTTGCGGTGGACCTTTTGCACGCGCTTGTAGAGCTCCGGTTCCTTCACGACGACCATGCCGGCGACGACGTCGGTGTGCCCGTTGATGAACTTCGTCATGCTGTGAAGGACGAGATCGGCGCCGAGTTCCAGGGGATTCTGCAGGTACGGGCTGGCGAACGTGTTGTCGACGCAGAGCAGGGCGCCGTGCTGGTGCGCGATGGCCGCGATGGCTGCGATGTCGGCGAGCTTGAGCGTCGGGTTGGCCGGCGTCTCGAGGTAGACGAGCCGCGTCTGCGGGCGCATCGCCGCCGCCACGTTACCGGGGAGGCTGGAGTCGACGAAGGTGGCCTGGATGCCGAAACGGGGGTACTCGGTCTCCAGCACCATACGGCTCGGCCCGTAGAGCGATTCGGTGCAGACGACGTGCTCGCCTTGCGAGAGCAGGGCGTAGTACACGAGGTTGACGGCCGCCATGCCGGTCGCGCAGGCCAGGCCGCCGCAGCCCTTCTCCAGGATGGACACGCTGGCCTCGAGGGCCTGGATCGTGGGATTGCCGAGGCGCGTGTAGATGAATCCGCCTTCGGGTTCGCCGCGGAACGATGCCGCGCCATGGTCTGCGTTCTTGAAGGCGAACGTGCTGCTCTGGTAGATGGGGATTGAAACGGCCCCGGTGCAGGGGTCGACCTGGTTGCCGGCGTGGATGATCTGGGTCAGGCGCCCCTTCTTCTCGATCTCGTGCATGAGCGGACCGGTCCTTCCTCTTGCTGGCTGGTGACGGCCTGCGAAGGCTATGGCAGGCCCGCATAGGTTGGTGCCGTTCCGGCGCGGCGTCAACCTCCCGCTGCCGGCGGCAAGGGCCAGCGTCGCGGTGGTGATTCGGCGCGCGACGTCGCGCGCCGCGGCGGGCGCCTTGCCCGTCCTCGGGCGGTCGCCTATGATTGCCCGATCGCAGTCTGGCCCCGATCCGTACCACCCTGCGCGGAGGTTGCTCATGCGTCGTTCCGTTGCTCGCCGCGCCGCGATCGTCGCGGTCCTCTTGCTCGGCCTGTCCGCCGCCGCGACCGGCGGCGATCAGCCTTGGCATTTCCTGCCGAGCACCGACATCGGCGCGACGGCCTGGGTCGCCGCGCATCCCGAATGGGACGGTCGCGGCGTGGTCATCGCCATCCTCGACACGGGAATCGACCTCTACAGTCCCGGTCTGCAGACGACCCCGCAGGGCCTGGTCAAGGTGCTCGACGCGCGCGATTTCTCGAGCCAGGGCGACTGGACGACGGCGCCGGCGGAGCGTGGCGACGCCGCCGGGGTTTGGCGCGCGGCCGACGGGCTGCAGCTGCGCGGGGCGGACAGGCTCGTCGTCGCGCCGCCGGCCGACGGCAAGGTGTTCATCGGCGCGATCGGCGAGAGCCAGTTCCTGAACAGCCCCGACGTGCACGACCTGAACGACGACGGTGACACGAACGACAGATTCGGCTTCCTCGTCTGGCAGGCCGACCGCGCGGCGGTCGAGGCCGCGCTCGGCGAAGGCCGCGGTTACCAGCAGCTGCGGGCGCTGGGCGAGAAGGCGGCCGCGGCGGTCGCCGAGGCGCGCGAGGTGCCGCGGGTCTGGCTCGTGGCGATCGACACGAACGGCGACGGCGATCTGGCCGACGAGATCCCGCTGCGGGACTACCACGTGAACCACGACAGCTTCTCCCTGCGCAACGAGAGCGCGCCGCAGTCGCGCCGTCTGATGTCCTGGTCGGTCAACGTGCGCCAGGAGGCCGATTTCCTGGGCGGGCCGCAGCCGCCGCTGGTCGAGTTCCACTTCGACGACGGCAGCCACGGCACCCACTGCGCCGGCATCGCCGCCGGCTACGAGGTCTACGGCCAGGCCGGTCTGCACGGCGCGGCGCCCGGCGCCTTCCTGATCAGCTGCAAGCTCGGCGACAACCGGCTCGCAGGCGGCGCGACGCGCACCGGCTCGATGCGCAAGGCCTACGAGTTCGAGGCGGCTTTCGGCAAGCGCTGGGGTCTGCCCGTGGTCGTGAACATGAGCTTCGGCGTCGCGTCGGCCGACGAGGGCAAGGACAGCATGGGCCGCTGGCTCGACGAGCTGCTGGCCGAGAATCCGGACTTCTACGTCTGCACCAGCGCGGGCAACGAGGGGCCCGGCCTCAGCACGGTGGGCCTGCCGGCGACCAGCGAGAGCGTGATCACGGTGGGCGCCTATCTCTCGACGACGACGGCGCGCGATCTCTACGACGCGCGCCTGCCGCGCAACACGCTGTTCGCCTTCTCCAGCCGCGGCGGCGAGACGCCCAAGCCGGACGTCGTGGCGCCGGGGTCGGCGCTGTCGACCGTGCCGGGATTCGTCGACGGCCCGGCCCGCTACAACGGCACGAGCATGGCCAGCCCGCAGGCGGCCGGCGGCGTGGCGCTCTTGCTGAGCGCCGCGCGCCAGCAGGGGCTCAAGACGCACTGGGGCCTGGTCAAGCGTGCGCTCATCGCCGGCGCGGACCGCGTCGAGGGGCTCGGCCTCAACGATCAAGGGGGCGGTCTGGTCAACGTGGCGGCGAGCTGGCCGCTGCTGCGCGAGCTGGCCCGCAGCGAATCGGCGCACCAGGTGCTGTGGTACCACGTCGAGACGGCATGCCCCTTCGCGAGCGACGGCCTGGCCAGCGCCGCCTACTGGCGCGTGCCCGGCGGCGCGCCGGTCAAGCCGGAGCGCGTCGAGTTCACGGTCAAGCCGATCTTCCATCCGGACCTCGGCGCCGACGCGCGCAACGACTTCCTGCGCAGCTTCAGCTTCCGCAGCGAGGCCGACTGGCTCGAGGTCGTCACCGGCAAGGATTACATCCGCGGCGACGCGCCGATGACGGTCGTGCTGCAATACGACGGCCGCAAGCTGACCGCGCCGGGCCATCATGCCGCGCGCGTCGTGGGCAGCCTGGCTGGCGGCGACCTCGGCGGCGCGGCGGCGCGTGAACTCTACCTCTGGAACACGGTCGTCGTGGGCCAGCCGCTGACATCGGCGAACGATTTCACGGCCACGTGGTCGGCGCGAGATCTGCCCGCGAGCTGGGTCCACCGCTACCACGTCGACGTGCCGGCCGGAGCCAGCGCGCTGCGCGTCCGCCTGGAGGTCAGCGCGGATACCGGCGCCGGACGGGGCGCTCTGGCGCAGGCGCGGATCAGCGATCCGGAGGGCCGCCCCCGCGGCCGCACGCCGATGGCCAGCCGCGCGGGCGAGCCGATCGCCGATCAGGCGGTCCTGCGACCCCAGCTGTACCCGGGCACGTGGGAGATCCTGGTCGTCAGCGCGATCACCGCGCTCGAGAACACGGCCTACCGTCTGACCGTCAGCTGCGACGGCTACGAGGCCGAACCGGCTGTCATCTCGGATTTGAAGCGACCGGCTCCCGGCAAGAACGCGGCGGCCGATCTCGTGGTCACGCGCAGCCATCCCGGCGTCTTCCGCGGCGAAGCGACGGCCGCGATCGAGGGCTGGCGGCGCGCGCGCCCGGTCAAGCTGACGGAGGCCGACACCTGGACGCACGCCTTCACGCTGAACCAGACGACGCCGCGCGCGGTCTTCAAGCTTCAGCTCGACAAGGCGACGGCCAATCGCATGACCGATTGCGTCGTGAACATCCTGGACGACGCTGGCCGCGCCGTGCGGCAGACGGGTTTCGACGGGACCGAGGCGGAGGTGTCGATGGCCTTGCCGAACGATCGCAGCGAGGCCGCGTACACCTTGCAAGTCGTCGGCGCGTTCGCCATCGCGGCCGAGATGAAGGAGTGGAGCTTCGAGGTCGAGGAGCGTTACCACTTCGCGAAACCGGCGTCCGGCAACGTCAGCGACGGCCAGCGCGGGCCGCTGCGCCTGTACTGCGGCGTGCCCGCGCGGCTCAAGCTGAGCTTCGCCGACGTGTGGCCGGCCGCTCCGGACGGCATGGGCTACTTCGGCACGGCCCGCTTCCGGGATCGCGACCTCGCCGACAAGCGGCCGGGGGACGCGACCGGGCGGCTCGTCCTCGAGGTGCCCTTGCTGGCAGACTAGCGGGCCGCAGCTGGCAATAGAGCCGCCGGGCAGGGTCCGGGCAGCGGTCTGCCCGGACCCCAGTGGCCGATCCGCACCTGGGGCTTGGCGACGCCATGGAAGTCGCTGCCCATGCACGGGACGAGGTCGAGGTCGACGGCCAGACGGCCGTAGGCCGCGGCCTCGCTCGCGCTGGCGCCGGTGAACCAGACTTCCAGGCCCCAGAGGCCGTGCCGCCGCAGCCGCGTCGCGAGGTCCCGCAGTCGGGCGTCGTCCAGCTTGAGCTGGGTCGGATGCGCGAGGACCGCCCGGCCGCCGGCGGCCGCGATCCGTTCGACGGCGGCCTCGGGCTCGAGGCGGAAACGGTCGACGTACGCGGGACCGCCCTTGGCCAGCAGCCGGTCGAACGCGTGCTGGTAGCTGGGGACCAGGCCCCGCGCCGCCAGCAGCCGCGCGATGTGCGGGCGGGCCACGACGTCGCCTCCGGCGGTCGCTTCCACCTCGTTCAGGGTGAGGGGGAAGCCGAGCGCGTTGAGCCTGGCGATGATCTTCTCGTTGCGCAGGTCGCGGCCGCCGCGGATCTCGCGCAGCGCGTCCTCGAGCGGCCCGTCGTCGTCGCGCACGCCGAGCCCGAGCAGGTGGCAGTTGCCGACCTCCCACGTGCAGGAGACCTCGACGCCGCAGATCGCGGTCAATCCGACGGCCGCGGCGCGCGCCAGGAAACGGCGATGACCGGCGGTCGTGTCATGGTCGGTCAAGGCGAGCACGCCGACCCCTTCGGCCACGGCGTGGTCGACGAGTTGCTCCGGGGTGAGCGAGCCGTCCGACTGGTCGCTGTGCGTGTGCAGGTCGACGAGCATCGGCATGCCTTCCAGGGTCGCGCGGCGCTTCAGGTCTCGAGCAGGCGGGGGACCGTCACGGCGGCGTCGCCCGGCACGAAGAGATCGGCGCGGGCGGTGACCGCGCTGGGTTCGAGGTTGAACTCGGCCACGAAGGCGCCGCGCCCGGCGGCGATGTCCACCAGACCAGCGGCGGGATAGACGGCCCCCGCGGTGCCGATGACCAGCAGCACGCGGCAACCCGCCGCGGCGGTGGCGGCCGCCTCGTAAGCCTGCGGCGGAATGCCCTCGCCGAACCAGACGACGCCGGGCCGCAGCAAGGCGTCGCACTGCGGGCAGCGCGGCGGGATCGGCAGCGGCACGCGGCGGTCCTCCGCGGCGTAGGCGCAGCGGGTGCAGCGCAGGCGCCAGATGCTGCCGTGGAATTCGATGACGTCGCGGCTGCCGGCCGCCTGGTGGTAGCCGTCGACGTTCTGCGTGACGAGCGCGAGCCGGGTCTGGCGCGCGAGCTGCGCCAGCGCCGCGTGCGCCGCGTTGGGAGCGCTGCCGGCGATGAGGCTCCGCCGCCAGTCGTACCAGCGCCAGACCAGTTCGGGATCGCGGGCGAAGGCTGCGGGAGTGGCCAATTCCTCGGGACGGTAGCGCGCCCAGAGGCTGTCGTCGCCGCCGCGGAAGGTCGGGATTCCGCTCGCCGCCGAGACGCCGGCGCCGGTCAGCACGGCGACCGCCGCCTCCGGCGTCAGCAGGCGGCGCAGATCGGCCAGGGCGCGGTCCAACTGGTCGGCCATGGGGCTCCTCGCGGCGAGAGTGCCGGCCGTTTCTTGCCACGGCGGCCGGCATGGGCCATGATCGCCGCGTCCCGCCACGCTGTCAAACGGAGGCGCACGTGAAGCATCTGCTGCGGGGACCGGTCGGCCGACGGCTGGGATTGGTCTGCGTGGCCGCCGCGATCGTGGCGGCGGCACCGGCCGCGGCGGCAGCGCCGGTCGTGGTCTTCCAGGTCGAGGGAGACGGCGGCCTGCCCGTCGCGCGCCTGTGCGAACGCATCTGGGCGCAGCACGGCGCCGCGCTGACGGCCGACATCATGCCGCGCGGCACGGTCGCCGACACGGTGCTCTGCCTGATCCTGACCAGTGAACGCTTCGCGTATTACTTCGCTGACCGCACGCCCGACTGGGGGGTGGGCGTCGCCCTGCCGCCGGGCCGCCTCGTCGCGCTGGACTTCGAACGCGTGCCGCGCGTCGGACCCGGGCCCGAGGCGGTCTTCCTGCACGAGATGGCCCACGCGCTGCTGTTCCAGGCCGCCGGCCCGGCCGTGCTGCCGACCTGGCTGCACGAGGGCGTGGCCATGCGCGCCGCCGGCCAGTGGCGCTTCGTCGATTCGCTGGGCGTCGTGCTGAGCGGTCAGCTGCCGTCGCTCGGCGCGCTGACCGGGTCGTTTCCCCAGGGAGCGCCGGCCGCGCAGCGCGCGTACCGCGCGAGCCTGCTGGCGGTCAACTGGTTGGAGCGCGAGCACGGACCCCGGGCCGTGCCGAGGATCATCGCGGCGGTGCGCCAGAGCGGCGACTTCCTGGCCGGATTCACCGCGGCGACGGGCGAGACGCCCGGCGAGTTCGCCAACCGGTTCGCCAAAGCCATGCAGGTGCGCTTCGGCTGGTTCCTGCTGATCTTCCGCTGGCCGACGCTGTTCGTGCTCATGGCCGTGCTGTTCAGCGTCGGCGCCGTGCGCAAGATCGTGCTCTATCGGCGGAGCCTGCGGCGAGACGAGCCCGACGACGAGGAATGATCGCCGCCGGCGCCCAGGATTTCCCATGATGGCGCGACGTTCCGCCGCTGGTCTTGCAATGCGCACGCCGCGTTCGCGGCAGATTTTGCCTCTTGCCCGGCATTCGCGGGGAGTTGCCGCCGCCGCCGTCCGTCATCGCGCCGCTGGCCATCCAACCTGTTCCCTTTCAACGAGTTGAAGTCAACGTCCGCCAGGCCTCCGGCTGGTCCCGAGCTTGCTCGAGTACGGCGCAGCGGTCCGAGTTGCGACCCGCATTCGTGAGCCAGCGACAGGGGTGGGGCACCGTGAAGCGCATCCGCAAGACCCGAATCGTATCGACGGCCGCGATGGCGGCGGTCCTGATGCTTGCCGTCGCGCCGAGCACCTTCGCCCAGCAAGACGACATCATCGCCGTCACGCTCGGCTGGGCGCCCTGCCCGCTCGCGGACGAGACGGGCCGGCCGGCCGCGGCGGCGGTACGCTACGAGGTCTACGTGCAGCGCGACGACGCCGACGCGGAACTGCTCGCCACGGTCGAGGACGACACCGTGTACGTCCTGGCGGCCGCGCGCGGCGTGGTCCAGCGGATCCGGGTCGTCGGCTACGATGCCGGCGGGCGCTCGTCGCCGCCGAGCGATTGGTCCGATCCCATCTATTTCGAGCCTGAACGAGATCGCGGCGACACGGCGGGCCAGCCTCCGTCGCGGCCGGCGCTCGGCCCGAACTACCCGAACCCGTTCAATCCCGAGACCCGTCTCGTCTACGGCGTCCCGTCCGACACGCCGCCCGCGACCAGCATGGCGCTGGAGATCTACGACGTGCGCGGTCAGCGCGTGCGCTCTTTCCCGGTCACGGCGACCCCCGGCTGGCACGAGGTGGCGTGGGACGGCCGCGACGACAGCGGCCAGCTCCAGGCGACGGGGACCTACGTCATGCGCTACGTCTGCGGCGATCGCGTCGAGGTCGGCAAGATGACGATGTTGAAATAGTCAGCCGCCGCGCCGCGCCGGCCGGCGCCCTTCGTCTCGGCTTTCGTCTCGCGCCCCAGGAGGTTATCTTGGGGCGCGGTCGTTCCGGCGCTTCCGGTTCTCTCTCCACGTCATGGTCGAGGACGGTACATGCAAGACGATTCCCAGCCCAGGCCGCCAAGCCTGATCAAGCTCGGTAAGCTCGCCAACACCCAGCAATTCGAGAAGCTCAGCACGTTGTGGCCCGAGGCGGTTGTCAATCCGGACCACCCGGTCGAGGACCTTCTGGCCCTCTGCGGCCAGGTGTACCGGCTGGGGCAGCGCAAGCTGGCCGACACCTTCGCCAGCAGCCTCCTCGCGGAGATCGAGCAGCGCGAGGGAGCTGCTGCGGCGTTGACGGCGGTGCGCACGGCGGTCCAGCAGCTGCCGACGGGCGCGACGTCGACGCGCGACCACCTGCTGCGGCTCTACGCGGCGGCGAATCCGGGATTCGCCGAGCTGCCGGGCCTGCTCGCGCTGCTGGCCGGCCCCCAGGACGACCTCGCCGCGGCGGTCCGTCTGCTCGACCGCTATTGCGCGCTGGCGCCCGGCGGCTACCTGGTGGACTACAACCATGTCGTGCCGGGCGTCGTCGAGAGCGTCGATCCCGCGCGCGGCATCGTGCGCGCCCGCTTCGGCGATCGCTCCCAGGAGTACGGGCCGTCGACCGTGGAGAAAGCCGTGCCGCGGCCGCCGGACTTCTTCCCGGCCCTGCTGCTCTACGACCCCGACCGCTTGCGCGATCTCGCCGCTGCCGATCCGTCCGGTTTCGTCAAGCTCGCCATCCAGTCGGACCTCGACGGGGTCCTGTCCTACAAGAATCTGCGGCAGCACGTCACCCGCCTGCTGGGCGACAAGGGCTGGCAGTCATGGTGGAAGACCGCGCGCGAGACGTTGCGCCGCGACCCGCTGCTGAACGCGAGCGCCGGCACCCAGCCCAGCTTCACGCTGCGGCGGCAGGCCGACCGTTACGAGGATCGTTTGCGGCGTCGCTTCGAGCGCACCGCCGATCCGCTGGAGCAGCTCAGGCAGGTCCTCGACTACCTCGAAGAGATCGGCCGCAAGCAGAGCCAGTACGCGGCCGACGAGGACCTGCTCGTGTTCCTGGGCAACGCCGCGGCCAAGATCGCGGTCGGCGCCCTGCCCGCTAGGCCCGCGGTGGCGCTGGCCGCTCTGGCCGTGCACGCGCGGGTCGCCGCGCGCGGCGTGGCGATCGCAGATCGGAAGAGCGTCGTGTAGGGAAAGAGTGTAGGATAGGGGGGTGG
>CAZJWO010000019.1:0-37822 GCA_964549735.1 uncultured Fibrobacteraceae bacterium | reverse complement strand
AGATAATGAGCGGTGACTGGAGTTCAGACGTGTGCTCTTCCGATCTATCGCGCGATTCGCGAGGCGTCAGGGATCTGGTTGCGCATGATAGGGCTTCTGCGGCGCAAGACAATGGCCAACGCGACCGGCGCCAGAGCGAAGAATCTGGCATGGTCGTTGCGTGGCGGCGGTGGCGGCGGCCGCGACGGCGCCGCAGAAGGGATGCTTCGTGGACCAGCGGCGCTGGTTGCGCCCGTCGGTGGGCTGCCTCCTCTTCCTGCTGTGGCTGCTGAGCGGCCAGAGCCGTGCGGAAACGGACCGCTACGATCCGCGCTCGCGGATCCAGCGGCCGCACGGAACGGGCGTCGCCTACCTCGCCGCCGCCGCCGCGCTCGGGCAGCTCGGCGAGGGGCAGGGCGTCGAGCCGGGGTATAGCGTCGCGGTGATCTTCCGGCCGCACCGCGCCGCCGACTTCCATCACGCGCTCTTCGCGTGGAACACCGCTCTCGTGCTGCAGGTCGACCGGCAGGGTGACGACGGGGCGGCGACCGTCTCGGGCGATCTCATCGCGCGCCGCTACTTCGGCGACATGCGCGCGGCCGCCGCCGGGCGCGCGATGTTCGCGGGCCTCGGCGCGGGCATCAGCCGGGCCGAGTGGGGCGCGGGACAGGAGGCTGGGGCCGGCACGGCGAGCGATCTCTCGTTCCTGCTGGAGGCCGGACTCGAATGGAATCTCAACCCGGCGCTGGTCCTGGTGGGCAAGGGGCAGTATCGTCTGCTTGATCGCGACGGTCGCAACCATTCTGGCTGGTCGCTGCATCTGGGCGCGGGGGTGCCGCTCCCGTTCTGAACGCGACCGGCAGCCGTCGCCTGGTCCTGCCGCCAGCGAGGTCCGCCATGCGCCATCGGTTCGTGCTCTTGCTCCTGCCGTTCGTGCTCGTTACGCTCGTCCCCGCGCCCGCGACGGCAGCGCCGGACGAGCTGTCGTACGCCGAATACCGCGCGATCATCCGCGTCGCCGAACAGCTGCAGCGCTGCACCATGTATGAGCCCCTGGACGGCGAATCAGGCCTGAACCTCGTCATCGGCGACCGCTTCGGCAGAGTCAACGTCTATCGCCTGCGCGCCGGCCGCCAGCGCGAGCGCGTCTGGGCCAGCCAGCAGCTCGACGGCAACGCCGAGGAAGTCCTCGTCGCCGACCTCAGCGGCGACGGGCTGGACGACCACATCATCTGCCGCACGGCCCGGCGCCTGTACGCCTGGGATCTGAACGCCAATTTCTACCTCGCCTACGAGTCGCAGCCCAACGATTTCCAGTCGATCCGCGCCATCACGGTGGCGAACGTCGACCAGACGCCCGCCAACGAGATCGTCCTGAACGCCGACGACAAGATCCACTACCTCGACGGCGTGACGTTCGCGCGCAAGTGGACCAGCTTGAACAACTACCAGGCGACGCGCATCCGCTGCGGCGACGTCGACGGCGACGGGCGGGTGGACATCGTCCTGAACACCGGACAGGTGCTGGACTCCGGAACCGGCGAGGTCAAGTGGGAAGACCAGGTCTTCGGCGCGCGGATCGAGCTGCTGGACATCGACGGCGATGGCCTGATGGAGATCCTGACCGAGAGCGACGGCGCGCCGTTGCGCGTCTTCGATGCCGATCGCCGCGCCGAGGTCCGCTTCCAGTGACCGCTCCGGACGTGCGCCGCGCAGCTACTCGACGGCGCGCATGGCGGCCAGGAAAGCCGGCGCCTCGTGCCAGCCGCTCAGTGTGCTGGCGTGCAGGATGCGCCCGCTGCTGTCGATGAAGGCGACGGTCGGCAGGCCGGGAACGCGGAACAGCTCCTTGACCGCCGCCATGTCGGCATCGTCGGGTCGGGTCGCGTCGATCTTGATCGCGATGAAGCGCAGGCTCTCGCGGACGATCTCGGGCCGGTTCCAGACCTCCCGGTCGAGCTTGCGGCAGTAGGCGCACCAGGTGGCCCAGAAATCGATGATGATCGGCCTGCCGGTCGCGCGCGCTTCCTCGGTCTTGAGGGCCAGGAATGCCTGCACGTTCTCCCCGGTACGGATGACCTCCCACGGCACGTCCGCGGGCAAGGGCTCGACCGGCGCCGCGGCGGCGACGGCGCCAGACGGCGCGGCGGCAGGCGCCGGGCTGGACGGCGCCGGCGGCAGCAGGGCAGGCAGCGCGACGCGGGCCAGCAGCCACAGGCCGACCAGGAACCCGAGCAGTCCCAGGCTCTTGCGGGCGCGCGGCCACCAGCCGCTGCCGGGCTCGAGGCGGTCGAAGGCCCCGACGAACACCGCGACCAGGATGGTCACGGCGCCCAGCGCCAGGTAGAAGATCGGCTCCGGCAACACCAGGGGCGGTCGTACGAAGAAGAACGCCATATACAGCAGCAGCAGCCCCATCGCCTTCTTGACCGTCTCCATCCAGCCGCCGCTGCGCGGCAGCTTGGCCAGGAATGCCGGGAACGTGCCGACGGCGACCAGCAGGGCGCTGAGGCCGAGCCCGAAGGTGAAGAGCGACCAGAAGCCCAGGGCGACGCTGCCGGTCGAACCGACCCACAGCAGGAGTCCGGCGAGGAACGGCCCGACGCAGGGCGAGGCGACCAGACCGGCGACCATGCCGGCGGCGAAGGCGCCGACGAGGCCGGCCCGGTTGCCGCCCGCGCCCTGCAGGCGGTTGCGCAAGAACGCGGGCGCCTCGAGTTCATAGGCGCCGAACATCGCGAAGCTGAGCCAGACCAGCAGCAGGGCGATCGGGACCAGCACGGCCGGGCTCTGCAGGAAGGCGGTGATGCCGCTGAAGAAGAGAGCCGAGATCACGCCGATGGCTCCGAAGACCAGGGACAGGCCGACGCCGTAAGTCAGGGCGGTCACGAAGCTGCGGGCGACGCCCCGGTCCTGGGCCTGGGCGCCGAGCACGGCCAGCGTGATGGGGATCATCGGGTAGATGCAGGGCGTGAAACTCATGAGCACCCCGCCGGCGAAGACCAGCGCGAGGAAGAGCAGCATCCCGCGCTCGGCGATGAAGTGCGCGATCTTGCCCGGCGTCCAATCGGCACCGAAAGCCAGCTCGATCTCGCCCTGCCAGCGGTACTCCTCGGCCCCGCGGAGCACCGTGACGGCCAGCGGGTAGAGGCCCGGCGCGGCGTCCGGTCGCGTCGGCGCGGTCCAGATGAAGACGCCCGGTCGATCCGCGGCCCGCAGGGGGAGGGGATCTTCGAGCAGAGTCGCCGCCGGTTGGCCCGCCACGAGGACCTGCACCGCGAGGGTGCCCGCCTCGACGCCGGCGGCGGCCGGCAGAGCCAGTTCCAGCACCAGGTCGCGCCCGATCACGGTCGGCGCATCGCGGAGGGTGACCTGCATGTCCTGGGCGGCCGGCGCCGCGCTGCCGGCTAGCGAAATCAGGCAGAGCGTGGCGGCGGAGCGAAGCAGAACAGGGATTCGGCGCACGGGTCTGGCTCCTGGATCCGGTGTGGCGGTATCACGGTCATGGTTTCCTTCAGGCCCTAAAGGTTATATCATGTACCGGCGATAGGCTATCGCGAGTTGTCCGGAACGCTGCCCGCATCACGAAAGGACCCGTCGTGAAACGCCCTGCCTTTTTGTCCATCATGCTGCTCCAGATGGCGCTGCTCTTCTGCCTGGGTGCTTGCGGCGACCGCGCCGGCACCGGGTCCGGCGATCGTTCCGGCCCGCCGCCGGCGACGAGCGAGCCTGGCGCGGCGGCGTTCGGCATCGGCTTGCCGGCTCCCGATTTCACGCTGCAGGACATCCACGGGCAAGCCGTCTCGCTTTCGGCGCATCGGGGCAAAGCGGTCGTCGTGGATTTCTGGGCGACCTGGTGCGGTCCGTGCCGGGTCACGATGCCCCACTTGCAGTCGCTCGTGCAGCAGTACCCCGACCAGCTCGCGGTGCTGGCGATCTCCCTCGACCAGAACCCCCAGGCCGCGGTGCCGCCTTTCGCGGCTCGGATGGGCCTGACCTTCCCCTTGCTCGCCGATCCGAAAGGTGTGCAGGTGGCGCAGCAATGGGGCGGGGTGCGGCAGATCCCGACGGCGTACCTCGTCGATCCCGAGGGAGTGGTCGTCGAGAAATGGATCGGCGCCAAGAGCCCGCAGGAGTACGAGGAGCGGATTCGGAGGGTCCTGGGCCTGGATACCTAGCCGGAAAAGTCAGCGTCCCTGGCCGCGGTGTCCAACCTTCGACCAGGGACGGTAGATGACTGCAATCATTTACGCAGCCACCAGAAGAGATCGATGAGCGCGAGGCCCGCGATGGGTAGCCATTCGTAGCTCATGTCACCCCCCTTTCCTGGTTTGAGGTCCGGTGCTGTGGGCACTATCGATGTCGGCCGCGGCGCGCGGAACTTGAGAGGCGCCTCGGACCGGTCGCCGGACGGGGGGCGCGCGCTCCGGACTCTTCCGGCGCCCGTGCCGCCGCGTCGCCTGCCGGGTGTTGTGCAAGAATGAAGCCAGGGGCCTGAAGAAATCTGTAACTATTGATGCTTCAAGATGATAACGGTGCGATCATCGGAGACGGCCTGGCCGCCGAAGTCCTGGACGTCGGAAAATATCCGCGCGCAGAGTTCCTCGACCGGCAGGTCGCGCGCCGCCGCGACCATGGCCTGCAGGCGCTCGACCTCGAAGAACTCCCTTCCGTCAGGGCTCGTCTGTTCGGTGATGCCGTCGGTGAAGCCGATGAGAAGGTCGCCGGCTTCCAGGCGCAGGGTGCCGCGCCGGTAGGGGACGCCGGCGTTGATGCCGAGCACAGGTCCGCCGCGCCGTAGCCACGTCGACTGCCCGCCGCGCCTCAACAGCAAGGGCGGTTCCAGGCCCGCGTTGCAGTAGGAGAGCAGCCGTCGATCCAGATCGAGCACGCCGTAGAAGAAGCTGATGAAGCGATCCGGCGCCAGGATCTCGCCGAAGCGGCGGTCCAGCTCCGCGATGACCGCCTCGGGTGGCGCGTGGGCCAGCGCGAGTTCGCGGAAGGTGACGCGCACGGTCGTCATCAAGAGCGCCGCGGGAATGCCCTTGCCCGCGACGTCGGCGATGCAGAAGCCGAGGTTGCGATCGCCTTCCCACGCGAAATAGTCGAAGTAGTCGCCGCCCACCTCGAGGCAGGGATCGTTGCGGCCGCAGACGAGCACGTCGCCTCGCTGCAGCGGGCCCGTCGGCAGCAGCTGGGCCTGGATCTCGCGGGCGACGGCCAGCTCGGTCTGCAACTGCCGCTGCCGCTGCGTCTCGGCGTGCAGGCGCAGGCTCTCGAGCAGGGGAGCGGCCTGCAGCGCCAGGTTGGCCAGGTTGGCGAGGTCCTCCTGCGAGTAGAGCGTGCCGCCGTCCTTCGGTCCTAGCACGAGCAGACCCCGCAACCGATTGCTCGTCACCAGCGGCACGAGCAACTCGTTCTGGCGCAGCAGCAGCGATTGCACCGTCGCCAACGGCGCCGCCGGCACGGACCAATCCTCGCACTCTTCGCTGAAGGCGGGCCGGCGCAAGCGGTCCAGGAACGCCAGCAGCGGATCGGCGAGGGGAACCGGCGGACCCTGGGGCGCGGCGACGGGCCGCCGGCCGACCTGCTGCAGATAGTCCGCTTCCTGCGACGGCGCGAGGTAGAGCAGGATCCGGGTGGGCCGATAGAGGCGGTCCAGACGTTCGAGCAGCAACTCATGCGCGCGTTCGGCGCTGGTCTGGATCGCCAGATCGTGGCTCAACCTGACGATCGCCTCGCGGTTGGCCCGCCGCGACGGATAGAACGCGGCGTCGACCCACGTCTGCACGCGGCGCCGCAGCGGCAGGACCGCCAGGCTGCAGGCGGCGATGATCAGGACCATGACCGGGAACGTGCGCACCTGGTAGATCTCCGTCAGCCAGGAGCCCAGCACGCCGGCGCCCAGGAAGTAGGCGGCCAGGACGAGCGCGGTGACCAGGCCGTAGACGAGGCTGGCGCGCACGACGAACGCCGCGTCCAGGGCGCCGAAGCGCATGATCGCCAGGCCGAAGCTGACGGGAATCGCCAGCAGCGAAAAGCCGAGGAACTGCCAGTGGGGGAACGCCGGCAGCGTGCCGCCGCCGACCGCGGCGGCGACCAGGAAAGGCACGATGCCGAGCACGAGGCCGAGCAGGATGACCCGGAGCTTCGTATGCAGGATGGGGCGATCGCGGCGCAGGACCTTGCGCGCGAAGACGACGAGGCCGAACAGGACGAAGACCACGAAATGGAGCAGGGCCGCGGCCTGGATCAAGCCGGCCGCGACCGAGTCTTCGCTGATGCGCCAGACGTGCGCCAGCAGGTTGGCGATGATCAGCAGCGTGGCCGGCACGAACAGCAGGCGGCCGCCGCGGTGGCTGCCGCCCGGCCCGACCGCGGGGAACATCAGGAAGAAACGCAGGAAATAGACCGGCCAGAGGTACTGCAACAGCTCGCGCAGGAAGGCTTTGGCCTGCTGGTAGCCGATCGCCGGCAGTTCGGGGATGTCGGCCAGGAAGAAGGCGAAGATCAGGCACAGGCCGAAGAAGTTCCTGCCGACCGCGTCGCGCCGCCGCAGGTAGACCCACCAGCCGATCATCAGGAACGCCAGACCGGCCAGCCAGATGCTCAACTCGAAGACCATGCGGGATTGGCTGGGCCGGCGCGGCTGCACCGAGAGGGTCACGACCTCGCCACGCCGGTCGACCGTCAACTGGCGCGGCTGCAGTCCGTAGTCGCCCGCCGTGGCGGCGAACCAGTGCACCATGCGCGGCACCGGCCGGCCGTCGACCGCGAGCAGCCGATCGCCGACCTGCAGGCCGGCGCGCGCCGCCGGGCCGTCCGGCGCCAGGGCCTGGATCTGCAGGCGATGCACCGCCAGGCCCAGGTCGGGTTTCTGCACGACGTGGACCGAGACCGGCAAGGTCAGCAGCGCCAACAGGGGCGCTACGACGTAGAGCCCCGTGCGGCGCGTAAACCGCTGGAACGCCGACTCGGTCGTGCGGATCGCGGGAGCCATGGCGTCCTTTCCGTCGCGGACCGCCACGAGCGTAGCACGACGCGGCCGCTCGCGAAAGGGCTGCGGCCAACCCGGCGGCAGCCGAGCGACCCACGCGCCAGTTGATGTCCGCCAGCAGCGGTGTTACCTTCCGAAACGCCTGGGAAGCGGCCGCGGCGGCCGTTTCCCGTGTTTCGCCGTGCATCGCAGCGGCGGCGCCCGCTGGGGCCGCCAAGGGAGCCTCGCGTTGAACGACATCCGGCAACTGGCTCAGTACGCGCCCCAGGGTATCGAAGCGAAATGGTACGCGCGCTGGGAAGAGGAAGGGCTCTTCGCGCCACGACAGGGCGACGGCGCGCCCTTCGTGATCACGCTGCCGCCGCCGAACGTGACCGGCATCCTGCACATGGGCCATTGCCTCGGCAACAGCATCCAGGACACGCTCGTGCGCTACCATCGGATGCTCGGGCGCGAATCGCTCTGGATCCCGGGGACCGATCACGCGAGCATCGCCACCGAACAGGTCGTCACGCGGCAGCTGCGCGAGGAGGGCGTCGACAAGCGCGAAGCCGGCCGCGAGGCCTTCCTGGAGCGGGCGTGGTCCTGGAAGGAGCGCACGCACGGCCGCATCACGCAGCAGCTGAGGCGGTTGGGCTGCTCGCTCGACTGGCGGCGCGAAGCCTTCACGATGGACGAGGCGCGCAACCGCGCCGTGACGCGGGCCTTCGTCGACCTGCACGACCGCGGCCTGGTCTATCGCGACGTCTATCTCGTGAACTGGTGTCCCCATTGCCTGACCGCGATCAGCGACGACGAGGTCGAATACCGCGAGGTCCAGGGCGGCATGTGGCACATCGACTATCCGCTCGCCGACGGCGCGGGCCGGATCACGGTGGCCACGACGCGCCCGGAGACCATGTTCGGCGACACCGCGGTGGCGGTCCACCCCGACGACCCGCAGCGGCGGTACCTCATCGGCCGCCGCGTCGAACTGCCGCTGGCGGGCCGCACGATCCCGATCATCGGCGACGCGCATGCCGACCCCGAGAAGGGGACCGGCTGCGTGAAGATCACGCCGGCGCATGACCCCAACGACTTCCTGGTAGGGAAGCGGCACGACCTGCCGCAGGTGATCTGCATGGACCCGCGCGGCGTCATGAACGACGCCGCGGGCGAGCTGGCCGGCCTCGACCGGTTCGCGGCGCGCGAGCGCACCGTGGCCGCCCTGACCGCAGCCGGCCTGTTGGTGAAGTATCAGAAGCATGTGCACCAGGTCGGCCACCACGATCGCTGCGGCACGGTCCTCGAGCCTTACCTCAGCAAGCAATGGTTCCTGCGCATGGGCGAGCTGGCCGCGCCGGCCGTGCAGGCCGTCGCCGAGGGCACGATCAAGCTGCAACCGGACCGTTGGGTCGGCGTCTACAACAATTGGCTTCAGAACATCCGCGACTGGTGCATCAGCCGCCAGCTCTGGTGGGGACACCGCCTGCCGGTCTGGTACTGCCAGGATTGCGGAGCCGAGATCGTCGCGGAACAGGCCCCGGCGCAGTGCCGGCAGTGCGCGAGCGCGCGCCTGGAGCAGGATCCGGACGTGCTGGACACGTGGTTCAGCAGCTGGTTGTGGACGTTTTCGCCGCTCGGCTGGCCCGAGCGCACCGACGACCTCGCGCGCTACCATCCGACGAGCGTGCTGGTCACCGCGGCGGACATCATCTTCTTCTGGGTCGCGCGCATGATCATGGCTAGCTACGCCTTCCTCGGCGAGCCGCCGTTCCGGGAAGTGCTCTTCACCGGCATCGTGCGCGACGTCGAAGGCCGCAAGATGAGCAAGTCGCTCGGCAACAGTCCCGATCCGATCGACCTCATCGAGACCTACGGGGCCGACGCTCTGCGCTGCTCGCTGGTCATGCTGACGCCCACGGGCCAGGACATCTTCTTCAGCGAGGCCTCGCTCGAGGTCGGACGCAATTTCTGCAACAAGATCTTCCAGGCCACGAAGCTGGTCCTCGGCGTCTGGGACGAGTCCGGCCTGGTCGCGTCGCGGCCGGCCGTACCGCCGCCGCCGGGAGCGCTGGAGCTGACCGCCGGGCGGGCCTGGCGCGCGGCGCCGGGCGCGGCGCTGGCCGCGGTCTGGCGCGACACCTTCGGCGCCGAACCGCCGGCCGTCGTGTCCGACGACGACCTGCGCCTGGAGGACCGCTGGCTGCTGAACCGCCTCTGCGAGGCGGCCGGCGCTTGCAACGAGCATTACGCGCGGCGGCGCCTGAACGACGCCGCGTACGGGGCCTTCAACTTCTTCCGGCACGAGCTGTGCGACTGGTATCTGGAGGCGATCAAGCCGCGCCTGCGCGATCCCGAGCGGCGGACGCCGGCCCTGCTCGTCGCGAGCCTGGCCCTGGCGCAGAGCTACAAGCTGCTGCACCCGGTCATGCCGTTCATCACCGAGGAGCTCTGGAGCTGGCTGCCGGCCGCCAGCGGGCGCGTCATGGTCTCGAGCTATCCGACGGCGACCGGCGAGGTCCCATTCGCGGCGGAGCAGACGGCGTTCGCGCAAGTCATGGAGATCACCAGCGTCGTGCGCAATCTGCGCAGCGAATTGCAGGTGCCGCCGGGCCGGCGGGGTCGCGCCGTGCTGCGGGTCGGCGCCGCCGAACGCGTGGCTGCGCTGGCCGGCCTCAGCGATCTCATCGCCTTGCTGGCGAAGCTGGAGGAGGTGAGCGTCGTGCACGGAGGGCCGGATCCGCGACCGGCGGGCAGCGGCGTCGTCGGCGAGGTCGAGGTATTCTTGCCGATGGCCGGCCTGATCGACCTCGAGCGCGAGCGCGAGCGCTTGCGGAAAGAACTGGACCGGCTCGAGGGTTGGCTCGGCGGCTGCCGCGCGAAGCTGGCCAATCCGAGGTTCGTGGACGGCGCGCCCGCCGCGGTCGTGCAGCAGCAGCGGGAACTGCTGGCGGAGAACGAGGCCGCGGCCGAGCGCCTGCGGCAGAGGCTGGCTGCGTTGAAGGTCTGAGCCGCCGCGCGGAGGGACGGGCATGACCGAAAAATACGAAGCGGAGACCCCGGGGCAACTGCTGCGCGCGGCACGCCTGGCGCGCGGCAGCGATCTGATGGCCGCGCACGAGGGGACCAAGATCTCGCTGCGCCTGCTCGAAGCTCTCGAGCGCGACGAATACCATCAGGTCTCCGACCAGCTCTACGTCAAGAGCTTCTTGCGCAACTACGCCGGGTGGCTCGGTCTGGATACGGCGACCGTGTTGCGCCTCTACGAGCGCTTCGCCGGCGATCCGGCCGCGGCGCAGAGGCCCGGCGAGCCGGTCTGGTCGGAGCATCAGGTCACGGTGCGGCGGATCGGCGTGCCGTGGCTGCGCTACGCGACATGGGCGCTGGCGGCTCTGATCCTGCTCGTCCTGATCTGGCTGCTCTGGCCGCGTCCGGACCAGACGCCGCCGCCGGCGCAGGAAGTGCCCGTGGTGCCGGCCGACACCTTGCCGGAGACGACCTCGGGGCCGGCCTCGTTGAGCCCGTCAGGTGCGGCGCGCGCCGGTGCCGTCGCGCCGGCCGCGCAGCCGCTTGCGGCGCCGGCGCCCGATCTGCCGGCGGCAGTACGCGGCGATCCGCAGCTGCGGTTCGCCGGTGGCGAGCGCTTCGCCCTCGTCTTGCGCATCAGATTGGCCGCCGGCGCCAACTGCGCCGTGCGCCGCGACGGCCAGCCGGCCGCGATGCCGTTGATCTGGCCCGAGGAAACAACCCCGCTGCCGGCGGCCAACCTGCAATCAGGCCTGGCGTACGCCGCCCGCGGCGGCCATGTCGCCTACTGGGGCGCGAACGACCATTTCGTCGTGACGCTCGGCGACCTGCAAGGCGTCGAGGTCACGCTCAATGGCGTGCTGCAACCCGTGCAGCAATGGCGTCCGGGGCAGCCCGTGGTGCTCGACCGGTTCGCGCTCGGCGGCGACGGCGGCCGGCCTTGAGCCCCTTTCGCTTGCAGGCGCCCTTCGCCGCGACGGGAGACCAGCCCGCAGCCATCGACCAGCTCGTGGCCGGCGTGCGCGGCGGCCGGCCGTGCCAGACCCTGCTCGGCGTGACCGGCTCCGGCAAGACGTTCACGATGGCCAACGTCATCGCGCGGCTGCAGCGTCCGACGCTCATCTTCAGCCACAACAAGACGCTCGCGGCGCAGCTCTATGGCGAGCTGAAGGCGTTCTTTCCGCACAACGCGGTCGAATATTTCATCAGCTATTACGACTATTACCAGCCGGAAGCGTTCATTCCGCAGACGAACACGTATATCGAGAAAGATACCAGCATCAACGAAGAGATCGAGCGCTTGCGCCTGCGCACGACCAGCTCGTTGCTGGCGCGCCGCGACGTCGTCGTCGTCTGTTCCGTCTCGGCGATCTACGGGCTCGGCAATCCCCGCACCTTTCGCGAAGGCATCATCCCGTTGGCCTGCGGCGAGCGGCGCGACCGCGACGAGTTCCTGCAACTGCTGGTCGATGCGGCCTACGAACGCCGCGATCTGGCGCCCGATTACGGCACGTTCCGCGTGCGCGGCGACATCGTCGAGGTGCGCGCCGCGCACGAGGACCGCACCCTGCGCATCGAATTCTTCGCCGACGAGATCGAGCGGCTGGCCTGGATCGACCGCCTCAGCGGCCGCACGCTCGAGACCGTGCAGGCGGCGGCGATCTTCCCCGCCAGCCAGTTCGTCATCGACCGCGCGCGTTCACGCGATATCGTGGCGCAGATCGCGCGCGACCTCGACGCGCGGCTGGCCGAATTCGCTTCCGACGAACGCCATCTCGAGGCGCAGCGGTTGGCGAGCCGCACGCGGTACGATATGGAGATGATCCGGCAGATCGGCCATTGTCCGGGGGTCGAGAACTATTCGCGGTACTTCGACGGTCGCCGGCCCGGCGAGCGGCCGGCGTGCCTGCTGGACTACTTCCCGCCGGACTTCCTGCTCTTCATCGACGAGTCGCACGCCACGATCCCGCAGATCGGCGCCATGTACAACGGGGACCGCTCGCGCAAGCTGCAACTCGTCGAGCACGGCTTCCGACTGCCGAGCGCGCTCGACAACCGACCGCTGCTCTTCGCGGAGTTCGAAGATCTGATGCCGGCGACGGTGTTCGTCTCCGCCACGCCCGGCGATTGGGAGCTGGCCAAGAGCCAGGGCGTGATCGTCGAGCAGGTCATCCGTCCGACCGGCCTCATCGATCCGCCGATCGACATCCGCCCGGTGGAGACGCAGGTCGATGACCTCCTGGCGCGTTGCCGCGAGGTGGTCGGCCGCGGCGAACGGGTCTTGATCACGACCCTGACGAAGAGGATGTCCGAGGACCTCACCGAATACCTCGGGCAGGTCGGGCTGCGCGTCGCCTATCTGCACAGCGACATCGCGGCGCTGGACCGCATCGAGATCCTGCGCCAGCTGCGACTCGGCGAGTGCGACGTCCTGGTCGGCGTGAACCTGCTGCGCGAGGGGCTGGACTTGCCGGAGGTGTCGCTCGTGGCGATCCTGGATGCAGATCGTGAGGGGTTCCTGCGCAGCGCGCGTTCCCTGATCCAGACCGCCGGGCGCGCGGCGCGAAACATCAACGGCCGCGTCGTCATGTACGCCGACCGTCTGACGGACGCCATGCGCCAGGCGTGCGCGGAGACCGAGCGGCGGCGGCAGAAGCAGCTCGCGTACAACGAGGAGCACGGCATCGTGCCGCGCACGATCCGCAAGAGCCGCGAGGAGATCATGCAGCAGACCGTGGCCGCCGGCAGCCGTCCGGCGGAGGCGGCGCCGGAGACGCGGCCCTGGCAGGAGATCATCGCGGGCGATCTGTCGCCGCGGGCGATGCTGGAAATGCTCACGGCCGAGATGCGGCGCGCGGCCGCTGAGCTGCAGTTCGAGCAAGCGGCGCAGATCCGCGATCGCATCGAGGACCTGAAGGCGCAGTGGGGACTGCGGGAGCAGACTCGCGAGGAGCGATGATGAGCGAGGTGACGCTGGGCGGCGACCCCTGGCTGGCGTCGCTGCTGGACCAGGCGCTCGCCGAGGACATCGGCAGCGGCGACGTCTCGACTGCCGTCGCTGTGCCGGCCGGCCGGCGCGCGCGGGGACGGATCGTCGCGCGACAGGACGGCGTGCTCGCCGGCCTGCCGCTGTTGCCGCCGCTCTTCGCGCGCCTCGATGCCGAGGTCGCCGTCGCATTGCATCTCACCGACGGGCAGCGGGTGGCCGCCGGCGAGGTCGCGGCGACCTTGCGCGGTCCGGCCGCCGCGATCCTGACCGGCGAACGCACGGCGTTGAATTTCCTGCAGCACCTGTCGGGAATCGCCACCTTGACGGCCCGTTACGTCGCCGCCGTGGCCGGCACGCGCTGCCGCGTGCTCGACACGCGCAAGACCATACCGGGCTGGCGCGCGCTGGCGAAGTACGCCGTGCGCTGCGGAGGCGGGCACAACCACCGCCTTGGCCTGTACGATCGCATCCTGCTCAAGGACAACCACTGGGCGGCCGGTGACGACATCGCCGCGCTCGTCGCCCGCGGCCGCCGGGACCACCCCGACCTCGCCATCGAGGTCGAGGTCGATGCGCTGCCGCAGCTCGAGCGGGTCCTCGCGTTGCAGGTCGAGTGGATCCTGCTGGACAACTTCACGCCGGCGGCGGCTCGCGCGGCGGTCCTCAGGCGCGATCAAGCTGGCGCGGCGACGCGCCTCGAGGCGAGCGGGAACGTCACGCTCGAGACGGTCGGAGCCTTCGCCGAGGCCGGCGTCGACGCCTGTTCGGTCGGACGCTTGACGCATTCCGCGCCGGCTCTGGACCTGGCCCTCGAACTCGACGCCGGCGGGGTCTTCCCTTGAGCCGGCTGCTGATCAACGCCGGCAACACGCGCTGCGTAGCGGCGCGGCTGCCGGACGACGCCGCTGCGGGCGGAATCGTGCGTCTCGCGGAGGTCGCGACCCCGCGGTCCGCTGCCGCGGCGCGCCGGCTGACCTCGCGGCTGGCCGCGATGCGGCAACCGGACGAGCCGGCGGCGGCGGCGTCCGTGGTCCCCCTTGTCAGCGACGCGCTGGTCCGGGACCTGGCCGACCTCCATCTCGTCGACCATACCTGGGATTTCCCCTTCGCGGCGACGATCCGCCATCCGCGAACGGTCGGCGCCGATCGCTGGTGCAACGTGGCGGCGGCGGCGGCGGCGGGCATGACCGATGCGCTGGTGATCGATGCCGGCACCGCGACGACGATCGACGTGCTCGCCGACGGCGTCTTCGTCGGCGGGCTCATCGCGCCGGGCATGGCGTTCGCCGCCCGCCGGCTGCAAGAGGCGGCGCCGCAGCTCTGGCGTGTCCCGTTCGCCGCCTGCGAACTGCGGCCCGGGCGCGACACGGAGGAGGCCCTGCAGATCGGCGCCTTCCACGTCGGCGTGCGCGGCGTGACGGGCACCGTCGAGGCGTTGCTGGTTCCCCGGCCGCACAGCGCGGTTGTGTTGACCGGCGGGCTCGGGGCGTTCCTCGCCCGGCCGGGCTGGCGGCATGATCCCGACTGGACTCTGCGCGGTCTGGCCGCCCTGTCCGCGCGGCGCGGGCCGGCCTGATCCCGGCCGGCGCCGGCGGCCGTCACCGCGGGCGCGCCGAGACGTTGTCCACGTAGAAGGTGCCGGCGCCGTCGTTCCAGGACGCGAAGCTCAGGTGCGTGATCGCCCCGGGCGGCGTCGCGCGAGCAGCCGCGAAGGCAGCCAGCGGACGGCTGACCGGTCCGTCGCCGACCCGCACTGTGTAGGTCTTCGCGGCGACGTCGACGTCGACGGTCAGGCGGTGCCAGACCATCTGGTCGAGGTCCTCGGCCAGGATGGTCCGTTCCTGCCAGCTCGACGCCGCCTCGCGCGCGAAGAGCCTGAGCTCGCCTTCACGGTCCGCGTTTTCCCAGCCCAAGAAGACGAAGCGCTCGCTGGCGGTGGAATTCGGGCCGTTCTTCTTGTCGCTGCTGGTGCCGGCGAAGAAGAAGGCGGACCGGTTGTGCTCGGGACGAATCTGCCGTACGCAGATGTCGAACCGAACGACGAAGCGGCCTGCTTGCGGCGTGGCCAGCTCTTGCGAGAGGTAGGTGTTCAGCTCGGGGTGGGCCTTGATCATCGCCTTGCGCGAGCGATTGCCGGCGACCCGCTTGGCGCTGAGCATGAGCAGGCGGCGAGCCTCGCGATTCTGGCGCCGGCTCTCGTGCCAGTCCTGACCGTCGTCGTCGCGGCGCAGCTGGGCGCTGTCGCCGATGCTCTCGAAGTCGCCGTCGACGATCAGATCGCCGCGCGGCGCCGCGCCGCTCGCCAGGCCGAGGAGCGAGACGAAGGCGGCCAGAAGCCCGATCCGCAAGAATCCGCTGAGCATGTCGACCACTCCCTAATAAAGGCTACACCATGCGGACGAACCAGCTGCGGTTGCGCCGCTTGACCCTCTCGAACCAGATCGCCAGCGGCCACATGACCACCAGCAGGCCCAGCCACACCGCGAGGCTCTCGCCGACGCCGCCTTCACGGTACGGCAGCCACCCCAGTCGGCGCACGACGATCCCCAGCAGCGGGATGTGCACGCAGTAGAAGAACAGCGGCACCTTGCCGACGACCGCCAGCGGACGCAGGATCGGCCACCGGTGGTCGATATAGGCGAAGAGGCCGACCAGACCGATCACCAGACCGGCGAACCAGACCTGGTGGCAGAGGCTGGGGGGGTACTTCTGCACCAGGAAGAAACTGAAGGAGAACCAGCCCTCGTGTGGAAAGAGATTGGCGTAGGGGTGTCCCCAGTCGCGCAGGCCCCAGGCCACGACCAGCAAGACGCCGCCGATCGCCAGCGACTTGAACGCGCGTTCGTCGGGGCGATGGCGGTCCGTCCAGACGGTGAACCAGAAATGCGCCATCACCGAACCCAGGCAGGCCAGGCTGAACCACGGGATGAGCGGGTACTTCGTGAACTCGCCGCTGTCGACCAGCAGCTGCATCGGAATCCGCGCCCAGCTGTCGTGATCGTACGGGATCCGCAGCAGGAAGGGATGGACCAGGAATCCGGCCGCCGCCACGGCGGCCCGCTGCCACCACGGCCGGTCGACGAGCAGGCCGACGAGGATCATGCTCAGCCCGATCGTGGCGATGATGCCGAGGCGGTCCAGCGGCAAGCGGGCGAAACCGCCCCAGCTGGCGTTGACCCACAGCCACTGGACGGCGACCAGGAACAGCCCGCGCTGGACGAAATCCCAGCGCGAGCGGGCCTTGCTCATGCCGTGTTTGCGGCGCCGCACGTACGCCCAGTAGACCATCGCGCCGTTCATCATCAAGAAGCCCGGCGCGCAGAGGTAGCCCATGTAGCGCAGCAGGAACTGGGCGGTCGAGTCGAAGAAGGGATCGAGGGGGTCCAGGCTCAGCCAGGCGGCGTTCAGATAGTACTGCGCGTGCCCCAGCGCCATCATGACGCCGACCAGTCCGCGGAACTCGTCGATGAAGGTGAAGCGCAGGCGCGGCGGAGCTTCGGCCATGGTCATCCTTCCTGGTCGCGGGAACCGGCCGGGGCCGCTCCGCGCGCCATCGCTGGTCAATCCTCGAAAACTGTCCGCACCACCCGCAAGCCAACGGTGTCGTCGGCACTGTCGGGCGGGCGCGCGCCGCGGGCCGCGCTGCGGCAATCCTGGCTCGTATTGTACCAACTGCCGCCGCGGCAGACGCGCAGATAACCGGTTTCGGCGCCGAGCGGGTCGAGGGCCGTCGCGTCCGAGAGCGGTCCGTACCAGTCCCAGCACCATTCGCGGACGTTGCCGCTCATGTCGTACGAGCCCGACGCATTGGGCTGCTTGCCGGCGACCGTCGCGGTCCCCGTCGCGCCGTTGCCGCAGTACCAGCCGATCGCGTCCAGATTGGGATCGAGCCGGCAGTGCAACGCGGTCAGCGGTCCGTTGGCGAAGGCGGCGGCGCTGCCGGCGCGGCAGAGGTATTCCCACTCGGCTTCGGTCGGCAGCCGCCAGCCGTCGGCCTCCTGGTCCCAGGTGACGGCCATGCCGGCGATGGCGTAGGCCGGAGTCCGCCCCTCCGCCAGCGAGAGCGCGTTGCAGTAGGCGATCGCTTGCAGCCAGGTGACGCTGTCGACCGGCCGCGCGGCGCCGAGGTGGACCGACGGGTCGCTGCCGGCGGGCATCACCTGCGCCCACTGGGCCTGCGTGACCTCGGTCGTCGCCGCGACGATATCGCGGCTGAAGGCGACCGTGCGCTGGACCTCGTCCGACCCGCGTCCCGGTTCGCCGGCCGGGCTGCCCATCGTGAAGGCGGCGATCGCGACGACCGGGCCGTCGAATTCCTCGGTCACCGCGTCGGGAACGCCGGCGGCAGCGAAACGGAAGGCGTGGGTGTGCCTGCCGCGCGGCAAGGTCGTCTGATAGCGGTAGAGATAGCCTTCGCCGCGGACCATCGTCTGCGCGATGCCGTCGATGATTATCTCGCTCGCGGTCAGAGGCTCATCCCACAGAGCCTCGACCTCGAACGTGAAGAGATCCGTCTCGTAGCCCCAGGAGCGATCCACGCGCGGGTTGCGCAGCACGATGCCGGCACTGGTGCGAGCCGACGCCGAGTTCGAGAGTTGCGAGACGTTGCCGGCGGCGTCGTGCACGCGCACCGCGAAATGGTACTCGGTATCGCCCGCCAGTCCGCCGGCGGTGAAGCGCATCACGGTGCCGGGCCCGGCGACCTGGGGCAGGCCGGGCAGACTCGTGGCGAGTTCCCAGCCGTCGAGGTCCACGATGGGCGCGGCGGCGAAGCGGATGTCGAGCCCGGCGGCGAGGCCCAGCATGCGGTCGTCGCCGGTCATCGTCCAGGTCAGGTCGACGGTGGACATGCTTCCCGTCGCGGCCTCCAGATCGGTGACCGGCGAGGGCGGCGTCGTATCGAGGAACGGCCCGCGACCGGCGAGGATGAGCAATCCCTCCTCGGCGTCCGCAACCAAGCAATGACCGTCAGGCGCGAACACGACGCCCGTGGCGAACCTCGTCGCGGTCGTGCCGAGGTAGATCGGCTTGGTGGGATCGCGCACGTCCAGGAAGTGGACCCCGGCGGCGTTGGCCGCCAGCGCGCAGAGCCCGTCGCGCAGGGCGATCGCCACGCTGAAGCCGTTGAGCACGTACTGCGCGACCTTGACCGGAGTCTCGCCGCCATCGATGGCGAAGACGGCCAGGCCCTCGCGGCCGTCGGCGATGAACGCGAAGGCGCCGGCCAGCGCCACGGCGCGGGCGTTGCCGGGCGTATCGGCCGCCGCCGCGAGGCGGACCCAGGCGGGGTTAAGCACGCGCAGGTCCAGGACGCAGAGACCCATCTCGTTCTGCGCGCAATAGCCCCAACCATCCCGCACGGCGACCCCGTAGGCACGGCCCTGCGTGCGAACCACCACGCCGTTGTAGTTCAGGAATCCCGGCTCGGTCAGCGCCGACTCGAAATGACGTACGCCACGCCAGTCCTCCGCCATGTAGACGGTGTAGGGTAGCCGCGGATCGAGGGGCTGATCGATGAATACCGAGCGGCCGAAGGTCGCCGTCGTGCCGGTGTTGAAGCTGCGCGGCGCGCTCGGGTCGGTGATGTCGTAGCTGCTGATGCCTTCGGTGCCTTCGACGACGTGGGCGACGTCCCGCACGGCATGGTCGTGGAACGTGCGCACGACCTGCACGTCGTCGGCGGTGCGCACGGTCGTTACCGTCGAGAGCAGCACGGGAGAGGTCGCAGCGGACCAGTCGACGCAGTGCAGGCCGGCTTCGCCGCCGGCGACGTAGGCGTGTCTCTCCATGATGGCGATGCCGGTGCTGGCCGCCGGCAGACGCAGACGGCCGACGATCTCGTACGGCGAACCGGGCGGCTCGTAGAGGTCCTGCCGTCCGCACGCGGCGAGCAGGAGCAAGGATCCCGTCACGATCAGCAGGGCGGACGACGTGGTGGTCTGGCGCTGGCGCTGGGCGGATGCAGGCATGGCGACTCCTCTAGAACTGGTACGTCAGTCCGACCCCGTAACGTTGCTGGGTGTAGTCCTTGTCGATCGTGATATCGCCGGGCCACGGCGAATCGACAATGCGATCCGAGTAGCGGAAATTGGCGTAGACGCGGATCGCGGCGGTCAAACGGCGGCTCGCGCGTAGCGCGACCCTGGTCATCATGTCGCGGCGGCCAGTGTGGTATGGATCGGCGAACAGGGACCTGTCGGTCGTGAAGTAGTAATCCATGAAGAGCAGCGAGCCATCGATCGCGTCGAAGACCGGCCGCGCCCAGGGCGTCGTCCAGTCGAAGCCGAAACGATACAGGTCGCGCACGTACGTCGGATCGCTCGCCGTGCTGGTGGCCGCCGTCTGTCCGGCCGTGTCCATGGCGCGGCCTTGCGCGTCCTCGAAACTGTAGTCGATGGTCAAGCGCAGCCGCCGATGCGGTCGATAGCCGAGCGCGCCGCGGAATTCCCAGGCCGAGATGTCGTTCTCCATGAACGGCTTGTTGTAGTTGCGCTGCTTGTAGATGACGAGCAGCGTGTAATTGAAGCGCGGGTTGAGCGTGTGCCGCCACTGGATCGAGGCGACGTTGCGGGTGAAGCGGAATTGCTTCTGCTGAACGGGCAGAGTCGTGTCGCTGAATGGCGAGCGGTCGCCGAGCTGCCGGATGTACTGCTCGGGCGCGAACTGATAGTTCAGCTCGATGCTCTTGCCGCCGGCGAAGGACTGGCGCACGTACCAATCCAGGTCCGTGTTGGTCTTGATAGGATTCTGGGTGTAGATCCAGCGTTGGATCTTGAACCGCAACCTCGTGTTGCCCCAGCTCACGAACCGCCGATCGGCCGCGAGATCGAGGCTCGGCGAAATGATCAGGTCGTCGTACTTGCCGATGCGGAACCGCTCGGGTCGCTGGCCGGTGACGAAATCGCGGATATAGTCCGGACTCTGCGTCAGGACGTTGTTGTCGTAGATCACCTCGAGGCCGAACTGGTTGCGGTAGCGCCAGGGAATCGCGCGGACGGGGCGGGCGCGACCGGCGGCGGCGGCCGGTTGGGCTGGACCGTCGTAGTAGAGGATGGCCGCCAGGACACCGGGTTGGGCCTGGCGGCCGATCAGCCGCACCGTCCAGACGCCGGCCGGCACGTGGATCTCGAATCGACGGCCGCCGCTGGTGCTGCCCGGGCGGCCGTCGCCCCAGGCGACCGGCGGCGAACTGGGCCGGAAATCGAGCGGGATCCGGATCGCGCGGTCTTCGATGCCCGCCAGCACGAGCGTGGCCGAGCGCACGCCGGTCTCGCCGTCCGCGAAGCCCACGCGCGCGAAACCCCACAGGGTGCCGGGACCTACCAGTGGCACCAGGATCGGCTCTTCGCCCAGCACGAGGTAGTCGCGATCGCCGACGCCGATCGTGGCGACCTCGGAACTGGGCCGGGGAACGTAACTGGTTCCCGTCTGCGCACGAGCCGGACCGGCGGCCAGGCAGAGCCCGCCGACGATCAGCAGCAGCGGCAGCCGGAACGACGGAGGGCGGTGGCTCATTGCGGGCGGCTCCTAGCGCTGCACGTGGCGTTTCGGTAGATGGATCATGGTGGCCACGCTGCAACCGTCCGGGCGCAGGCAATGGACCTCGACCGTATGCCGCCCGCGGGGAATCGGTATCCGCAAATTCTTGCGCACTCCCGGCAGGATGTCGGGCCGCTCGACGTAGAGCGCCGAGGTCAAGGCGATGCAGTCGAAATGGAACGTGCGCCAGAGCTCGCCGCCGATGCTCACCTGCAGCGCATAGACCTGGCCGCCGTTCATCGTATGGTCGAAATCGAGGCGGGTGCTCAGGCGCAGCGTCGTCGGCCCGATGACCGTCAGTTGCAGCGGCTGCTCGGCCGTGAACTGGTAGTAGACCGACTGGTTGCCGCTCTCGAACTGCAGATGCCGCACGCCGGCGAAACGTTCCGGCGCGAAGGCCACCCAGGTCTCGCGCTGCCGCCGCACCTGACGGAACAGCCGCACCGCCACCTTGCCATCGCCGTCGGACTCGGCGCGCACCGTCACGGTGTGGCTGCCATCCGGAAGGTCGACGTAGGCTCGGCGGAGTTGCCCGATGCGAAGGTCGCCGCGACAGGGCGCGACCGCGGCCTGCTCCTGGCCGGTGAATCGTTTGCGCAACACTTCCTGGCCTTCCAATTCGACGACGAGCGTGTAGGGGACCCGCTCGCCGTCGGTCGCGGCGAAGACGTAGCGGCTGGTCAGTTTCAAGCGGCGGGGTCCTTGCAGCGTGCAGCGGACGCCATCCCGCGGACCAAGAGCCGCGTACTCGATCCGGTTGCCGTCGATGTCGAGGCAGATGTTGGCGGCGCCTTTGAGGTCCCGCGCGGCGACCCACGTCGTCTGGGCCGAGGCCTGGCTGGCGCCGCCCGCCAGCAGCGTCAGCGACAGGACAAGGGCCGACCATGCCCCAGTGCGACTCATGGCGCTCCTTTACCCAGCGGCGTCGCCGTCCTGCGCCCGGGCAGCCGATCGAACAGGCCGCCGCGCAGTTGCGGGGCCAGAACCGCGCAGCACAGCAGGCAGTAGAAGAACAGGACGCCGACGACCAGCGGCAGCCGGTACATCGGCCGCACGAAGGTGTCGCCTTCGCCCGGCGGCGGCAAGCTGTCCGGCGAGACCGGCATGCCGTGCTGCCGCGCGAGCGAAACCAGCCGCAAGAAGTGGATGACCGGAACGCCCTTCTCGGAGAACAGGACCATTGTGCCCTTGCGCGGCCAGTTGTGTCGACCGAGATCCAGGTTCAGGCCCGACTTGAGCAGGACTCGGTTGTGGGTGTTGCCGAGGCTCGCGATGCCGCCGCCGATGTTCACGAAGCAGCGATAATTACGGCCGCGAGAATGTTCGGCGTAGAACGCCATGCGCTTGGCGATGGCTTGTTCGATGTTCTGCACGGCCAGGAGCGGGACGCCGTTGCGCTCGGCGGCGGCGAGGATCATGCGGCGGCCGTCCGGGCTCAGACCGCGGCCCATGTCGTTGCCGCCGCCGTAGCTGGCGAGCAAGCTGCGCGTCGTGAAGATCCCTGCGTCATATAGCACGGTCTCCATGTCCAGCCACGTGTAGTCGGGGCTGTTGGCGCCCCACATCGACGAGCCGACGGACGTGATCACGACTGGTCGCAGGCGCATGGTCTCCATGGCGGCGAAGAGCGCGATGTTCAGGCCGGGAAAGGATCCCGACAACGCCACGGCCACCAGGTCGCCGGGGCCCAGGCCGATCTGCCGGAAGTAGCCGACCAGAACGGCGGCCCAGTTCGGGTTGAGGCTGGTGAGCTTCGCCTCGAGGTTGCCCTGCGCGTTGGTGATGGGGCTGAACTCCGGCCCGATCAGCCCGGTGCCCGCCGGATCGTTCAGCAGATCCAGATGCGCGCCGGATAGCTGCCGCCAGTCGCGCAGGATGGCGAACGCCTCGGCGGCCCGCTCGGCTGCGGCGAGCTTCGACTCGTAGTCCCGCTGCCGTGTCGGCACCCGGGAAACCTCGAGCAGCGCCTGCAAGGCCAACGCCAGGACCGCCAGGCCCAGCAGCACCCATTTGCGCCGATTATCCAATCGCCAGCTCAAGGAGCTTGCCTCCGTGGGCGGCCACCAGGGCCAGCCGGACGATGAACGCCGCCATGAACATCGTGCAGAGCGTCTCGACGATGCCCTGACGCAGCATCCAGTACGCGATCAGCCCGGGTATGATGTATCCGACCGATTGCAGCAGGGCGGCCTCGACGCCCAGCGCCATGGTCTCGTTGAACACGAGCAGGTACCGCGTCAGATGGCCGAAGAGGAATCCTGCCAGCACGCAGAAGACCATGGTGCGGCGGCCGTACAGCAGGATGACCCGGCCGAGCAGCCGCACGCTGGCATAGGTGACGAGCGCGGCCAGGACGGTGCCCAGGATACGCAGAGGCTGGTCGAGGAAGAAGGCGATGTAGCCGGGCACGACGAGACCGCCGGCCGCGAGGCCGAGGATCTCCGTGAAGACGAGGCTGACGACGAGCCCGAGGCCGATGGCCTGCCACAGCATCAGGCGACCTCCCGTTCGCGCAGCGGGCGCAGGTGATCCAGCAGGTCGTTGCCGATGCCCTTGATGTTGCCGATGCCGATGACCAGGCCGCCGCGGGGGCTCAATTCGACGAGCTTGGCCCACAGTTCCGCGGCGGGGCGATCGGCGAGGTCCTCGACGCGGTCCATCGGCAAGTGCTGCCGCTTCAGCATGCCGATCAGCACGCCGGTCTCCTCGCCCACCAGCACATAGCGGCCGGCGGGCAGCTCGCGGCTGAACAGCGGCAGCAGGTCCTTGGCCCGCCGCATGCGGTCGGCGCGGTTGTTGAAGACCAGGACGACATCCGCGGTGCGTTCCGCCAGCCGCAGGCGCTGCCAGATGCGCACGTAGCTCATCGCATCGTTGGCCGCGAAGCCGTTGACGAAGGTCAGCGGTCCCTTGCTCGTCGCCAGCGTCCAGATCGTCATCGCGCCGACGTCCGGCCGCACGCGATACATGGCCGCCAGGGCCTGTTCGCGCGGCACGCCGGCGGACTCGCAGACGGCCAGCGCCAGGGCGACGTTCTCCGGGAATTCCACATACGCGAAACCGGTCATCTCCTCGCTGCTGACCGCGTCGGCCACCGCCTGGACGCAGCTGCTGCCGAGCGTCTGCGCGCGCGCCGCGAGGAAATCGGCGTACGCCTCCTCGGCATGGAAGAAGCGGGAGCGGCGCGGAACGGTGCGGGCGAGGCTGGCGGCCACGTCTTCCATCGTCGGACCCATGACTTCGAGATGATCGGGCCGGACATTCGTGATGACGCCGTGGCTGGCCTGCACGATGTGGTGCTCGCACGCCTGCTGCAGGTCGGGGCGCACGGCCATGCACTCGATGACGAGCGCCTGGCAGCCTTCGCGGACCGCCTCGCGCATGACGGCCAGCTGTTCGCGGATGTTGGGAGCGCCGCGGCGCCGCACCGGCGTTTCGCTGCCGTCGGTATGCACGACCATCGCGGCCGAGCCGGTCGTCTTGGCCACGACGCGCAAGCCGCCGCCCCGCAGGCCGGCGGCGATGAGGCGGCTGACGGAGCTCTTGCCGCGGCTGCCGTTGACGTGCACCCGAATAGGGATGCGTCGCCGGTACCAGCGATGCCGCGCGGTCTCCCAGACGCCCAGCACGATCAGCAGCAAGAGCAGCAGGACGATCAGTTTCATCGCTCGCCGGTGTCAAGACCGTGCCGGCGACCGGGGAGCGCCGGCACGGGTGTTCATCATCAGCGGACCAACAGGATCTTGCGCGTCAACGCGCGCCCGGCCTGCTCGAGGCGCAGGAAATAGATGCCGGCCGCAAGTTGCCGGTCATGATCGTCGCGGCCTTGCCAGACGATCAGATGCGATCCGGCTGCCGCCGCCCCGTCCAGCAGGGTCGCGACGCGGCGCCCGCGGACGTCGAAGACGCGCAACTGGGCCGCGCCGGCCCGGGGCAGCGCGAACATCACGTTCGCGTCGCTCCGTACCGGATTGGGCATGGGATCGGCGAGGGCGAACCGCAGATCCAGGGCGCCGGCTGCCGCCTTGCCGGCGTCGCAGGTCCCGCCATACGGAAGCACGGCTTCGAGCAGCAACTCCTGGTCCGGTTCGGCCTGCACCACGCAGCGCCGCGCCTCGGCGGGCAGGGCCTCGGCCGTCAACGGGATACGCCCGCTCGAGCCGAGGGCGAAGATGCGCCAGCCGACGACCGGCCGCGGGTCGGTCAGGGTCCAGGCGAGATGCGCGGCGCCGGCGATCTGTTTGCGCGTGAACGCGCCCACGGTCAGCGGCACCCGTACCGGCGGCGCCGTGGTCAGTCGAACCGCCATGCCAGGACCGGGCGGCGCGAACCCGCGCAGGCGGACGCCGTCATAGGTCAATTCGAGGCCGGTCGCTTCGTCCGGCGATTCGATGCCGACCGTCGCGTACATGCGCAGATGGTCGTTGTCGGCCACCTGCTTGTAGAAGAAGAGTATCTCGCCGTCGCCGGTCGGCGGCGCGGCATGGATCGCAGGATCGCGCAACACGGCCTGGAAGGTCTGCAGTTCGGGAACCTCGGCGTAGATGTGCCGCATCCGGCTCCACTCGAAGATGACCTCGCCGGCAGGCTGGTCGTAGTACCAGTAGACGCCGTCGCTGTTCAGGCCCACCGGATCGTCGGCCGGGTTCTCCGTGACGGGCTCCGGCGTCAGGTTGTCCCAGAACGGCGCCACGAGCGCCGCGTTGCCGAGCGCCAGGGGGATCGGCCAGTTGTAGAAGTCGTAGAAGTCGTTGTCGGCGTCGAAGCTGAGCCAGCCGTTGTCCGCGACCCGCACGCGGTCGAAGGTCTGTCCGTAGAACGTGAACGCGAACGGCAGCTCGACGATCACGTTGCGGTTGTAGTTGTTGACGTCCAGCGGCAGCCGGGTTCCGGAGCCGCCCAACGCCGTGCTGATCTCGCGCCAGCGATAGGTCGGACGCTGGTCCGGGTACAGGACATCGGCGCTGTCGTACGCATAGTAGCCGTACGCGCACGGACCGGACGGCTCGGTCACGTCGCCGCGCCCGATCGCGAGCGGGAAGCTCGTGGACTGCACCGCTCCCTCGTCGCAGGTCGCCGTCACGGCGACGTTGAGGGTGGTGCCGCCGGCGAGGGCCGCGTCGAGTCGCAGGGTGATCGGCCCCGCGGTCAGCTGGCCGCCGTGGGCCGCCAGGGCTCCGAACGGCAGGCTTTCGGTCAGCAGGGCGGCGCCAGTCGCGGCGCCGAGAGAGAAAGCCAACGTGCCGCCCGCCGTCGGCGAAGACCCCGCGTTGGCGACCGTGACGGTCAAGTCGACGGTCGTGCCCGGTTCGATCGCGCCGCCGGCGGGCGGCGTGGCGGCCAGGACGCTGATCTCGGGCGCCTGGACGCGGAGTTCGAATCCGGAACGGTCGTTCTGGCTGTCGTGCTGTGCATCCAGGTACGCGCTGATCACGGCGCCGTCCGGCGCCGCGGCCGCGACCGCGAGCGCGAATGGCGCGTCCGGCGAGGCGCTTGCGCCGGCGGCCAGCGGCGCCAGTGCGGCGCTGCCGGCGGTCACCTCGACCGGACCGGCCGCATGCAACGCTACGATCGCATCGCCGCTCGCCGACGAACCCAGATTGCGCAGCGTCGGCAGGACCGAGAGAGAGGCGCCGGGATGGACGGCATTCGCGACGCCGCCCTGGCCGATGACGAGAAGCTCGTCCAGAGCGAGGAAGATCTCGGTCGGCGCGCCGTTGAGGACAGCCGCGTACGCCAGGCGACCCGGATGCGTCACGGTCAGGTCGACCGGCCCGGCGCCGATGGCCGACTGCAGGACGACGCGCGCCGAGCCGTCGGCCGCGGTCACGGCGGCGCCCCGCAGCAGTCCCCCCTGCACGACGCCGACGCGGGCGCCGGCCAGCGGCGCGCCGCCGTCCTGCTCGGCGACGGCGACATCCAGCAGGGTGGCGCCGATCGGCAGGCCGGCGGCGTGCGTGACCGCGAGCGGCGTCGGTCGGGCGCGATGGTAGTTCAGCTCGGGGTCGCCGAGCAGGTTGTAGATGTGGAAGTAGAACTCGACCGAGAAGCCGTCGCCGGTCTCGGTGAGCGAACCCGGGAAGAATTCCATGAACCTCAGCTTGCCGGCGTTGAAGAGCGCGCCGAGCGTCGTCAGCTCGGGGAAGGTGACGCACTCGAAGACGCTGATCGCCATGGCGTCGTTGTAGCGCGTGCGCGACCAGGGCTCGCCGTTGCCGAAGAAGGCGACGGCGCCGCGGAACTCGGCCGGCTGGCTGCCGCCGAGGCGCGTGAAGACCTCGCCCATGCAAGGGGTGTCGGCATTGAAGTTGCCGGTGTGGCAGACGAAGCTCATGACCACCGGCAGCATGGCGCCGTTGGCGAGGGTCTGGACGTTCGCGACCTGATAGGTCGGCGAGAACCAGCCACCCGTGCCGTAGGCCCAGCCGCGGTAGACCACGAAGCTGCAGCCCTCGTTGATCGACGGCGTGATGACCTGCGGCCCGAGATTCTGCGGCACGCCGATCTGTTCGGCGGCGATGTATGGCGAGACGATATAATTCCCCTGGAGCTGCAACGGATGGACGGGCACCAGCGGCGAGAAGCCGATGCGGGCGAGCTGCTCGCCGCAGAACCGCACGGTGTACATCGGCGTCGTCGAACCGTATTGGCCCCCGATCATGACGCCGCGCGTGAACCAATGGCTCTGATCGAGATACGGCTCGCGTTCGTAATGCACCGATTTCGCGACCATGGCGGCGCATTGGGTCGCGTTGTCGACGGCGAAGCGCCCCACCATGATATCCGGCAACCAGTCGGCTCCGTCCAACAGCGCGTACGGCAGGTCGGAGACGTTGCCATCGACGAAGTAGGTCGGAATGTCCTGCACGTCGCCGACGAGCAGCAAGTACTCGACGGGGCGCTCCCAGGTGTCGTAGGCCTGCTGCAGCCAGGACCGGATGGCGGCGCCGGTGGTGCCGGTCTCATCGGTCGTGACCGAAACGACCGGCCATCCCTTACGGGTCTTCCAGGCGGCCAGCGGGGCGGCTGTCTGGGCGTATTGCGGCGCGCTGATGATGACGTAGCTGCCCCCGAGGGCTGCGGCGCCGGACTTCGCCGGAGCCGGCGCGGCTGGCGGCAGCCCCGGCAACCCCGCCTGCAGCGCGGGGGACAGGTGACGCTCGCCGGTCTTGGCCAGCCAGTCGCCGTCGTGGTGCACGGCGATGGTCAGCGGTCCGCAGCCGGGCTCCACGACGCGAATCGCCACGACCGGCTGTCCACGCTGGCGCATGATGTCGCCGGCGATCGAGACGGCGGCGGCGTGGCCGCCGGCCAGGACGGCCGTGGCCGTCCTGACGTCGCGCGGCAACGCCACGACGGCGCCGAGCTCCCGTTCGCAAGTGTCGGCAGCAGCCGACGCCGGGAAGGTGAGCCAGGTCGCGGCGCGCTCGACCCGGATCTCAGGCGTGCGGGGCGGGAGCACACCGGTGCCGGCAACCTCCGCCCGCGACATCGCGCCCGCCAGCAGGCAAGGCATGAGGATCAGCAGTAGTCTTCGCGTCATCGGATCAGACTCATCCTCTTGGTCGTGACGACATCTCCTGCTTCCAGCCGGTACAAGTAGACACCGCTGGGCAAGGCCCGGCCGGCCTCATCGCGCCCGTCCCAGAGCCATTCCTGGCGCACGCCCGCGGCGACGTCGTCGCGCGCGAAGGTACGCAGCGGGCGGCCGCGCAGGTCGAAGATGCGAACCACGACATCGGCGGGCGAGTCAAGCACGAAAAAGATCGTGGTCTGCGGGTTGAATGGATTCGGTGCGTTGCCCAGCACGCGCGCCAGGACCGGCAGATCGACGCCCGTCACGTCGCAACCCGCCGGGAAGGCGCCGCAGTAGACCTGCCCGCAACCGCCGGCCGGATGGTTGCCGGCCGCGCAGGGGCTGTTCGCCTGGAGCGCGAAGTTGCCGCCCGCCGGATCGCAGAACAGCGGATCGGCGGAGAAGTTGCACCCGCCGTCGTTGCCGCAGAAGGCATCGCCGCCAGCGTTCTGCCAGAAGTTGCTGCCGGCGACCGTCGCGGTGTTGCCGAAGACGCAGGCCATCCCGGCGCCGCCGAGCGACCCGGCGATGATGCAGTTCGTGATCTGGGGCGCGGCGCCCCACTGCACGAGGATGCCGCCGGCCAGGCCGCCGGAGGCGCAGCGGTTGCCGACGAGCGTGCAGTTCTCGACGATGGGAGCGGGGTTGAACTGGATGTCGATGCCGCCGCCGTCCGAGCCGAAGCTCGACGCCGCGTTGTCGACCAGCAGCAGGTTGCGCAGCGTCGGCGCCGAGCTCTGGCAGCTGATGCCGGCGCCGTAGTTGTACGCCGCCGCGGTCACGTTGCCGACGAGGCGGCAGCCGATGACCAGGCCCGTGGCCTCGTCGATGTAGGCCAGGCCGCCGCCGGCGCCGCGGGTCGAGTTGTAGGAGATCTCGCTGGCGCTGATGTCGCAATGGGCCGTGACGACGGCGCCGCCGCCGCCGTGGCCGTAGTCGGCGTCCACCTGGTTGTTGATGATCGTGCAGGCGGTGATCGTCGCGGTCGAGCCGTTGCGCACGAAGAAGCCGGCGCCCGACGGCGCCCGGTTGCCGTCGAAGAGGCAGTTGTCGACGATCGCGGTGCTGCCGTCCTCCACGGACAGCCCGCCGCCCTGCTTGGCCTCGTTGTTCACGAACGTCACGCGGGTCAGGCTGGCCTGGGCGGTGCCGATGACGATGACGCCGCCGTCGAGATTGTCCGCGATCTTGACGTCGCGCACGCGCACGCCGCTGGCGCCCGCGCGGATGAGCAGGCCGGCGCCGTAGTTCGGCGCATAGGCGCCGCGGATCTGCAGATTCTCGACGCGTACGTCGGCGACCCCATGCACGTAGATGCCGCGTCCGAGCCCCTGGGCGTCGATGATCGTCGCCTCGGAACCGGCGCCGATGAGGGTCACGCCGGGTCGCATGATGACGCAGGCGGGCGTGCTGCCGGCGCCCTCCGTCGGATGGACGCAATCGGCATAGACACCGGCGGCGACGAGAACCGTGTCGCCCGGGCTGGCGGCTTGCACGGCGGCATTGATCTGAAGGAAGTCGCTCGGCACGTTCAGGACGGCGGCGGGCGAACTCGCGGCGCAGCAGAACAGCACGCCAAAGACGATCACGGTCAGGCGGTTCATGGTCCTGTCCTTCCACGGGAACGGAGCGGTGAGGCGGGGTCGTAGGCGACCGGGCCGAAGTCCGCGGCGATTATAACACGCGGCCGGCCGGATGCACCACCCGCCGGCAACGAAAACCGGCGGCCGGTCCGATTTTTTGTCGCACCGTTGTGCTCCACTATAGATCCCGATGGTGTCGGTGGATCTGTCGGACGAGAACGCTCGCCAAAGGCGGGTCCGAGCCGGTCTCCCCGGAGGTGCCAGCGGGAAAGCGGTCAGAAATCTGCCAGCCGATATTTCCTGATGTTCTCTCTCTCGTTCGTCTGCTATAATGGCTCGTCGGGTGCCGATTTGCACTCCCGTCATCCTTTCCGCTGCTCGCTGCTCATCAATGGAGGCCGTCATGTCCAGCCGTTGTGCGCTGCCCCTGCTGCTGACTCTCTTCGTGCTGACTGGGCCATGGGCGGTCGCGGCCACCACGGCGGAAGTCGTCTCCCTGGCGCCAGGCGCCGGATCCGGCAGTCCCGAGGTCCTGGTCACCGCCGTCGAACCCGGCGGTTTGACCGTCACGGTCACGATCCCGGCGCTGGAGTCCGCGCCCCTGGAACTGGACGGCCAGAGCTTCCGGCGGCTCGACCTGCCCAATGGCGGCTGGGGGGGCGAGGTGGGCGAACCCGCGCTGCCGACCCTGACGCGTCTGGTGGCTCTGCCGGCGGGCAGCGGCGCCAGCGCCCGGCTGCTCGACGTCCAGATGACGGAGCTCGGCGCGATGCGCATCGCGCCGCAGCTGCCGGCCGACACCGACGACGAACTCGCCGCGATGCCGTTCGATGCCGTGCGCTACGCGGCCGCCGGTCCGCGCGCGCCCGCAGTGCTGGTCGGCGAGCCGGCCCTGCTGCGCGGCCAGCGTGTCGTGCCGGTGACCTTCAGTCCGCTCGCGTACGATCCGGCCACCGGACAGACGGCGGCGGCCCGCCGCATGACGGTCGAGATCAGTTTCGCCGGCAGGGACGATCGCAACGACCCGGACCAGACGCGCCGGAGCATTCCCGAATCGTTCGCCGCGATCTACGAGCAGGAAGTGCTCGGCTATCAGCGCGACGCCGCCGTCGCCACCGGACCGGGCTCGTACATCATGATCTGTCCCGACAACAGCGAGGTCGTCGGCATCGTCGGCAAGCTGGCCGACTGGCGGCGCCGGCAGGGCTACAACGTGCTGGTCGTGACGACCGCCACGACGGGGACCACGAACACCGCGATCAAGAACTGGCTGCAAGCGCAGTACGATACCCTCGAACCGCCGCTGGAGTTCGTCACGCTCGTCGGCGACGCCAACGGCGCCATCGCCGTCCCGACCTGGACCGAGTCGTATTCCGGTTACAATGGCGAGGGCGACCACATGTACACGACGCTCGAGGGCGGCGATGTGCTGGCGGACATCCATATCGGCCGCCTTTCGGCGACCAGCACCACCCAGCTGCAACTCGTCGTCGACAAGATCTTCGACTACGAGACCGCTCCGGTGATGACCGACACAAGCTGGTTCACGGCGGCCGGTCTGACCGGCGACCCGTCCACCTCGGGCGCGAGCTGCATCTATGTCAATCAGTTCGTCAAGCAGGAACTGCTCAAGCTGAGCTACACGCGCATCGACACGATCTGGAGTCCGCACTTCCTGAACCAGATGATGGCCTCGATCAACCAGGGCGCCACGCTGTTCACCTACCGCGGCTACCTCAACATGAGCGGCATGTCGAGCTCGCACATCCTCTCGTTGACCAACGGCCGCAAACTGCCGTTCGCGGTCATCCTCACCTGCGGCACGGGCAGCTTCCAGAGCGAGACGACGTGCCGCAGCGAGGCCTTCCTGCGCGCGACGGGCGGCGGCGGCGTCGCGGCGATCGGCACCGCCACCCTCGGCACGTCGACGCGCCACAACAACTGCATGTTCATCGGCATCACGGATGGGGTCATCAACAGCGGCGACCAACGCGTCGGGCCGTCCTTGACTCGCGGCAAGCTCAACATGTACAGGAACTTCCAGGTGAACGAGCCGAATCGCGTCTGGATCTTCTCGACCTGGAACAACCTCATGGGCGATCCGGCGACCGCGATCTACACCGGGGTGCCGGCGGCGCTCGACGTCACGTATCCGGCCCAGGTGTCGCTCGGCGCGAACGCGCTGCCCGTGTCCGTGCTGCGCGGCGGCATTCCGGTCGCCGGCGCGCGGGTCGCGGTCTTCCAGGCCGGGACCGTGCGGGACGTCGCCTACACCGACGCGGCCGGCCAGGCCCTGCTTGCGCTCGCGGGCGCCGCGGCGGGCGACGTGTTCGTGACGGCGTTCGGCAACAACCTCCTGGCGCATCTCGGCCAGGTGGCGGTCGGTGACGTGACGCGTTCGCTCGACGTGGTGGCGGTGGCGATCCAGGAAGTGTCCGGCAACGGCGATCAGCTGGCCAATCCCGGCGAGGTCCTCGATCTGCAGGTGCAGCTCGCGAACAACGGCACGAGCGGCGTGACCGGCGCGAGCGCCACCTTGAACGCGATCGGGCCCCACGTGACGGTGCTCGACGGTACGGCCGAATACGGGACCGTGCCCGCCGGGCAGACGGCATGGGGCACGTACCGCGTCGAAGTGCAGGCCGCCGCCGTCGGCGGCGAGACGGCGCCGCTGCGATTGGCGGCGAGCGGCAGCGGCGAGAGCTGGGTCGGCCTCGTGACGCTCCCCGTGCATGGCCCTCGCGGCGCGCTCGGCGCGATGACCTACAGCGGACCGGGCGGCAGCCTCGATCCCGGCGAGAGCGGGCAGGTGAGCTTCGCGCTCGCCAACGTCGGCGACCTCGGTGCCGGCGGCGTCACGGCCACGCTCGTCTGCGCGAGCGAATGGGTCACCGTCACCGACGCCGAGGGCGCCTGGGGCGCGATCCCCGCCGGCGAGTCCCGCGGCCAGCTCGACACGTTCGCGCTGGCGATCGCCGCCGACTGTCTGCCGGGCCATCTGACCAGCCTGACCTTGCACCTCGCATTCGCCGATGGCGGCACGCAGGTGCTCGAGTATCCCGTCGTCATCGGCACGGCCGCCGCGGGCGATCCCACCGGCCCCTGCGCCTACGGCTACTGGGCCTTCGACAACACGGACAGCCATCCCCTCGCCCCGGCGTACAGCTGGTTCGAGCTCAGCGGGATCGGCGCGAACGTCGGCATCAGCGATACGGGGCGGCATGACGACGACACCCGCACCGTCGCCTTGCCGTTTGCGTTCGCCTACTATGGCGAGACCTACGATCGGATCTCGATCTGTTCGAACGGCTGGCTGAGCTTCGGTGCGACGTCCCTCTTGTTCTACCGCAACTGGATGTTGCCCGCCGACGGCACGCCGGACGCCATGGTCGCGGCGTTCTGGACCGATCTCGCCAACGGCCAGGTGCTGACGTACCACGACACGGCGCAGCATCGCTTCGTCGTGCAGTGGGAGGCGTTCGGCAACTATACCGGCAGCAGCTACAGCGGCAACTGCACGTTCCAGATCCTGCTCTACGATCCCGCGCACCACCCCACCGACACCGGCGATGGCTTGATCGTGGTGCAGTACAAGAACGTCACCATCTACGCGCCGCCGCCGGAGACCAACTACTTCACGACCGGCATCCAGAATCGTCCGCGCACCGTCGGTCTGACCTACGCCTACGGCAACCACTACGCCGGCGGCGCGGCCACGGTACAGCCCGGACGGGCGATCGCGTTCCGGCCCGTCCGCGCCCAGACCCAGGGCCAGCTGGCGGGCGAGGTGCGCAACCAGTCCGGCGGCGGAACGCCGATCTCCGGCGCGACGGTGTCCGTGCTCGGGTCCGGCCGGCAGCTGGCGACAGCGGTCGACGGCCGCTTCCAGGGCGGCGTGCCGGTGGGCACCTGGGACATCGCCGTCTGGCATGATAGCTTCGCGCCCGACACGACGTACGGCGTGACCGTCGTCGAGAACGAGGTCGCGACGGTCGACTTCGATCTCGCCGACATCCGGGGTCCGTACTTCGTCGGCACGACGCAGGTCAGCGACACCGCCGACACGGCCGGACCGTACGTGATCGAGAGCAGGCTCACCGACCACACCGGCGTGGCCACCCGCTTCCTGCACTACACGTCGAGCAGTCTGGGCGGCCCGTACACGGTGGCGCTGACCGTGATCGACGAGGCGACGGGCCTTTGCGCCGCCTCGATCCCGGGGCAGCCGAGCGGCACGCGCGTCCAGTACTGGCTCAGCGCCGCCGACATGGTGGGCAACGCGAGCCGCGATCCGGTGGCGGCCCCGTGGCCGCCGTACAACTTCATGGTGGCCGAAGTGGCGATCATCGAGGACGGCGGTTGCGAGTCCGCCGACGGCTGGACGGTCGATCTCGAAGGCTCCGACACCGCCACGGCGGGCGTGTGGGAGCACGGCGTGCCCATCGGCACCTGGTACAACGGGCAGCCGGTGCAACCCGACGGCGACCATACGCCGCCGCCCGGGGTCAACTGCTGGTTCACGGGCCAGCACACGTCGGGCGAAAGCGCGGGCTACAACGACGTGGACAACGGCCACACGACGCTCACGAGCCCGGTCTACGAGTTGGCCGGCGCCGGCACGGTCCAGGTGAGCTACTACCGCTGGTTCTCGAACGACCTCGGCTTCAGCCCGGGCGAAGACCCCTGGATCGTGGACGTCTCGAACGACGGCGGCCAGAGCTGGACCGGCCTCGAGTCCACGCTGGTGTCGAACAACAGCTGGCAGCCGGTCAGCTTCGTGCTGAACGACCTCTTCACGGTGCCGGACCGCCTGCGCTTGCGCTTCCGGGCCGAGGATTACGGCGGCGGATCGCTCGTCGAGGCCGCGGTCGACGACCTGCGCATCGCGGCCAGCCTGGTGGTGGCCGATCTGCTGCCGCCGGCGGTTCAGGTGACGGGGCCGGCGGCCGGAACGCAGCACAGCCAGGGTCATCTCCTGCCGGTGGCCTGGCAGGCGGACGACGACGTGGGTGTCGTGCACGCGCGTGTCTGGCTGTCGCTGGATGGCGGGCAGAGCTTCGACCTGCTGCTCGCCGAGGGGCCGCTGGCCGGCGAGATCGCGTGGACGATCGATGTTCCGCCGGGTGAACCGAGCTACGCCGGCAGGATCCGCGTGCAGGTGCTCGATGCGGCGCAGCGGCAGGCGACGGCCGAGTCGGCGCAGGACTTCTTCATCCTGACCGGACCGACCGCGGCGCCGGTGCCGAGCCAGTTGCGGCTCGTGCAGAACCATCCCAATCCCTTCAATCCGCGCACGGTCATCGCCTACGATCTGCCGCGGGCGCAAGCGGTCGAGCTGCGCGTCTACGACCTGCAGGGCAAGCTGGTCGCGACCCTGGTCAAGGGCGAGCAGGCGGCGGGGCGCCACGAGGTCGTCTGGCAAGGGCTCGATGACCGCGGCGGCCAGGCGGCCAGCGGCATGTATCTGTACCGGCTGACCACCGCGGACGGCGAGCAGGTGCGCAAGATGACGCTGCTCAAATGATGGGAAAGCTTGCCGCGACGTCGCGGCGGTGTCAGACTCTCGAGGCGAAGGTGCGGCGGCCGGAGCGGACGGCCGCCGCGTCGCCTGTCAGAACGACGCGCGCGAAGCGCCTGGAGGCTGGAGGCGTCCCGATGCTGGAGCGTATTGCGCGAGCGGCGCTGCCGTTGTGCCTGATCGGTCTGTGCCTGGCGGCCGGCGGCTGCAGCACCGAGGACGAGCGGGCGCTGAGCCGCCACGCCGAGTTGCTCGCCGCTGGCGAGCCACAACAGGCCGCCGCGCTGTTCCATGTCGACGTCCAGCTGTGGGGACGCACGGCGGGCACCCGCTGGCGCCTGCCCGCAGTGGACCGCGCGTTCGCGGTCCGCGACGAGAGCCACATCAAGGCCGAAGTCACGCTGGAGAATCTGCGGCCGCGGCGAACCTACAGCGTGCACCTGGTCTGGATCCGGCCGGACGGTCGCGAGATGTTCCGCCGCTACGCCGAGGTGACGAGGCATGAGATCGGCTTGCCGGCTGGCGTGACGCCGGACACCAGTGGAGGCTTGCCGGCGGATCTCGTCGGCGCGTGGCGGGAACGTTTCGGCGGGGAGGTGGCCGCCGAGCTCGGCGACCGGCTGGCGGCGACGCCGAACGCCTCGCTCGCGGTCCACGAGATCGTCTACAAGAAGGCGTTGGATCTGGCCTTCGCGCAGCGGCGCCTGGAGGTAGCGGCCGAACCGCGCGCGATCCTGGATTCCCGTCTGAACATCTCGCGCGAGCGCGAACGGACGCCGGGGCAGTACGCGCTGCGCGTCTACCTCGATCGCCGCCTGCTGCGCGAGGTTCCCTTCCAGATCACGGACTGAAGTCGCCACGCGGCGCGGTCCGCGGCGGTCATTCGAAACGGCCCCCCGTCCTGCCGCTACCGGGGCCCGGCCGCATCGTCAAAAATAACAACAGTCAAGCAACATTGTCTGCCACGTTGGCAGCAGGTCTGCCGGGCGTCCTGAAACGCCGGGGAGCTGCCGATTTTCCGCTTGCGGAGCATGGGCGCGTGCCTATATTGCGACCCGCTTAGCAGTCTCTGGTGGCGAGTGCTAATCGCCTCGCCGGCACCGGCAGACGCCTGATCCAGAGGAACGCGTCCATCTCCACAGGAGGAGGCAGAACATGGCCATCGCGATCAAGCCCCTGGCCGACCGCGTCATCGTCCAACCGCTCGAAGGCGAAACGATGAAGGGCGGCATCATCATTCCCGACACCGCGAAGGAGAAGCCGCAGCAGGGCAAGGTCGTCGCCGTGGGCCCGGGCCGCGTCGACGACAGCGGCAAGCGCGTGGCTCCCGAGGTCAAGAAGGGCGACACCGTGTTGTACGGCAAGTACGCCGGCACGGAAGTCACGGTTGGCGGCGCGGACTACTTGATCCTGCGCGAAGGCGACATCCTCGCCATCCTCTAGACATCCAGCGTTCCGCAGGCCGGCGGGGCCGGTCGCGGGCTGAAAAGGAGTGGAATCCATGGCCAAGCAGATCAGATTCGCCGAAGACGCGCGCGAGCAGCTCAAGCGCGGCGTCGACGCCCTCGCCAACACGGTCAAGATCACCCTCGGTCCCCGGGGCCGCAACGTGATCCTCGACAAGAAGTTCGGCGCGCCGGTGGTGACCAACGACGGCGTGACGATCGCCAAGGAGATCGAGCTGAAAGAGCCCTTCGAGAACATGGGCGCGCAGATGCTCAAGGAGGTCGCCAGCAAGACGAACGACGTCGCCGGCGACGGTACGACGACCGCCACCGTGCTGGCCCAGTGCATCGTGCACGAAGGCCTGCGCAACATCGCCGCGGGCGCCAACCCGATGTTCATGAAGCGCGGCATCGAACTGGCCGCCGAGGCGGCCGTCGACGCCATCAAGAAGCAGTCGAAGCCGGTCAAGGACAGCCAGATCATCGCGCAGGTGGCTTCGATCTCGGCGAACAACGACATGGCGATCGGCAAGATGATCGCCGACGCGATGGACAAGGTCGGCAAGGACGGCGTCATCACCGTCGAGGAAGCCAAGGGCATGGAGATGGAGCTCGACGTGGTCGAGGGCATGCAGTTCGACCGCGGCTACCTGAGCCCCTATTTCGTGACCAACGCCGAGCAGATGCGGGTCGAACTCGATGAGCCCTATATCCTGATCCACGACAAGAAGATCAGCAACATGAAGGACCTGCTGCCGATCCTGGAGAAGATCGCGCAGATGGGCCGCCCGTTGCTGATCATCTCCGAGGACATCGAGGGCGAGGCGCTGGCGACGCTCGTGGTCAACAAGCTGCGCGGCACGCTGAGCGTGGCCGCCGTCAAGGCGCCGGGCTTCGGCGACCGCCGCAAGGCGATGCTCGAGGATGTCGCGATCCTGACGGGCGGCCGCGTCATGAGCGAGGACGCAGGCCTCAAGCTCGAGAACACGACGACCGCGGATCTCGGCCGCTGCGGCAAGATCACGATCGACAAGGACAACACGACGATCGTCGGCGGCAAGGGCAAGGCCGGCGACGTCAAGGCCCGCGTGGCGCAGATCCGCGCGCAGATCGAGGACACGACGAGCGACTACGATCGCGAGAAGCTGCAGGAGCGGCTGGCCAAGCTGGCCGGCGGCGTGGCGGTC
>CAZJWO010000018.1:0-38583 GCA_964549735.1 uncultured Fibrobacteraceae bacterium | reverse complement strand
CCGATCTTTCTCATCGCACATCGTGCCGGACGTCGAGGCCGTCGCCGATCGGGTGGCGATTCTCGGCGAGGGGCGTCTGCGCGAGATCGTCGACCTGCGCCGCGGCGCGCCGGCGCGCGCGGCGCAGGTCTGGCTGGCGGCGCCGCCGCCGGCCCTGGGCGCGGCCTGGCAGGCGGCGCCAGACCTCCTGGTGCGCCGGCAGGATGGCGATCGCTGGCAGATCGAAGCGTCCGATCTCGGCGCCCTGGCGAGGCTGCTCGCGGCGTGCCATGAGCATGGCCTGGGCGTGTTCGAATTGCAGACGGGCGGCAGCGGACTGGAGACCGAGTTTCTCCGCCGGTTGCAGGACGACAGGGTCCAACCGGAGGTCTGTGCATGTTGAACCGCGTCCTGGCCGTCGCCGGCGGCACGTTCCGCGAGACCGTGCGCGACCGGCTCTTCTACCTGGTCGGGTTCTTCGGCGTGATCCTGCTCGGAGCCACGACGATCCTCTCGCCGCTGACGGTCGGCGCCCAGGCCAAGATCGTCGCCGACGTCGGACTGGCGGCGATGGCCCTGCTCGGACTGCTCGTCGTGCTGCTGGTGGGCGCGAGCATGGTCCGCAAGGAGATGGAGCGGCGTACGTTGACGACCGTGCTCTGCCGCCCCCTCGGCCGCGGGGAGTACCTCGCCGGCAAGTTCATCGGCCTAGCGCTGACGCTCGGCTGCATGGTCGCGTTGATGGGGCTGCTGTATCTCGCGGTGCTCGCGTTGACGCCGGCGACGGCGGCCTGGTCGCACCTGGCCGCCATCTATCTGATCTGGCTCGAGCTGCTCGTGCTGTGCGCGGCGGGAATCCTGTTCTCGACGCTCGTCGGCCCGTCGCTGGCGGCCGTGCTGGCGGCGGCGCTCTTCGTCTGCGGGCATCTGCTGGGTTCGTTGGCGGACTTCGCCGCGATGTCCAGCGGGCTGCAGCGCCATCTCGCCACGGTCGCGTATCGCCTCGTGCCCGATCTCGAGGTCTTCAACGTGCGGGCGGCCGTCGTCCACGGCGATGCGGTGACCTTGCCGCATCTGGTCCTGGCGACGCTCTACGGTCTGGGGTGGGTCGTCGTTTGCATGACGCTGGCGCGCGCCGCCTTCCGGCGCCGGGAGCTGTGATGCGCGCGCCGGCGCGAGGCGATTGGCTGACGGCGGGCGGCGCGTTGCTGGTCGCGCTCTGCCTGGCGCCGTCGCTGGCCGGAACGATCCACGTCGAGCGAGGCGCGGTCGACCGCGACCAGCGACTCTACTATCCGCACGGTCCGCTGCTGCGCCACGCCAGCCTGGGTTTCCAGGCGCCCGTCGCCGATTACGTCTGGCTGCTCGCCACCCAGTACTACGGCGGCTATCGGCGCGGCGAGCACGACCTGCGCTATTTCACGGGGCTGGTCGAGGCCGTCACGGATCTCGATCCGCGCTTCAGCGAGGCCTACCATTTCGCGGCGCTCGTCCTGGCCATGGAGCACGGCGATCATCGCGGCGCCAGCGACCTGCTCAAGCGCGGCATCCTCGCCAATCCGCAGGACTGGCGCCTGCCGTTCAACGTGGGCTTCATCCACTACGTGTTCTTGCAGGAGTTCCAGGTCGCCGCCGTCTGGTTCGAAGCCGCGGCCAGCCTGCCGGGCGCCAGCGATTTCTGCCGTCGGTTCGCGGCGTTCAGCCGGCGGCGGGCCGGCGATCTGGAGGGGTCGCTGCTGCTGTGGGACCATCTGCGCGCGACGACCGACAGCGCGGACATGCGCGAACTCGCCGAGCGCATGGTCGAACAATGCCGCCAGGCGTTGCAGGGGCGTCCCCTGGACGGCGTCATCGGTCCGCCGGCGGCCGGTCGGCGCCCGGGCGCGAAGCCATGAGCATCTGGCACGGAACGACGGTCGCGCTGCTCGGACTCTGCCTCGGCAGCTTCGCCAACGTGCTCATCCATCGCTTGCCGCGCGGGATCGGCGTCGTGCGCGGGCGCTCGGCATGCCCGCGTTGCGGAGTCGCCATCGCCTGGTTCGACAACGTGCCGCTGGTGTCGTGGCTGGTTCTCGGCGGTCGTTGCCGCCGCTGCCGCGGCGCCATCGGCTGGCGCTATCCGCTCGTGGAACTCGGCGCCGGGCTCCTGGCGCTCGGCTGCGCGCTGGTGGGCGGCGCGAGTCCCGGCGCCGCGAGCGCCTTCCTGTTCCTCTATCTGCTCGCTGTCATCGCGATCATCGACTGGCGCCACATGATCATCCCGCACACGCTGACGGTCAGCGGCATGGTGGCGGGGCTGCTCGCGGCCGAGTTCGCCGGCCCCGGGCTCGGGCGATCGCTCCTGGGTCTCGCGCTCGGCGCCGGCGTCGTCCTGTCGCTATCCGAAGGCTACCGCCTGCTGCGCGGGCAGGCCGGCATGGGAGGCGGCGACGTGATGCTGATGGGCATGGTGGGCGCGTTCCTCGGTCCGTGGTCCGTGTTGGCGGTTCTCGGCGGCGGCGCGCTGCTGGGCACGCTCTACGCCATCGCCCGATCGCCGCGGGGCCTCGACGGGGGCGCGAAGCTCCCGTTCGGCACGTTCCTGGCCGCGGCGGCCGCTGTCACGATGCTCGCCGGACCTCGCCTGTGGGCCTGGTATCTGGCGCAGTTCGCCTGAGGGGAAGGCGGAATTCTTTGCCGGCGGTGTCGATCCGCGTTCGGCCGCCGGCGAGGTTTGATCTCAAGCGCGGCCGGCGCCGGCCGATCAGGTTCGTGGCATGCATGTTGCGAGACGGGACCGACCCGCGATTGCTGCACGATTGCGATGGTCCTTTTACCAGCACCGAGGTAGGCCCACGATGTTCGGATTCCTCCGTGGCAAGCAGAAGACCCTGACAGGCATGGACATCGGTTCCAGTGTCATCAAATGCCTGCGCCTGGATCTGAATCAGGACCGACCGCTGATCACGCATTTTGCCATGGTCGACCTGGCGCCGGAGGCGATCGTCGACGGCGAGATCATGGATCGCGAATTGGTGATCCAGGCCCTGCGCGACTGCGCCGAGAAGGCCGGTGTCGGCCGCGAGGCGGTCGCCACGGCGGTCTGCGGCCGGGCGGTCATCGTCAAGAAGATCGTCATGGACAAGATGAGCGCCGAAGACGCGCGCGAGGCCATCTTCTGGGAGGCCGAGCAGCACGTGCCCTTCGACATCGATGACATCACGCTGGACTTCCAGATCCTCAACGAGGACATCGGCGCGGGCCAGATGGAGATCCTGCTGGTCGCGGCCAAGAAGGACATGGTGCAGACCCACGCGGAACTGGTGCGCGACGCGGGGTTCACGCCGATGGTCATCGAGGTGGCGTCCTTCGCGAATCAGAACGCCTGGGAGTTCCTGCAGGCCGGTCGCGAAACCCCCGCCGGCGAGGCGGGCGCGGACGACGCGTCGCCGCCGGCGGCGGACGCCGATCACGTCGACGGCGGTTTCGACGAAGACATGCCGGCAGCGGACGAGGCGGCGTCGCCGGCTGACACGGAATTCGTAGCCTTGCTGGATCTCGGCGGCGGCGTGACCAACGTGCATATCGTGCGCGGCGGCGTGCCCTACTTCACGCGCGATCTGCCGATCGGTACGACGAACTTCGTCGAGGAATTCCAGAAGCAGCTCGGGTTGACCTGGGAGACCGCCAACCAGGTGGCGCGCGGCCATACGAGCGAGGTCGACACTGAACTGGTGGCCGATATCGTGCGCTCTGTCGGCGAAGAGATCTTCCAGGGTCTCGAACCTTCGCTGGCGTATCTCAAGAACAGCGGCGAGACGGAAGGCATCGACCGCATCGTGCTCAGCGGCGGCGGTGCGAGGCTTCCCGGCCTGGCCGAGTTCCTGGCCGAATGCTACGGAGTACCGAGCGCGATCGCCGACCCGCTGGCTGGCCTCGACTACGCGCCGGACCTCTTCGGCGACGAGGACCCGCAGCAACTCAGTCCCATGCTAACCGTCAGTGTCGGGTTGGCGCTGCGAAAGGCGGTGTCGCGATGATCCGCATCAACCTCCTGCCCCGCGAGGACGCGCCGTCTCCGCGCAGTTGGAAGCTGCCCGATCTGAGTTCCTTCGCTCCGCTCGTCCTGGTGGTGATCGCGGTCGGCGTCATGGCCACGCTGAGCCTCTACCAGGGACAGAAGGTCGCCAACCTCGAGGAGTTCATCACCGAGGCCGAGGCCGAGAGCCGTCGCCTGGCTCCGGAGATCGCGAAGATCAAGCGCCTGGACGAGCAGCGCGCGAGCCTCAATCAGCGACTCGAGGTGATCAGCGCGCTGGATCGCGACCGCTATTTTCGCGTGCACCTGCTCGACGAGATCAATCGGGCGCTGCCCGAACATCTCTGGCTGACCCGCTGCGAAGACATCGGGGGCGACATGTATTCGCTCGAGGGCGTCACGTTCTCGAACTTCCTGGTCAGTGACCTGCTGCAGAACCTCGTCCGCTCTCCCTACTTCGGCAACGTCGATCTGCAGATCGCCGAACGCGGCAAGATCGAGAGCGTCGACGTCGTCAAATTCAAGATCCAGACCCGCGCGGTGCGCGCCGGCGCCAGCGCCATGTACGGAGGCTGAGGCATGGGCAAGGATGTCGATTTCAAGGACCCACGCTTCCTGCGCTGGACGGCGGCGATCGTCGTGGTCGTCGTCATCACGCCGCTCTGGCTGACGCAGAAGTTGCACCCGCTGACGTACGCGTCCCGCCAGAGCCAGATCCAGGCGCTGGAGCAGCGCCATCAGGATCTGAGCCGCGATCTGGAGAAGGCTCGCCTGCTGGTGCGGAACCTCGACCGCGTCGAGCGCGAATATGAAACGCTGCGCGCGCAGTGGCAGGTCGCCAGCACGCTGTTGCCCGAGAAGAACGAGATGCCCCACCTGCTGCGGCAGGTCACCGCCGCCGGGACGCAGTCGGGGGTCGACTTCAAGCTCTTCCGTCCGGAAGCGCCGATCTCGCGCGATTTCTACACGGACAATCCGGTCTCCGTGCGGATTCAAGGCGGCTACCACCAGACCGGTGTGTTCTTGAGTCGGCTGGCGAACCTCAACCGCATCATCAACGTGGACAAGGTGCGCATGGAGGGGATCACGAATCGCCACGCCGGCCTGAATGCCAGCTACACCGTCGAGACCGAATTGACATTGACGGCCTACACCTTGTCCGGGTCGCGGATCAGCGATGACCCCGCGGGCGGGACGCGCAATCTGGCCAGCGCCGAGCAGAGCGGCACCGCGACCGCGACGGCGTCGCAATAGGAGGTGACGCGCATGGTGCGCAAGGGATTCGCAGGCATGCTGATCGCGATGCTGCTGCTCGTGGCGCCGGCGGCGTGGACGCATGACGGTGGCGGCACGTCACCCAGCCAGGAGGCCGGTGCGCGGCTGGAAGCCGTGCGGGCCAATGAGTTCTTCTACCAGTCCTACGGCAAGACCGATCCGTTCCGGACGCTCGTCGACGGCAAATACGAACAGACGACCGGCGGGGAGTTGGCGGACGTCAACAGCGCCAAGCTGGTTGGCGTGATGTGGGGAGAGCATGACCAGTTCGCGCTCGTCGAAGATGGCGCGGGCTTCGGCTACATCCTGCGCGTGGGCGACCGCGTGCTGAACGGCCGCGTCGTGAGCATCCATCGCGACCGGTTGACGGCGACGCTCACGCTCTACGGCATCACCAATACGGTGGTCCTGAAACTCGAGAAAGCGGAGGCGAAGTGATGCAAGGACGGATCCGCAGCCTGGTGGCGCCGGTGCTGGCGGCGCTGTTGGTCGCGTGGCAACCCGCGCCTGTCAATGCACAGCCGGAGGTGGCGCTCACGGTGGCGCCGGTTGCCGACAACGGCCCGAAGGTCTCGCTCGACGTCCAGGAGGCCGAGATCGGCACCGTCCTGCGCTCGTTGGCCAGCTTCTCCGGCATGAACATCGTGGCCTCGCCGCGGGTGACGGGCAAGGTCACCGTGAAGCTCGAGCAAGTGCCGTGGCGCGAGGCGATGCTGGTCATCCTGCGTGCCCACAATTTCGACTACATCGAAGAGCACGGGATCCTCCGCGTCGACACGGCGAATGATCTACGCCAGGAGAAGGTGGCCGTCACGCTGGCCGAGAAGCAGATCGACGAGATGGCGAAGCTTTCCCTCGGTCTGGCGACGCTGCAGTACGCGAACGCCGGCGAGGTCAAGGACGCCCTCAAGCAGATGCTGACCGGACGCGGCAGCATCGACGTCGATGTGCGCACGAATTCGTTGTTGATCAACGACATCCCCGAGCGGGTCGCCCTGATCCAAGACATGGCCTTCAAGCTCGACACGCAGACGCCGCAGGTCGAGATCAACGCGCGCCTGGTCGACATGGACACGCGCGCCTCGCGCGAGCTGGGCGTCAGCTGGTCGATGATGAACGTGCAGCCGGGCGAGCTGAACCTCGTCGGCGATGCCTCCGTCTCCAGCCAGGTGCTCGAGCCGAGCGGGACGCTGCGCGTCGGCACGGTCCAGAACTACGGCGAGCTCATGGCGCGCCTCGACGCGCTGGAGCGCAGCAACATGGCGCAGCTGATCTCCAATCCGGTCATCACGACGACGGACAACCGCGAGGCCAAGATCCTCGTGGGCCAGAAGATCCCGTTGATCATGCGGGACGAAGCCGGCAACGCGCTGATCCAGCTGACGACGATCGGCATCATGCTGAAGGTCACGCCGCACATCAACAGTCCGGAGCGCATCACGCTGGACATCGTGAACGAGGTGAGCGATCTCTCCAGCCAGGCAACCGTGCAAGGCGGCGTGATCATCAACACCTCCGAATCCGACACCCGCGTCATGGTCGGCAACGGCGAGACCGCCATCATCGCGGGCCTGATCCGGACGGTCGACGCGACGATCGACTCGGGCGTGCCGCTGCTCAAGGACATCCCGCTGCTGGGCGCGCTCTTCCGCCATCGCACGATCGCCAAGAACGGCCGCGAGCTCGTCATCTTCGTGACGCCGCGCATCGTCACCGACGAATACCTCGCCCGGGAGCAGCTGACGCTCGAGGGCAAGTTGGGTCACGCCGGCACCGACGTGCGCAAGGTGCGCAGCTGGGAGTGATCGCCTACGGGGGAGGCGGGCGAGGGGCCTGAGCAGCTTGCTCGGGCTCCTCTTCTCGTCTATGCTCGCGCCATGTGGATCAGCCTGATCGGATTCCATGGCAGCGGCAAGTCCACCCTTGCGCGCGAATTGGGACGGCTCAGCGGCCGGCGGGTGGTCGACCTCGACCAGGCCGTCGTGCGCCTCGCCGGACGCCCGTTGCCGGCGATCTTCGCCACGGGCGGTCCGGACCTGTGCCGCGACCTCGAGGAACAGGTCCTGGCCGATCTGCCCGCCCGCGAACTCCTCGTGCTGGCCACCGGCGGCGGCTCGCTCGAGCGCGCGGGGACGGCCTCGCTGGTACGCGCGCGCGGGACCGTCGTCTGGCTCGATGCCGCCTGGCCATTCCTGCGCCGCCGACTGGCGCCCGCCGCTGGCCAGCCGCCGTCGCCGCTCTGGCAGCATCTCGGCGAGAGCGGCCTGGCGCTTCTCTACGCGCGTCGCCGGCCCCTGTTCGCCGCCGCGGCCCGGCTCCGCTTCGACGCGACGTCGGATCCGGGCGACCTCGCCCGCCGTCTGCTCGGGCGCTGCCAGCAGCTCGCGCCGGCGGGATCGCGAGGCACGCCATGAGAATCACCGGCGGTCGCTGGCGGGGCCATCGGCTGGCGGCCGTGCCGGGTTCGGCGGTCCGACCGACGACCGACCGCGTGCGGGTCAGCCTGTTCAATATCCTGCGGGATGCGGTGCCGGGCGCGGCCGTCGCGGATCTCTGCTGCGGCAGCGGCGCGCTGGGGCTGGAAGCGCTGAGCCGCGGCGCGGTCCACGTCGACTTCGTCGACCTCGCGCCGGACTCCCTCAGCACGGCGCGGGAGAATCTGCGGCGCTGCGGCGCCGAGGACGGAAGCTGGCGCCTGCACCGCGCCGATGCCGTACGCTGGCTGCGCCGGCGCCTTGACGAGGCAGGCGCGCCGTTGCTCGTCCTCGCCGATCCGCCCTACGAAGGCCCCGTCGCGACGCAGTTGGCGGCCGTGCTGGCTGTGGCGGAGCCCGCGCGGCTGGCGCTGGCGGTCCTGGAGCATGCGCCAGGCCTCGCTTGGCCGGTCGGTCCGGCGAGCGGCTGGCGGCGCGAGTCGCGCTCCTACGGCCGCTCCACCTTGACCCTGCTGCGCCCGCCGCCGGCGGACGCACGAAAGGATGATCATGCCTGAACGACTGGCGCTCTACCCGGGCTCGTTCGATCCCCTCACGCTGGGCCACGTCGACGTCCTGCGCCGGGCGGCGCGGCTCTTCGACAGACTCGTCGTGCTCGTGGCGGCCGGCGGCAAGGCGGGCTTCTGGCCCGCGGCGCGGCGCGTCCAGCTCTGGCGCGACACCCTGGCGGCGGATCCGGAGCTGCCGCGCTGCGAGGTGGCCGAGTTCGCTGGGCTGCTCGTCGACGAGGCCGCGCGCCGCGGGGCCTGCGCCGTGGTCCGCGGCGTGCGCAGCGCCGGCGACTACGAGCAGGAATGGAGCCTGCACGGGGTCAATCGTACGTTGCGACCTGCGTTCGAGACGGTCTGGCTGCCGGCGCGGCCGGATCTGGCGGCGATTTCCAGCAGCCTCGTCCGGGAGGTCGCCCGCCACGGCGGGCCGCTCGCGGCGCTCGTGCCGGCGCCGGTCGCCGCGGCGCTCATGGCGACGGGACCGCGCTGACGCGGGTCGTCCTTGCCTGCGCGGGATCGGCGTGCTTCTTTGGACCCGCGAAGGCACGCTGCGCGTTCGGACCCGCGGGTGCCGGCGGCAGGCCGCCGGCGACAGGAGTACACCGTGATGACATCGCGTCTGGGATGGCTGGCCGAGGCCCTGGGCGACTCGCCGACCTTGAAGTTGAGCAGCCAGGCCAAGGCGATGATCCAGGCCGGCGAACCGGTCATCAACCTGACCGCGGGCGAGCCCGATTTCCCGACGCCGCAACCCGTCCTGGAAGCGGCCCGGGCGGCGCTCGCCGACGGCCATCTCGGCTATACCGCCAGCGCCGGCCTGCCGGAGCTGCGCGAGAAGATCGCCGGCTACTACGCCCAGGCCACGGGCCAGCCGATCGCCGCCGGCGAGGTCATCGTCTCCAACGGCGCGAAACAGGTCCTGTTCAACGCGCTGTCGGTCATCCTCAACGAGGGCGATGCGGTGGCGATCCCGGTGCCCTACTGGGTGACCTATCCCGCGCAGGTGACCGCCTTGCGCGGCCGCGTCATCGAAGTCCACCCCGCGAGCGGCTGGAAGGTGACCCCGGAGGATCTCGAGCGCGCCGGCGCCGGCCGCGCGCGCGCGTTGATCCTCAATTCGCCGGTCAACCCCACCGGCGCGGTCTACGACGCGCAGGAACTGGCGGCCCTGGCGCAGTGGTGCCGCGGCAACGAGGCCTTCATCCTGCTCGACGAGATCTACGAGGACCTCGTCTACACCGCGGCGGGCCACGTCTCGCTGGTGCAGGTCGCGCCGGATCTGCGACCGCGCATCGTGCGCATCACCGGGCTGTCCAAGAGCTATGCGATGACGGGGTGGCGCGTCGGCTTCGGGATCGCGGAGCGGGCGATCATCGACGCGATGGTCCGCCTGCAGGACCATTCCACCAGCAACATCTGCACCGTCGCGCAGAAGGCGGCCATGGCGGCGTTCGGCTGCCGCGCGGAGGTGGCGGCCATGCGCGAGGCCTTCCACCGCCGCCGGGACGTGCTGGCCGCTGGGCTGGCGGGTGCGCCGGGAATCAGCTTCGAGAAGCCTGACGGCGCCTTCTATCTGATGATCGACTGCCGGTCGCTGTTGGCGCCTGCAGCGCGTGCGGACGGGTGCTGGAGTCTGGCCAGGCATTTGCTCGCGCAGGAGAAGCTGGCCACGGTGCCCGGCCAGCCGTTCGGGGCGCAGGGCTGCCTCAGGTTGAGCTTCGCCCGCAGCGAGGAGGAGCTGACCGCGGCCGCCGAGCGCCTGCAGAGGGGTCTCCGTTCCTTTGCGGGGTAGGTGGGCGTGTTCCTCGACGTTGCCACCATCACGGTCCAGGCCGGTCGCGGCGGCGACGGCTGCGTCTCGACGAGACGCGAGAAATTCGTGCCACGCGGCGGTCCGGACGGCGGCAACGGCGGCCGCGGCGGCGACGTCTGGCTCGTCGCCGACCAGCAGATGGGGACTCTCCTCGATTTCCGCTACCGGCGGGAGTATCGCGCGGGCGATGGCAGACCCGGCTCCGGCAACCGGCGCACGGGCGCCGACGGCGAGGATCTGACGATTCCCGTCCCCTGCGGCACGAGCGTCTGGCAGGTACCCGCCGAGCGTCTGCTCGTCGACCTCGTGGAGCCGGGCGAGCGATTCCGCGTCGCGGCCGGGGGAGCCGGCGGGCGCGGCAATTGGGAGTTCCGCACGGCCCGCAACCAGACGCCCCGCAAGGCGACGCCAGGCAAGCCCGGCGACGCTCTGCAGATCAGGCTGGAGCTGCGGCTCATCGCCGATGTCGGGCTCGTCGGCGCGCCCAACGCCGGCAAGAGCACGCTGCTGGCGGCCATCACCGCGGCGCGGCCGAAGGTCGCCGATTATCCCTTCACGACGCTCAGCCCCAACCTCGGCATCGTCGATCTGGGGGAGTTCCGCAGCTGCACGCTGGCGGACATCCCCGGCTTGATCGAGGGCGCCAGCGACGGCAAGGGCCTCGGCCATGCGTTCCTGCAGCACATCGAACGGACGAGCGGCCTGCTGCTGTTGACCGACGGCAGCCGGCCGGATCCGACGGCGGACCTCGAAGTGCTCGTGCGAGAGCTGAGCCAGTACGACCCGCGCCTGACGGCCCTGCCGTTCGCGGTCCTGGTGACCAAGGCCGACCTGTTCGACGAGGCGACCGCGCGCGACCGGCTCGACCTCGCCGCCGCGTGGGGCCGCGCCAGGGGAGCGCGTGCCTGCTTGCTGATCTCGGCGGTGCGCGGGGACGGCATGGACGCGCTGCGGGGCCTGCTGGCGCAGTTCACGACGGCGCTGCGCGACGCCGGCGGCGCGGCGGCGGATTCCGACGGGCCAACGCCCTGGCGACCTTCCGCCTGAGCGGACGACTCCTCCCGGATGGCGGAGATCCAGACGGTGACGCAAGGAGATTGGCGAAGACTTTCCCCCGACGACGGGCATTGGCCCGAGGGTTGGCGAGCTCTCGTAGATCCGCCGCCGGAGGTGCTGGTCTCCGGCCAGACGCGGCACCTGGCGGCGCCGATCCTGGCGGTCGTCGGCACGCGCAGCGCGACGCCGCGAGGGCTGGCCTTCACGCGCGGCCTGGCCGGCGACCTCGTGCGCCGGGGCTGGACCATCGCCAGCGGACTTGCGTTCGGCATCGACGCCGAGGCCCACGCCGGCGCGTTGTCCGCCGAGGGGTGCACGGTCGCGGTCATGGCGACGGGACTGGAGCGGACGTATCCGACGCAGCATCGCGCCCTGCGCCAGCGGATCGAGTCGGCGGGGTGTTGCGTCACCGAGACACCGTGCGGTGGGGGCGCGGGCGGCCGCTGGCTGTTCCTGCGCCGCAACCGGCTCATCGCGGCCCTGGCGCGCGGGGTCATCGTCGTCGAGGCGCCGGCGCGTAGCGGAGCGCTGCACACTGCCGGTTTGGCGCTCGACCTCGGCCGCCAGGTCTGGGCCGTGCCCGGGCCGGTCGACTCCGCCGCGAGCGCAGGGTGCCATCAGCTGTTGCGCGAAGGGGCGGCCGTGTGCACCAGCGCGGCGGATATCGACGCGCTCCTGGCGCCGCCGGCGGGCCCGAGCGGACGCTTCGCAGGTGCGCCGCTGCCCCTGCCCGGCAGCGCCGCGCGCTGGATCCTGGACCGGCTCGATCTCGACGGGATCGCGCTCGAGGAGTTGCGCCAGCGGTGGCCGGGGTCCGACGCCATGTGGAGCGAGGGGCTGTTGGCGCTGGAACTCGCCGGCCTGACCCGTCGCTTGCCCGGCGGTCGCCTGGCGCCTAGACTCTGGCCGACCTGAGCCGCCTCGCGGTACGCCGCCGGGCGAGATTCGGCCATGAGCCGACGGAGTCGCTTTGGGCCGGGCCCGCAAGACACTCATCCAGTGGCGCGACTACCTCCTGCTGCGCCTAGTGCTCGGCCTGGCGGCGCCGCTGCCGCTGCGCGCCCTGCAGAAGCTCGGGCGCCGGCTAGGCTTGTTCTGCTGGCACGTGGTCCCCTTCCGGCGTGCGGTCGTGCTTCACAACCTGCAAGCGGCCTTTGGCGCGGAACTCGACCCGGGCGCCATCCGCCGGCTCGGCAAGGCCTTCTACGCGCAGCTCGGCACCACGCTGCTGGAGTTCTGCGGCTACTGGCGCCTGACGCGGGCGCAGGTGCGGGAACTCGTCGAGGTCTCCAACGGGGAACATCTCGAAAACGCACTGGCCGCCGAACGGGGAGCCCTGCTGATTTCGGGGCATTTCGGCAATTGGGAACTCGTGGCCGCCTGGTTGGCGGCCAGCGGCAGGCCGGTGAAGTTCCTCGTCAAGACGCAGTCCAACGCCCGTGTCGATCGGCTCCAGAATCGCCTGCGCGCCCGCGCCGGCGTGGGAGTCATCCGGACGCAGACAGCAACGCGCGAGATGGTCCGCACCCTACGCGCGGGCGGCGTCATCGGCCTGCTCGGCGACCAGGACGCCGGCGCCGGCGGGCTCTTCGTGGAGTTCCTGGGGCGCCCGGCCAGCGTCTTTCGCGGCACGGCGATCCTGGCCTGGCGGTTGCGCTGCCCGGTCGTCGCGGGGTTCCTGGTGCGTCAGCCCGACGGTCGCCATCGGCTCGAGTTCGCGGCGCCGCTGCAGCCGGACCCCGCCTGGACCGAGGAGGAGGCCGTCACGCGCATCACCCGCTGGCATACCCGCTGCCTGGAAGACGCGGTCCGACGCCATCCGGACCACTACTTCTGGGTCCATCGCCGCTGGAAGACGCAACCAGCGGCGGCGGACTACTTGGGCTGAAAGCCGATCTGACCCGGATCCGGCAGGTTGCCGGGCTTGAGCCGGATCTCGCCGTGCTGCTTCTCGAAACGCTCGATGTTCTGGCCGAGGTGGTGGTGCAGGGCCTTGGCGGCCGCGGGGGTCAGGATCACCCGCGCATGGACCCGCGCCTTGGGCACGCCCGGCAGCAGGCGCGCGAAGTCCAGCACGAATTCGCTCGGATTGCTGGCGATGATGCTGAGATTGGCGTAGACGCCTTCGGCGACCTCGGGCGGCAGATCGATGGTGATCTGGGTCGGCGGCTGCTGCGGCTGCTGCATGGCTCTCCTTCGAAGGCTGCCGGGAGCGTCGGCCCGACGTGAAGAGGCGTCGTTTGACACGTCTGCGGCCTGGTGCTAGCGTCCGGCGCCGGGTTCGGACAGGCTCGTTCCGGGAAAGCAAACACATGATACACGAGAAGTACAAGGACATCCTCGACCGCCTGCCGCGCCTGCGCCTGGCGGTCGTCGGCGACCTGATGGTCGATCGATTCCTGTGGGGCCGCTGCGACCGCATCAGCCCCGAAGCGCCGGTGCCCGTGGTGCGGGTCCAGCGCGAGACCTTGAAGCTCGGCGGCGCGGCGAACGTGGCGGCGAACCTCAAGGCGCTGGGGGCGACGGTCGGCCTGGTCGGCGTGTGCGGCGAGGACGCCGCGGGCAATTCGCTCTGCGCGTTGCTGGCCGACCTGGGCCTGGCGACCGACGGCCTGGTGCGCCTGGCGCAGCGGCCGACGACGCTCAAGACGCGCCTCATCGCCCAGAACCAGCAGGTCGTGCGGGCCGACATGGAGGACGACCGGCCGCTGGCTGCCGCGCACGTGGAGCTGGTGTTGAGTCGGCTGCGCGGCTTGGGCCGGGTGGACGGCCTGGTCATCAGCGACTACGGCAAGGGGCTGTTGACCGATGCGGTCCTGGCGACCGTCATCGCGCACGCCCGGGCCACGGGCTGCGTGGTGGTCGTCGACCCGAAGAAGGGAGACTACAGCCAGTACCGCGGCGTCACTTCGTTGACCCCGAACCAGAGGGAAGCCGAGCTGGCGTGCGCCATGACCATCGCCAGCGATTCGGATCTTGAGCGCGCCGGCCGCCTGCTCTGCGAACGTACGGACGCCGCCTGCGTCCTGATCACCCGCGGCGAACACGGCATGAGCGTTTTCGAGAAGGAGGGGGCCGTGCACCATTTGCCGACCGCGGCGACCGAGGTCTACGATGTCACGGGCGCCGGCGATACGGTCATCGCCGTCTACACGGCCGCCCTGGCGGCGGGGGCGAGCTTCCGTGTGGCGGCCGGCCTGGCGAACCACGCCGCGGGGCTGGCGGTGCGCGAGGTCGGGACCGTTTCCGTGTCGCGGCGCCAGCTCGCCGCCGCCTGCGGCGCGGACCGCGAGGAGGCCTGACCATGCGTGCGGTCGATCTGGGACGGGTCCTGGCGCGCGCCGAACTCGCCGCCTGGTCGCGCGCCGAGCGCGAGGCGGGGCGGACCGTCGCGTTCACGAACGGCTGCTTCGACCTCCTACACGCCGGCCACCTCTGGAGCCTGTCCGAAGCGGCCCGCCAGGCGGATTCGCTGCTGGTGGCGCTCAATGACGACGCGAGCGTGCGCGCGCTCAAGGGTCCGGCGCGGCCGTTCGTGCCGGCCGCCGACCGCGCGGCTCTGATCGCCGCCTTGCGGCCCGTGGCCGCCGTCACCATATTCTGCGAGCCAACGCCGCTGGAGACGATCCTCTTGGTGCGGCCGGACGTACTCGTCAAGGGGTCCGAGTACGAGGACAGTGGCATCGTCGGCGCCCGCGAAGTGCGGGCCTGGGGCGGTGTCGTCGTCCGGGTGCCTATGCGGGCTGGTTGGTCGACCTCCTCCATCATCGCCGCCATCCGGGAATCGAGCGCCTGACGGGCGCCGCTCCCACGGCCGCGATCCGACCACCTGACGGTGATGTCAAGGAGACAGCGATGAGCAGGACCAAGGTCATCATCCTGGGAGCCGCCGGACGCGACTTCCACAACTTCAATTGCCGATTTCGCGACAACGCCGCCTTCGAGGTCGTCGCCTTCACCGCGACGCAGATTCCGGATATCGACGGTCGCCGGTATCCCGCCGAACTGGCGGGCAAGCTCTATCCCGAGGGCATACCGATCGCCGACGAGGCGGAGGTCGAGCAGCTCATCGCCGCGACGGGAGCGCAAATGTGCGTCATGTCGTACAGCGATCGCAGCTACCAGCAGGTCATGAGCCTGGGCAGCCGCATCAATGCCGCCGGCGCGGATTTCGTGATGCTCGGCGAACGCGACACCCAACTCCAGAGCAGCAAGCCGGTCATCTCGGTCGGCGCCGTGCGCACCGGCTGCGGCAAGAGCCAGACCAGCCGCGCCATCTGCCAGCTGCTGCGTGCCGCCGGCAAGCGGGTCGTCGCGGTGCGGCATCCCATGCCCTACGGCGACCTCGTCAAGCAGCGCGTCCAGCGCTTCGCCGAGCTCGCCGATCTCGAGAAGCACAACTGCACGATCGAGGAGATGGAGGAGTACGAGCCGCACATCGCGGCCGGCGGCGTCATCTACGCCGGCGTCGATTACGCGGCGATCTTGCGCGAGGCCGAGAAGGAAGCGGACATCATCCTGTGGGACGGCGGCAACAACGACACGCCGTTCTTCAAGAGCGATCTGCACATCGTGGTCGCCGATCCGCACCGCCCCGGCCATGAGAAGGAGTACTACCCCGGCGAGACGAACGTGCGCCTGGCTGACGTCGTGGTGATCAACAAGGTCGTCGAGGCCGAGTTCGAGGACATCCAGACCGTGCGCGACAACGTACGCGAACTGAACCCGCGAGCGGTCATCATCGAGGCGGCCAGTCCGCTGACCCTCAGCGGCGACCTCGACAGCCTGCATGGCCTGCGCGTGCTCGTGGTCGAGGATGGGCCGACCCTGACCCACGGCGACATGACGTATGGCGCCGGCGTCGTGGCGGCCATGCGCATGGGCGCGGCCGAGCTGGTCGATCCGCGGCCGTGGGCGGTCGGCCGTCTCAAGGAGACGTTCGCGGAGTATCCCGAGATCGGCACGCTCCTGCCCGCGATGGGATACGGGACCGAGCAGAAGGCCGATCTCGAGCGCACGATCAACGCCGTCGACTGCGATGCGGTCGTGATCGGCACGCCGATCGACCTGACGCGGATCATCAAGATCAAGAAGCCGACCGTCCGGGTCGGCTACGAGCTGCAGGAGATCGGCAAGCCCGATCTGGCCCAGGTGCTGGCCCGGTTCCTGGCCTAGCGCCGGCCTGGGCGTCGGCCCTGGCAGGACGTCTGTTTTCGTATAAGATGGGAGCCGGCCTCGCGAGAGGCCGGTCCCATTTTGCGTGCCGCAGCAACCGGAGGTGTCGAAGCGGTGAACATCCACGAGTACCAGGGGCGGGACCTGCTCCGCCGCCATGGGTTGCCCGTTCCAGCGGGACTGGTCGCGGCAGCGGTCGAACAGGCCGAGGCTGCCGCCCGCGAGATCGGTCTGCCGGTCATGGTCAAGGCCCAGGTGTTGACCGGCGGCCGGGGCAAGGCCGGCGGCGTGAAGTTCTGCGCCGCTCTCGAGGACGTGCGCCGCCACGCGGCGGCGATTCTCGGCCTGGACATCAAGGGGCACAAGGTGCGCCGCGTGCTGGTCACCCCGGCCGTCGACATCGCCGCGGAGTATTACCTCGGCATGCTCGTCGACCGCGGCAGCGGCCGCGTGCTGGTCATGGCCAGCGCCGAAGGCGGCGTGGAGATCGAGCAGGTCGCGGCCGAGAAGCCCGAGGCGATCCTCAAACACGCCGTCGACCCGCGCTACGGACTGCTCGACCACCAGGCGCTCGGCCTCGGCCTGCGCCTCTGCCCGGGCGACCTGCGGAAGGCACGCCAACTCGCCGCCGCGCTGCAGAAACTCTACGCCGCCTTCGTCGCGGCCGACGCGAGCCTGGCCGAGATCAACCCCTTCATCTTCACCCCGGACGGCGAGGGGTTGGCCATCGACGCGAAGATCAACCTCGACGACAACGCCCTCTACCGGCATCCGGACTACGAGGATCTGCGCGACCTCGACGCGGAGGACCCGTCCGAGCGGCAGGCGCGCGAGGCCGACCTGAGCTTCGTGAAGCTGCAGGGCGACGTCGGGTGCCTGGTCAACGGCGCGGGACTCGCGATGGCGACCATGGACCTCGTCGAGCATTACGGCGGCCGGCCGGCGAACTTCCTGGACATCGGCGGCAGCTCGAACCCGGAGAAGGTCGTCAACGCCCTGCGCATCATCCTCGGCGACCGGGAAGTCAAGACGATCCTGTTCAACATCTTCGGCGGCATCACGCGCTGCGACGACGTGGCCCGGGGCATCATCCAGGCTGCCGGGCAGCTCGACATCCGCGTGCCAGTCGTGGTGCGCCTGACGGGCACCAACGAGCAGGAAGCCCGCGAACTGCTCGCGGCCACCGATCTGGTGCCGGCCGCCACCATGGACGAGGCCGTGCAGAAGGCCATCGAGCTCGCCGGCAGAGCGGCGTGAGGGAGGCGTGACGTGGCGATCTTCGTGAGCGACAAGACGCGGGTGCTGGTGCAGGGCATCACGGGCCGCGACGGCGGTTTTCACACCCGGGCCATGCTTGGTTACGGCACCGCGGTCGTGGCCGGCGTCACGCCGGGCAAGGGCGGTCAGGTCTTCGCCGAACGGGTGCCGATCTTCGATTCGGTCCAGGAAGCGGTTCAGGGCACCGGCGCGAACACCTCGGTCATCTTCGTGCCGCCGCCGTTCGCCGCCGGCGCCATTCTCGAAGCTGCCGACGCCGGGATCGAACTCGTCGTCTGCATCACCGAGGGCGTGCCCACGCTGGACATGGTGCGGGCCATGCCGTTCCTGCAGGAACGCGGCGTGCGCCTCATCGGACCGAACTGCCCCGGCCTGCTGGCACCCGGCGTCGCGAAGCTGGGCATCATGCCGGCGAGCATCGTCAAGCCTGGCGCCGTAGGCGTCGTATCGCGCAGCGGAACTTTGACTTACGAGGTCGTATGGCAGCTGACGAGCGCCGGACTGGGGCAAAGCACCTGCCTCGGCATCGGTGGCGATCCGGTCATCGGCACCAGCTTCCTCGATGCGGTCAAGGCGTTCGCGGCCGATCCTGCGACCACGGCCCTGGTCCTGATCGGCGAGATCGGCGGCGATGCGGAGGAGCAGGCCGCCGCATACATCCAGGCCCATGTCGACATGCCGGTGGTCGCGTTCATCGCCGGGCAGACCGCGCCCCCCGGCAAGCGCATGGGGCACGCCGGCGCGATCGTGACCGGCGGTACCGGAACCGCGGCCGAGAAGACCGCCGCCCTCGAGAAGGCCGGCATACCGGTGGCCAAGCGTGCGATCGACATCGTGCCGCTGCTGCAACGGGTGCGCGGCGGCGGCGGAGGCCGGGCATGACGCAGACGTACTTCATGATCAAGCCCGAGATCGTGGCGGCAGATGAGCAGAAATGCGGCGAAATCCTGGCGATGGTCAACCAGGCGGGCTTCCGCATCCTCGATCTCGCCATGCGGAGGCTCGATGAGCGGACGATCGGCGAATTCTACGCCGAGCACCGCGGCAAGCCGTTCTTCGGCGACCTTGTGGCGTACATCGCCTCGGGACCGGTCATCTGCGTACGGCTGCAGCGCGAAGAGGCGGTGCCGCGCCTGCGCGACCTCATCGGAGCCACGGATCCGGCGCGGGCGGCCCCCGGCACGGTCCGCCATCGTTTCGGCGCCTCGTTGACCCAGAACGCGGTCCATGCGTCGGCCAACGACGCGGACGCGCGGCGCGAACTGGAATTGATCTTCGGCGCCGGTCGGACGCAGCAGCGCTGACATGGATCCGCCCGCCTTGACAGAACCCCTGGCGGGGACTAGAGTTGCCCGCTCATGAAGCTGGATCTGGACAGGACGCCGGGCGGGCAGAGCGCCGTCAGCCTGGCCGGCAGATGCGACCTGGACTTCGGTCCCGGCGGCCCGGGCACAGTCACGCTGCGCGGTGTGCTGCGGGTGGACAATCTCGAAGGGCGTTGCGTCGTGCGCGGCGAGTTGACCGCCGTCGGCCCGGCGACGTGCGATCGCTGCCTGCGGGAGTTCGATCTGGAGTTTCCTTTGCCCCTGGAACTCTTGATCCTACGGGACGCCGGCCGGGAAGACGACGACAGCGACACCGCGGTCCTGCACCAGCGGGACGGGGTGGTGGACTTGACCGATGCGGTCCGCGAAGCGGCGGTGCTGGCGGTGCCCTTGGCGAGGATCTGCCAGGCCGCTTGCCGGGGGATCTGCAGCGGTTGCGGCGCTGATCTGAACGAAACAGCGTGCGTATGCGCACCGGAGGATCCCGACCCGCGTTGGGCGGACCTGCCGGACTAACGAACCGGGATCGTGGCGGCTTGCGGAGGCCCGCGCGCCGGAAGATCCGCGGCGGCAGCAAAGGAGAGGCCTCGAAATGGCTGTTCCGAAGAAAAAGACGAGTCACCAGCGCAAAGGCAAGCGCCGCGCGAATTGGCATCTGCGCCGCCCGGATCCCAGCAAGTGCCCCCATTGCGGCGCGCCGCGGCTGCCTCATCGCGTCTGCCGCGAATGCGGCTACTATGGGGACCGCGAGGTCCTGGTGGTCGAGTCCTGATCCGACCGGCGCCGGCCCCGCGGCGAAGGACGCTCCCGTGACGAAATCCACGCGCCTGGCAAGGATCGCCGTCGATGCGAGCGGCGGTGACATCGGTCCCGCGGCTTCGGTTGCCGGCGCCGTACAGGCGCTCGCCGAAGAGTTGCGTGCCGAGATCGTCCTCTACGGCGATCCGCAACGCATCGCCGCGGTTCTGGCGGAAAACGGCGCCGGCGCGCCGACCCCCGAGGTCGTCGCTTGTTCCCAGGACATCGCGATGGACGCGGCGGCAGCCGCCGCGGTGCGCGCCAATCCCGATTCGCCCATCGTCCGCGCGATGCGCGACCAGCGAGACGGACGCATCGATGCGGTCGTCTCCGCCGGATCGACGGGGGCCATGGTCGCGGCGAGCTTGCTCATCCTCGGCCGCCTGGGCAATGCCACGCGGCCGGCGATCGCGACGTTCATCCCGACCCTGCGCGGCGAGACGCTGCTCCTGGACGCCGGTGCCAATACCCAGGCGACGCCCGAGCTATTGCTCAGTTTCGCTCGCATGGGCTCGGCCTACTGCCGAGCCATGCACCACGTCGACGCGCCGACGATAGGCCTGCTCAACATCGGCGGCGAGGCCACGAAGGGCAGCGAGTTGACCGTGGCCACGCATGAACTCCTGCGCAGCTCGGAGCTGAACTTCGCCGGCAATGTCGAGGGCAACGAACTTCTCCAGGGCCCCTGCGACGTCCTGATCACCGACGGGTTTACGGGCAACATCGTCCTGAAGGCGATCGAGGGTCTGGCCCAATTCATGGCGGCGCTCGGCGGCAGCGGGCAGCTCACCGCCGCGGAATTGGCAGGCCTGCAAGCGCTCGGCGGTGTGTTCAAACGACGCTTCAGTTATGAGGTCTACGGCGGCGCTCCTCTGCTCGGCGTCGGCGGCGTGTCGATCATCTGCCATGGTCGCAGCACGCCGGCAGCCTTCACGCAAGCGATCAAGATCGCCGCGAAACAGGTGCAGTGCGGTCTGCCGCAGCTTATCGATCAGGCGCTCGCCGCGGCCGCCGAGCGGGAAGGATGAGCCATGAAGACCTATCGCGTTCCGATGATCTTCCCCGGCCAAGCATCGCAGGCGGTCGGCATGGCGCGCGATCTGTACGCGGAGGGCGGGGCCGCCGCTGCGCTCCTGGACCTCGCCGACGCGACATTGGGTTTCGACCTGACGCGCCTCATGTTCGATGGGCCCCTCGACGTCTTGACCGAGACCCGCAACGCGCAGCCCGCGATCCTGGCGCACAGTCTGGCCGTCGTCCAGGCGCTCGCCGAGTTGCAGATCCGGCCCGCCGCCGTTGCCGGACACAGTCTCGGCGAGTTCTCGGCCGCTGCCGCCGTCGGGGCGCTGGCGCCGCAGCAGGCGCTGAAGCTGGTGCGCGAGCGCGGCGAGCTGATGTTCACGGCCGGCCAGAAGCGGCCTGGCACGATGGCGGCGATCATGGGCCTCGGCGCCGCGGAGACCCGCCGGATATGCGCCGAAGTGGCGACCGGGTTCGGGTCGGTCGTCATGGCGAACCACAATTCCGCGACGCAATGCGTCATCTCGGGCGAACTGGCGGCGGTGGCCGCCGCCGGCGAGGCCCTCAAGGCGGCGGGCGCTCGGCGCGTCACCCCGCTGAACGTCAGCGGCGCGTTCCATTCGCCGCTGCTCGCCGACGCGGCGGCCACGTTCGCGGCCTTGCTGGAAGCCACGGAATTCGAGGATCCGGCAGCCCCGCTCGTGGCCAGCGTCTCGGGCCGTCCGGTGACCAGGGCGGCGGATCTGCGCTCGGGCCTCAAGAGGCAACTGACGTCGCCCGTCCTCTGGCACGACAGCATGAACTGGTTGATCGAGGGCCAGGCGGAGCGGCCGCGCGTCGTGCTGGAGGTGGGGCCCGGCAGCGTCCTGACGAATCTCGCGCGCAGGACGTATCCGGATGTCGCTTTCTTGACGGTCGGAACGGTGCCGGAACTGCACGAGATCCGCAGGCAACTCGAAGGCACGGACGGCGATGCGCCGCCCAGAGCACAGGAGGCGCAGCATGGCGAATGAAGGCGTGGTCATCATCACGGGGGCGAATCGCGGCATCGGTCGGGCCATGGCGCGCGACTTGGCCCGCGCCGGCTGGCCGGTGGCGATGGTCGACCTGAGCTTCGACAGACCGCTGGCGGACGATCCCCAGATGCCCGCGGGCGCCCAGGTTCGCACCTACGCCGCCGATGTCGCAGACTGGGACCAGGTCCAGAAGGCGGTGGAGGCCATCGCCGCCGATTTTCCGGTGGTCCACGGGCTGGTCAATAACGCCGGCATCACGCGCGATGCGCTGCTGGTCAGGATGTCCCCGGCCGACTGGCAAGCGGTCCTGAACGTCAATTTGACCGGGACCTTCCTCTTTACACGGGCGGTGGCGCCGATTATGATGCGCCAGCATGCGGGGCGGATCGTCAGCATCAGCTCCGTGATCGGTATCACAGGCAATGCCGGCCAGGCCAACTACGCCGCCAGCAAGGCGGGGGTCGTGGCTTTGACCAAGTCGGTGGCTCGGGAACTCGGCGGTCGCGGCGTGACGTGCAACGCCATCGCGCCCGGATTCATCGAAACCGACATGACGGCCGCGCTGCCGGAAAAAGTGCGGGCGGACATGCTCCAGCGGATTCCCTTGAAACGGCCGGGCCGCGTCGAGGATCTGTGCGGAGCGGTGAGATTCTTCTTGTCTCCCGAAGCCGCGTGGATCACGGGGCAGACGCTGGTGATCGATGGCGGCATGATCATGTCCTAACGGTTCGGATGCTCAAGGAGGGCCTTCGCAATGGCTTCGATTCAGGAAAAGGTCTACGAGATCATCGAGCGCAAGCTATCTGTCAACCCCGAGCAGATCACTCCGGAGGCGTCGTTTCTGGACGACCTGGGAGCGGACAGCCTCGATACGGTGGAGTTGGTCATGGACCTGGAGGACGAGTTCAACCTGACCATACCCGATGAAGACCAGGAGAAGTTGCGTACGGTCCAGGACGCCATCGACTACCTCGAAGAGCGTCTGGCGGATCAGTAGAAGATTCAACGCCGCCAACCGGCTTTGGCCGGGGATTTGGCTTCGACCCCGGCCCAGCGCGTGTCCGCTGAGGCCGGGGTCGTTGTTCCGCAGAACAGGGAGGATGGGAAGTGCACCCGCGCAATGTGGCTGTCACGGGCATCGGACTAGTTACGGCGATCGGTCTCGATCGGGACGCGACGTGGGCCGCCATGAAAGCCGGCGCCAGCGGTGCGGCGACGATCACGTCGTTCAGCACCGAGGGTTTCCGCTCGAATTTCGCGGCGGAAGTCAAGGGCTTCGATCCCGAGGGTTTCATGGATCCCAAAGAGGCCCGCAAGACCGACCGCTTTTGTCAGTTCGCGTTGAGAGCCGCGATCGAGGCCATCGCGCAGGCTGGCCTGCCCGAGCCGAGCGATCCGTACCGCTACGGGGTCATCATCGCCTCGGGGATCGGCGGCATGCTGACCTTCGAAGACCAGCATAGCAAGCTGCTGCAGCGCGGCGCGCGCGGGGTGTCGCCCCTGTTCATCCCGATGATGATCGCCGACATGGCCTCCGGACTGGTCTCCATCCGCTTCGGCTACCGCGGTCCGAATTACGCGACGATCTCCGCCTGCGCGTCCTCGGGCCATGCGATCACCTCGGCTTGCGACCAGATCCGGCTGGGCGCCGCCGACGTGATCCTCGCCGGTGGCACCGAAGCCGCCGTCTGTCCGATGGCGTTGGCGGGGTTCGGAAACATGAAAGCGCTTTCGGCGCGCAACGACGATCCGGCGACCGCGAGCCGCCCGTTCGATCGTGATCGCGACGGCTTCGTCCTCGGCGAGGGAGCCGGCTTGCTGGTCCTCGAAGCCGAGGAGCATGCACGCGCCCGCGGCGCGCACATCCTGGGCCTGATCTGCGGTTACGGATCGACCGCCGATGCATTCCACATGACGCAACCGGACAACGACGGCAATGGCGCCCAGCACAGCATGCTGGCGGCGCTGCGCTGCGCCGGCTTGGCGCCGGAGGCGATCGGGCACATCAACGCCCACGGTACGTCGACGCCGTTCAACGACAAGATCGAGACGCTCGCGATCCGCAAGGTGTTCGGAGCGCATGCCGACAAGCTGAAGATCAACGCCAACAAGTCGATGGTCGGGCACCTGCTGGGCGCGGCGGGTGCGGTCGAGGCCGCGGCGACGGTCCTCTCGCTCAAGGAAGGCGTTCTGCCGCCGACGATCAACTTGCGCAACCCCGATCCGGAGTGCGATCTCGATTACTGCGCGAACTCGGCCGTGCATGCCAAGGTCGAGTACGCGCTATCGAACTCCTTCGGTTTCGGCGGCCACAACGTGACGATCTGTTTCCGGGCGGTGTCCTGAGTGCCATGGGGCTGAAAGACTTCTGGCGGCGTATGACGGCGACGGCGGACGAGCGAACAGACGCCGATCCGGATTCGTACGTCCCGCCGCCGCAGTTGGCGCGGCTCGAGATGGGCCTCGGCCACCGCTTCGCCAAGCCGGAATTGCTGCAGCAGGCGCTGTTGCATCGATCGCACGGTCTGGTCGCCCGCGAGAGGCGGGAGGAGAGCAACGAACGCCTCGAGTTTCTCGGCGATGCCGTGCTCGGATTGGTGGTCAACGACCATCTCTACCGCAACTATCCCGATATGAGCGAGGGCGACCTCACGAAGATGAAGTCTCTGCTCGTGTGTCGTGAGCGTTTGGCCGAGGTCGCCGTGCGGCTCGATCTGGGGGCCTACATCAGGATGTCGCGCAGCGAGGCCGCGACAGGCGGCCGCAGCCGCGCCAGCATCCTGGCCGACGCGACGGAGGCGGTCATCGGCGCCGTTTATCTCGACGCCGGGCTCGCGGGTGCCTGCAAGGTCATCGCGGGGAGTGTTCTTGCCGAAGCCGAACAGCTCCTCGCCCGACGCGGGCATGAGAATTTCAAGAGCCGCTTGCAGGAGATAATCCAGGCCCGATTCAAATCGCCGCCGCGCTATCGGGTCACGGCGATCGAAGGGCCGGACCATGCGCGGGTCTTCAAGGTCAGCGTATCGTTCAATGGCCGTCTCCTGGGACAGGGGATCGGGGCGAGCAAGAAGATCGCCGAACAGGCCGCGGCGAGAGAGGCCCTGGCGGCTTTGGTGACCTGCGGCGACCTTCTCGTGGAGAGTCCTGCGCCCGTCGACGAGTGAGCGCGGCGGACGATGTCAGCACGGCGGGAAGGTTCCGCATGCTCGTTCCGGTACTGCGCGGCTTGCTCTGCCTGCTGCCCGCGTTGATGGTCGGCGAGGCGCTGGCCGACCCCGATGGCCTGCCGCCGCCCGCGGCCCGGGTCCGGTTGTTGCCCGACGGCTCGGGCGATGCGTCCGGCCTGCTTCCCGGCGCGACGACGGCCTATGCGCTCGGTCGCTCTCTGCTCCAGCAGGGGGAGACGGAGGCGGCGCTGGTGTACCTCAGCCACGCGCACCGCCTGGCCCCGGCATCTTGGCTCGTGAAGGAGACGTTCGCGCGGGGCCTCGGCGAGGCGGGGTACACCCTCGACGCCGTGCGCCTGTATGGGGAACTCGTGGCCGCCGCGCCGGACAGCCTGTCCCAGCGGCGCCAATACGCCCTGCTGCTGGCGCAGAGCGGGCGGACCCAGGCCGCGCTGGAGCAGGTCGAGGCATTGCTCGCGAGAGGAGCGCGCGATCCGGATCTGGTCAAATTGCAGGCCGATCTCCTCGGCCGGCTGGATCGGATCGACGCCGCGCTGGCGGTCTACCGGGAAGCCGCCGCGCGGGATCGAGCGCGCGCGGAAGACTATTTCCTCGCCGGCGGCGCCCTCCTGGAGCGGCACCAGCGCTTCGCGGCCATGGCCGACTTCCTGCGCGAAGGGATCGCGGAGCTGCCCGCGTCGCGCGGCCTGGTGCTGCCGTTGCTGCGCTATCTCGTCCATGGCGGGCAGTTCGCCGCCGCGCGCCAGGAGGCGGCGGCAGCCGATGCGCGGCGCCTCGCGGCGGGCCTGACGCGGCAGCCGGATTGCAGCCTGGACCTCGCCGACGTCTACTTGCGCCGAGGCAACTTGGCGCAGGCCCGGGAGCTGCTCGTCGACCTCGCCGCGCGCGAAGCGGACGATCCGCGGCCTGGCGTCCAGACGCTGCTGGCGCGCATCCATCTCGCGGCCGGCGACGTCGCCGAGGCGCTGCCGATCCTGACCGCGGCCTGCGAGCGCTGGTCGCAAGATGCGGAATTGCGCTTCCTGTTGGGTCGGGCGCTCGAGTTGCAGGGTGATCTGGCCGCCGCCGCCGAACAGTTGCAGCTGGCCATCGATCTGCAGCCGGAACTCGTCGGCTACCGCATCGCGCTGCTGCGCATCTTCGCGCTGCTGCAGCGTCAGCCGCACGATTCGCCCGCGAGCGTCGAGGGCGCGTTCCGGCGCGCTGACCTGCAGGAGCATGCCGAGTGGGCTTCCGCGCACATCGATCCGCAGGACCATGGCGGCCACTTGATCCTCGGCTACAGCTTTCGGCGCCTCGGCGACCTGCCGGCCTCGTGCCGGCACTTCCGCCAGGCGGGCGAAGCCGACGAGACCCGGGTCATCGCGCATCTCGAGTTGAGCCTCTGCCTGCAGGAGTCGGGAGCCGAACGCGAGGCGATCAACATCTTGAGCGAACTGCACGGCGAGTACCCGGACGACCCCGAAGTCGCCAACAATCTCGCCTACATGCTGGCTGAGCAGGGCGAGGATCTGTTACGGGCCGAAGAGCTCGTGCGGCAGGCCTTGCGGAACGACCCGCAGAACGGGGCCTACCTCGATTCGTTGGGTTGGGTGCTCTACCGGCGGGGCGACTTCGCCGGTGCGTTCGAATGGCTCGTCGAGGCGGCCAATCAACGACCGGAAGATCCGACGATCCTCGAGCACCTCGGCCTTACCTTGCACCGACTCGGCCGAGCAAGGGAGGCCTTGGATGTCCTGCGACGCGCCCTAGTTTGCGGTGGCGACGCGGAGAGATTGCACGCGCTCATCGCGGAGGTCGAGCGTGATCCCTGAGCGCCGCCGCCGGTGGCTCTTGGGCTGTGGCCTATCTTGGCTGCTCGGATTCGTCGTCGGCGCGCCCGGAAGTACGGCGGCGCCGCTCGAGGCACGACAGCTCACGGGTTCCTGGCGTCTGCAATCGCCGGCGGGCGAAGGCGAAGGTGTGCTCGTGGCCCTCGTCGGTGGCGACAGTTGGCGCATCGACCTGGCGGTCGTTGATCTCGGGTCTCCGGAGGCCATGGCGCAATTGCGGCGGCGACTCGGCGACGGTTGGACGCTGGCCTCGGCGGCAGCGGAGGGCGGCTTGCTCCAACCGTGGCACGCGCCGTGGCGGCGTTTCGATCACGGCACGGCGCGTGCCGTCGGCGCGTTGCTTGAACGGTGGGCCGCCGGTCCGCCGGTTCCCTCCCGTAGCGAAGAAAGGCGCCGGTGGCGATCCGCCACCCGCCGCGAGCCGGCGGAGTTGCATTGGCCGGACCTGCAGATCCTCGGGACGCCCCCGCCGGCTTCCGCCACCGCTCAGGGCGCCTGGCGGCGCCGACTCGTCGTCCGCGGCCGTGGGCGCGGCGGCGATGAACTCCGTCTGCAGCTGCGGTGGGAGGGGCGACAGCTCGTCGCGACGACGACTCGCTGGCCAGGAAGGCTGGAGATCGCACCGGCCAGCGAAACCATCGTCCGCGTGCCGCCGGAGGCGTTTCTCGTTCTCTGGCCGCTGGCGGAGGTTCTGCCCTGAACCCGGGCTGCGCGACCTGTTTCGCCGCCGTCCGGGGTTGGCGGCGATCGGTTCCGGAACCTGCGCACCGGGCCGGTGTATCAGGCGGGGCCGGATCCGGTCGCGACTCCTGAAGGAGATCCTCGGTGAATTCCGCACGGCGAGATCACAGCGCCGGGACGAGAGATGGCAACGGCGGCTGGCTGCAGCTGCGCGATGAAGACCTCGTCGTCCTCGTGCAACAGGGCCAGCGGCGGGCCTTCGACGAGATCGTGGCGCGTTACAAGGGCCGGCTCTACTCCTTCATCCTGCGCATGGTCAGGGAAAGCAGTCTGGCCGAGGAACTGACGCAGGAGACGCTGATCCGCGTCTACCTGCACGCGGACAAGTACCGTGAGATCGCGCGTTTCTCGACGTGGGTCTTCACGATCGCCACGAACCTGGTACGGAATCGGATGCGCCAACAGTCCCGCGCGCCGCGGATGCTGAATCTGAATCCGACCCCCGACGACGACGAGCTGCCGCTGGATCCGCCGGATCCGCGCGCGGATCCCAGCCGAGACCTCGAGGGCGAAGAGCTCGGCAAGCTGATCAGCGAGGCGACGGCCAAGATCCCGGAAAAGTACCGGGTCCCGTTCCTGTTGCGCGAGGTCGAGGAACTGTCCTACGAGGAGATCCAGCAGGTGACGGGACTGAAGCTCGGCACGGTCCGCTCCCGCATCAACCGCGCGCGGCACCGCTTCCGGCAGAACATCAAGCCGCTGCTGCGTAACGAGGCATTGCTGGCGGAACTCGAGCGCATCGAGGCCCGCGCTCAGGCCGAAGAGGATTGACGAACGACGGAGGCGCCTGCCCATGAAGTGCAACAAAGCCCAGGAATGGATCAGCCTGCAGCTCGATGGTCAGCTCGCGGCACAGCATGTGGTCGTTCTGCAGGAGCATCTCGACGCCTGCGCCGATTGCCGCCTGTACTGCGACGATCTCCTGGTCGGACGGCGGATGCTGATGGCGACCACCGCGACGCTGCCGGATAACTTCGATTGGAAACTGCAACTGCGCCTCAACCAGGTCATGCGCGAGGCGGCCAGAGAGGTTCGCATCCCGTGGCGGTTGCCGCTGACGGGCTGGCGACGCTGGATCTCGCGGGCGGGTTTCTCGGCGGTGCTGGGATTGACCGCCGTGCTCCTCGTGGCGCTGGTGTTGCCGGAGCGGATGTCGCCGACGCGAGCTGGCGACGCGCCGGTCGCGCATGCGTCGTCCGGCGCGCCGCGGGTACCTGTGCAGGCCGCCGCGCCTGCGTCGCTGGCGTCCATCGAAGCCAATCGCCGTCCGCTCGATTCGCCGTACCGTTCGCTCGGCAGGAGCGCCGGGTTCGGCTTTCAGCGCCAGACGAGCGCCGGCGGCGGATTCGGCGGCGCCACGTTCGGCGCCGGCGGCGACCTTCAGGTCATGCGCATACGCCAGCTCGAACAGGAGTTGGAAGTGCTGCGGCGCCATCTCGGTGCGCGCGAACGGCAGATCAGGTTGCTGGAGGCCAGACTTGACAGCCTCGGCAGGCTAGCCGTAGATAGAACCACGCCAGATTGACGAGCGAACAGGTACCTTCGCGGGGTGCTTGTTCGACCCCGGGGAGGTCCGGTTTGCGACAGTGTTTTCCGAAAGCTTTCCTGGCGGCTCTCTGCGTAACGCTGTCGGCATGCGAGTACGATCGCGACAAGCCGATCTTCATGGCTCCGGGGTCGTACGGCGACCTCGCGGTCGTCGTATCCAGCGAGGCTCTGGCCGGGGCCTTGCAGACTTTCCAGGAGGCGTTCAACGAGAACTATACGTTCGTCCTCGCCGAAGAACCGCTCTTCAACGTGGACGTCTATGCGCCGGATCGTTGGGATCTCAGCAAGGGCTACAAGAACATCCTGTTCATCTGGCGTGTCGGCGACGGCGGACCGGTCGAGAAATACCTCCGCGGGCGGCTGACGCCGGATGCGGAAACGAGAGCGATGACCGGCACCGGGGCGACGTTGCAGTTCCCCGAACCATTCGCCAGCTACCAGCACGCCATCGTCGTCGCCGGCACGGACCGCAACAGCCTGCTCAGCTACCTGCGCCGCAACGCGCGGGAATTGCGCGACATCTTCGTGCGCACGGCGAACACGCGGATCATGAAACGCTACCGGCATACCGGACTCAACACGCAGGCGATGGAGGATCTCTGGCTGCGGCACCGCTTCTTCCTCGAGATGCCCGCCGAGTACAAGTTGAATCAGGACAGCCCAGGCGGCTATCCGGCCGTGGAATACATGCAGACAGGACCGTCGCGCGGCATCACCGTCGCCTGGGCGGCGAGCGTCGATCCGCAGCTTCTGTTGCGGCAGCCGGCGGTGCTGCTGGAATGGCGGCGCGAGATCGCGGCGAAGATGCACAATGACGAGATCGTTCCAGAAGTCCTCGTCTGGAAACAAGAAGAACTGGCCGGCATGCCGGCGGTCAAGCTCGAAGGAGCATGGGCCGGCAAGCGTTTCGCCGGCGGGGGGCCGTTCTGGTCTTGGTTCGTCGCCGATCCGCAGGGACAACGGATCTTCTGCCTCGACGCGCTCTGCTATGCGCCCGGCATCGACAAGATGGATTATTTCCGGCGCATGAACGCCATCTTGCACACGTTCGCTCTGCAGCGCCCGCAACCTTGACTTGCCGGAGATGAGATGGGATTGCGAATCGCCTTCGTGTTGTTGGTCGCGGTCGCGCAGGGCTTGACCGCCACCGATCTCTGGGGGCAGGCGGTCAGCGGGCGCCGTCGCGCCGGACCGACCGTAGCGGACGAGTCGCCGCCAGATGGGCGAGACGACAGGCCGCGCTGGTTCTTCGCGCTGGGCGCCGGCGCGATGGCGAGCGGCGACCTCTTCCGCGTGCAGACGCGGGATCTGACGAGCACGAACTGGCAGGCGCCCGGCGGACCGTCGTTCAACTCGCGCGATTTCGTGGTGACGCTCGACGAGAACATCGCGCTGGCGGTGGCCATGGGCCGGCGCATGAGCGAACGTTCCTGGGTGCGGCTGAGCCTGAGCACCGCTCAGGTCGACATGACGGCGTTGGCGCGTGTCGGGCAGGGCGCCGAGATCTACCGCTGGGATCGGATGGACCTGGTCGTGTTGGGTCTGGACTTCGAATACCGCCTGATCAGCCAGGCCCGTTATCCGTATCTGCTCGGCGGAGGCGCGCTGATCGCCGCCAGCGGGGCAGCCGACGACGCGATCGACCAGACTCGCATCGCGGCGCGTGTCGGGGGCGGGTACCACGTCCAGCTCAACCCGATCTGGGGACTGCGCGCCGAGGCTCGCGGGCATCTGGCGACGCTGACATTCGACGACTACGAACCTCCGGTCGCGGAGGGGTACGCCTTGCCCGAAATCGCGACGTCATCGAACACGCCGCATCAATTCTGGGAGATCCTCCTGATGCTGCATGCTGTTTTCTAGAGCCAAAATATCTGACGTTGTGACATGAATTCCTGCCGCGCACCGTACGATCTAGCTGTCGTTTTGTGCAGTTGTGCGCTGTTGGCGCTCCGCGAAGATTCTTTCTTGGAGCCTGTTGGTCGACGACCTATATTCCTCGGATCTTTCCGAAACGCCAGATTTCCTCTTTTTACGCCGCAAAGAGGGTGTTGCCGATGAGCAATGTGATCGCCGTGGTCAACCACAAGGGCGGCAGCGGCAAGACGACGACTGCCGTCAACCTGGCTGCCGGCTTGATCCGGTACAGCGACGTGACCTCTTCCTGCCTGCTCATCGACATGGATCCCCATGGCTGCGCCACGAGCACCTTGTTGGGTAAGCTGGACGGCGAGCCGCCGCAGCGCAGCGTGTTCGACGTGCTGCGCCGCGCGATCACGCCGCACGACGGCATCACGACGACGGTCTACGACGAAGAGATCCATCTGCTGCCTTCGCACCCGTCGCTGGAGAGCGTGGCGAAAACGCAGATCACGGATCGCTTGGAGAAGGTCGTCGCGGCATTGGCGCCCCACTACGGCTGGATCATCATCGATACGCCGCCCAATCTGGGCGTCCTGACGCAGAACGCACTGGTCGCCGCCAACTATGCGCTGATCCCGACGCCGTGCACCGGCCTGGCCGTGCCGATCCTGCGCCAGCTGGCCGGCCTGATCGATCGCGTCAAGGAGCGGCAGAACATCTGGCTGCGCGTGCTAGGCGTGCTGTTGACGCTGAAGGATGGCCGCACGCCGCTGCTGAAGAACGTGCGGCGCGAACTCGGGCAGATCTTCGATAAACAGGATATCTTTCGGACCATCATCACGAACAATATCAAGATCGAGGAAGCGCCGGCGAACTTCCAGAGCATCTACTCCTATGATTCCGGCTGTCTCGGCGCTTCTCTCTACCGCGACTGGATCAAGAAGGATTTCCTCAAACGCCACGCCAAGCTCGAGAAGGAGCGGTTGGATCAGAGGGAGGCGGCCGCCGCCGAACACCTCGCGACCGCGCAGAGTGAGCTTGCCGAAGAGGAATAGCCGCCGCCTCAAGAGAACCAGGCATCGGCCTGGCGCCGCGTCGCGGGTCCGCGGTCATGCGCCCCTGACGAACGGATTGGTGCGCAATTCACGCTGCACCGTTGTGTCGGGTCCGTGACCCGGGTGCAAGACCGTCGCGGCCGGCAGTGCATAGATGCGCTGCTGGATGCTACGCATCAGCGCCGCGTGGTCGCCGCCAGGCAGATCCGTCCGGCCTATGGAACCGGCGAAGATGCAATCGCCCACCAGGGCGTGGTCGGTCCAGACGAGCATCACGTGGCCGGGCGAGTGGCCCGGAACGGCGACCACCTCCAGCGATCCCGAGCCCAACGGTACGCGGCTGCCCTCTAGCAAATCCGTCGCGCAACGCGGCATTCGCGATGGCGGCAAACCGAAACCCGCCTGGAGCGACGGCATGGCAGCGACGAGTTCCATGTCTGCGGGGTGGATGCGCAACGGCACGTCCCAGACGTCCTGGATCTCGGCGGCGGCGCCGATGTGATCGAAGTGCCCGTGCGTCGCCAGCAGCCAACGCAGATCGCAGCCGCTGGCGTCCAGGCGCGCCAGCAGCGCCGGCGCTTCGTCGCCGGGGTCGATCAGCGCCGCTTCGCCAGCAGCGGCGTCGCACAGTAGCCACGCGTTCATCTGCAGGGGGCCGACCGTGATGCACTCGAGCGTCCAAGGGGACATCGCGCTCTCCTCGGTCCGGACGGCGTCGCCGGCGACCGTTCCAGTCGCCGGCGCGCCTCCGGGCGATCTCTACTCGTCGTAGTATTCCCGTCCGAGGTGGGTGATGAGTTCCTCGCCCATCATCCAGCGCAGGGTGTTCTTGAGTTTCTTCTGCTGGATGAAGAGGTCATGCTCCGCGTAGAGGCCGGCGGGCACGACTGGGCTCTTGAAGAAGAACGATAGCCACTCCTGGATACCGCCGAGACCCGCGCGCTTGGCGAGGTCGAGGAACAGGGCGAGGTCGAGCACCAGCGGCGCGGCGAGGATCGAGTCGCGACAGAGGAAGTCGACCTTGATCTGCATCGGCATGCCGCACCACCCGAAGATGTCGATATTATCCCAGCCTTCCTTGTTGTCGCCGCGCGGCGGATAGTAGTTGATCCGCACCTTGTGGTAGAGCTTGCCGTAGAGATCTGGATACAGATCGGGCTGCAGGATCGATCCGAGCACGCCCAGCTTGGATTCCTCCTTCGTCTTGAAAGAGTCGGGGTCGTCGAGCACTTCGCCGTCGCGGTTGCCGAGGATGTTCGTCGAGAACCAGCCGCTGAGTCCCAGCATGCGCGCCTTGAAACCCGGAGCGAGGACCGTCTTCAAGAGCGTCTGGCCGGTCTTGAAATCCTTGCCGCAGATCGGCGAGACCGTCCGCTTCGCCAGCTCTTCGAGCGCGGGGATGTCGGCGCTGAGATTCGGCGCGCCGTTGGCGTAGGGGACGCCAGCCTTCAACGCCGCATACGCGTAGATCATGCTCGGCGCGATCAAGGGATCGTCCTGCTGGAGGCCCTTTTCGAAGGCGGCCAAAGACTCGTGGACGGCGCCTCGCGTCAAGAAGATCTCCGTCGATCCGCACCAGATCATGACGAGTCGATCGCAGCCATGGTCGCGCCGGAACGTTTCCATATCCTGGATCACGGCCTCGGCCAGCTCCATCTTGCTGCGCCCGGTCTTCACGTTCGGACCGTTCAGCTTCTTGACGTAATGCTGATCGAAGACCGCGGGCATGGGCTTGATGGCGTCGAGCTGCGGGCGCAACTGGTCGAGCAGGGCCAGCGGCAAGACGCCGGCCTTGACCGCGGCCTCGTACACGCTGTCCGGAAAGATGTCCCAACCGCCGAAGGCGAGATCTTTCAGGTCGGCGAGAGGGACGAAGTTACGAATGAGCGGCTGGCGGCCGTCGGTCCGCTTGCCGAGCCGGATATGCCCCATCTGGGTGACGCTGCCGATGGGCAGGCTAAGGCCTTGCCTGATGGCCTCGATGCCGGCGACAAAAGTGGATGAAACCGCACCCATACCGGGGGTGAGAATGCCTAGTTTGCCGCCGGCGGGCTTGATGGACAGCTTTTCCGCCATGATTCAACTCCTCTCGCGGGATCTCTGGACGCGAAACCGATCAAACACCAGCAGCATAGGCTCCGGATGCCGGCAAGGCAAAAGAATTCCCGGAAGGAAAAACGTTGCGAATCGGGGGTAGACAAACGACGATATGATATGGTAAAATTGTTCCATGGTCGGAAATGACGGATTTGCCGTCGAGATGCTGCTCCGGAAGAAAGGTGCCGATGGGCCAAGGCTAACGATGTGCTTCGACTTCTAGCTTGACGCATCACGAGTTCGCCTTGGAGGGCTGTCGGCCATGAAGCAAGACGCAACTGCGCTGCAGATTGCCCCTGTCGGTCTCACCCTCGCCCAGCACGAGTTCTTCGTTCCCGTCGATACGCGGCGGATGGCCGGCTATCGCGGCACGCTCAAGCGCCTCTTCGATCTGGCGGCCGCTTGCGCCGCCGTCCTCTTGGCGTCGCCGTTCTTCCTGGTCCTCGCGATCCTGGTCAAGCGGTCGAGCCCTGGTCCGGTGCTCTTCGTGCAGGAGCGCCTCGGGCGCAATGGCCGCCCCTTCAAGTTCTACAAGTTCCGCTCCATGCGACATGACGCGGACGACAACGTGCATCGCCAGTTCGCCGCGATGTTCATCAACGGCGACAAGGACGGTTGCCGTCAGACGAATGGCGGCAAGGACCTGTTCAAGCTCGAGCGCGATCCGCGCGTGACCGCGATCGGCCGCTGGCTGCGGCGCACCTCCCTCGACGAATTGCCCCAACTCTTCAACGTCATCAAGGGCGAAATGTCCCTGGTCGGCCCGCGGCCGCCCATTGCCTACGAGATCGAGAACTACCAGCCGTGGCACTTCGAGCGCTTGAAGGTCATTCCGGGATTGACGGGCCTCTGGCAGGTCACGGGACGCAGCCAGGTCAGCTTCGACGAGATGGTTCATCTCGACTTGCACTACATCAACCACTGGTCGTTGCTCTTGGATCTGAAGATCCTGCTGCGGACGATCCCGGTCGTCTTGCGCGGCACGGGCGGCCTCTAGGCCCGCGCCGAAGCCGCTCAAGCCTCCGCCGACGATGCCGATCTACGGCATACTCCGGGCAACACCGGTAGACCAGCGACGGCCGGCATGGCGCCGGGCGGTTCGAGCCGAAAGGAACCGGCATGATCAGAATGGGCGTCATCGGGTGCGGTTACTGGGGACCGAACCTCATCCGGAACTTCCATAACAACGCGGACGTCGAACTCGCCGCCATCGCCGACCTCGATGCGCAGAGGCTGCAGAAGGTGGGGGCCATGTATCCGCAGGTCAAGCGGACCACCGATCCGCAGGACCTGATCGGCGATCCCGCGCTGGACGCGATCGTTGTCGCGACGCCGGTCTCCAGCCACTTTCCTCTGGGCCTCGCCGCTCTGGAGGCCGGCAAGCATTTGTTCCTGGAGAAGCCGATGGCGGCCTCGAGCGCGGAGTGCCGGCGGCTGTTGGCGGCTGCCGAGGCCCGCGACCGCGTCATCATGGTCGGCCACACGTTCCTCTTCTCGCCGGCCGTACGCAAGATCCGCAGCCTCATCGATTCCGGCGATCTGGGGGACATCTACTACGTGGCCGTGACGCGTGTGAACCTCGGCATCTTCCAGAAGGATGTCAATGTGGTCTGGGACCTCGCGCCGCACGACGTCGCGATGCTCAACAGCCTGTTCGGCGCCAATCCGACGGTGGTCAGCGCGACTGGCCGCTGTTATGTCCAGACGGAAAAATGCATCGAGGACGTGGCCTTCCTGACGCTCGAGTATCCGGGACGCCAGATCGCGCATATCCACGTCAGCTGGCTCGACCCGAACAAGATCCGACGCGCGACGTTCGTCGGCAGCCGCAAGATGCTGGTCTACGACGACATCGATCCGACGGAGAAGATCAAGGTCTACGACAAGGGTGTCGAAGTCCAGCCGCACTACGAGGGCTTCGGCGAGTTCCAGCTGACCCTGCGCTCCGGGGACATCTTCGTACCGCGCGTCGACATGACCGAGCCGCTGAAGATCGAAGCCCAACACTTCGTGGACGTCATCGCCGGCCGCGCCGCGCCGATCAGCTCCGGCCACCACGGCCTGGAAGTCGTCGAGGTGCTGGAGCGGGCCTGCCAGTCGATCAAGGAAGACGGCCGTCCGATCGCCGTCTCCGCGGTCCGTTGATCAAGGGCGCCGGCGGTAGCTGTGCCTCGAAAAAGCGAAAACGGGAGGTTGACAGGTTCCTCCTCGTCCGCTTACTTATGGTCCACCAAGATGGGGCGGGCATAGCTCAGTTGGTAGAGCACTACCTTGCCAAGGTAGTGGTCGCGAGTTCGAGTCTCGTTGCCCGCTCCATTTTTTTTTGGGCCGGCAGCGGGCCTGCGGCCGAGCGTTGCGACCGGCTTGACAACCCGCGGCGCGGAATCGATACTCCCCGGTACACGGAGGCGGCATAGCCAAGAGGCTAAGGCGACGGTCTGCAAAACCGTTATCCCCGGTTCGAGTCCGGGTGCCGCCTCCAGCGATTTCCTGTCAGCCAGGGCACCGACCGAGGCCGGGATGGCGGAACTGGTAGACGCAGGGGACTTAAAATCCCTCGCTACAGGCTAGCGTGCCGGTTCGAGTCCGGCTCCCGGCACCAACACCCGGATCCAACCGTCCGCCGCGACAACGAACCCGAGAGCCTATGCGCCTGGCCTTCCTGTCGATCGGCCGCCATATCCATACCGAGCGCTGGATATGCTGGTTCGCGAATCGCGGCCACGAATGCCATCTCCTGACCGTGCAGCCGGGGCCGGTCGCGGGCGTCACCGTCCACGACATCTCCCGGGACGGGCCCGGCAAACCCGTACGCTACTGGCGCTCGCTCGCGCTGGTCCGCCGCATCCAGCGGCGGGTGCAGCCGGATCTGCTGAATACGCATTTTTTGACTGGCTACGGCTATTGGGGCTATTTCTCGCGTTTTCGGCCGAACGTGCTGACGGTCTGGGGCGATGACGTCTACGTGACTCCGTTCGCCAGCCCGCTCAAGCGCTGGCTCGCCGAGCGGGCGCTCGCCGCATGCGACGCCTTGACCGGCGATTCCGTCGACATCCTGGAGACCGCATGCCGGCGCCTGGGGGCCGATCCCCAGAAAGCGTATCGCGTCTTGTGGGGTGTGGATCTGGAGCAGTTCCGGCCCAGAGACGGCCAGCTGTACCGGGCCGATCTGGGCTGCGGCGCCGAGGAGATCTTGTTCCTGTCACCGCGCAGCTACACGCAGCCGTACTACAACATCGACGTCATCATCGCGGCGGCCGCGCGCCTGCGCGCCAGCGAGCCGCGGGCGCGATTCCTGTTCTGCGGCTACGAAGGCGACCCGGCGCCCTTCGTCGATCGCGCGCGCGCGGCAGGGTTGGACGGCGCGGTGCACGTCCTCGGCCGGGTGCCGCACGCCGAATTCGCCGCGGTCCTGAATGCGGCCGATGTGTTCGTCTCGGTGCCGTCGGTCGATGCGACAGCCGTCAGCCTCCTGGAGGCGATGAGTTGCGGCAAGGCGGTGATCGTCTCCGCGCTGGCGTCGAGCCTCGAGTGGGTGCGCGACGGCCAGAGCGGCCTGGTCGTCGCGCCGCGGGACGTCGACGGACTCGCGGCGGCGATGGCCACCTACGCCCGGCATCCGGGCCTCCGCCGGCAACACGGCGAGGCGGCGCGGGATATCGCGCGGCAGCATTTCGATTTCGACCGCAACATGCAGTACGTCGAGGCCATCTACACGCGCCTGATCGATGGCCGCGGCGAGTGGCCGCGCGGCGTCGCTCTGCCCGCGCTCCGGCGCGCGCCGCGGCCATGATGACGCTATCGGTCGTCATCCCGACGCACGGCAAGCGCCCGTTGCTGGCGCGGAGTCTGGAGGCGTTGCGCACGCAGGCCCTCGATCCGCCCACATGGGAGATCGTGGTCGTCGACGACGGTTCGCCGGACGACACGGCGGCGTACCTCGGCGAGCTGGCGGCGACCGAGCCGCGGCGGGTCGTCGTCAGTCCGCCGGCGAACGTCGGTCGCGCGGCCGCGCGCAATCTCGGCTGGCGGCGGGCGGCAGGCCGCTGGGTGCTTTTCTTGGATGACGACATCCTCGCGCCCCCGGGTCTGCTGCAGGCGCATCTCGACGTGTTGGCGGCCGATCCGGCCCACGGCACGATCGGTCCGGCGATCACCGATCCCGCGATCGCCGACGGCCGGCATTTCTATTATCTCGACTCGCGAGGCGTCGCGCGCCTGCCGGCCGGGCCGGCGCCCGCCCGCTACTTCGTCACGCAGAACGCCGCCGTCCCGCGCGAGGCGCTGGCGCGCATCGGAGGCTTCGACGAGGGCTTTTCGGCCTATGGTTTCGAGGACATGGACATCGGCTTCCGCCTCGAGAGCGCCGGCATCCGTTTCCAGGTCCTGCCGGCGCCGGTCCCGCTGCATCTGCACCACCACAGTCTGGCGCAGTACCTGGAGAAGAAGCGGATCTGCGGCCGCCGTTCGCTCGCGCAGCTCGCGGCGAAGCATCCGGAACGGCTGCGTGAGATGCGCCT
>CAZJWO010000017.1:0-41945 GCA_964549735.1 uncultured Fibrobacteraceae bacterium | reverse complement strand
ACGAAGGTGTCCGCTTCGGAAATGCCGCTGATCCCCAGCGTGCTGGCCGTCTGCCCGGTGCCGACCTCCGTCACCTGCAGCGGGCCCTGGCCGGAGAGTTGCAGGCCGTTGCCGGCTGCGTTCAGGCTGACGGTCACCGCGCCGCCGGTCGCGCCGTTGATCGACGCGATGACGTCATCCACGGTCACGGCGCCGCTCAGGTTCACCGTCCAGCTGTTGTTGTTGCCGTCGCGGATCGTGATCGATCCGGCCTCCCAGCCCGCGCCGAGATTCAGGGCGGACAACGGAGTCGTGGCCGCCAAGCGCGGCGCCAGATCGACCGCGCCGGTCAAGGTGGCGGACATGCTGCCCATGAACTCGCTGCCTGGGATGTTCAGGACCTGGGTCGCGCCCGGCCCGATCGCGGTGACGATCTGCTCCAGATTCCCCTGGTAGATGACCGTGTCGCCGTTGCGCACGAACGGCGGCATGTTCGTGCGGGTGCCGCCGAAGATGTAGTTTCCCTCGACCGTGGTGTTCAACACGTCCAGGAGGCGGTTGATCAGGTTGTCGACCTGGATGACCGCCGTCAGCCGCGATTGTGGCGTGGCGACGGCGCTCGACTCCCGCAACGATAGTTCGCGGATCTCCGCCAGGACCTCGCTGATGTCCTGCAGTGCCGTATCCGTGCTGTCGACGATGATCGTGCTGCGCGACAGGTTGCGCAGGTATTGCGAGTTGTTGGCGATCAGCGCGTTGTAGCGCTGGATCGCGCCGACCGCGCGCGGATCCTCGGCGAAATCGTTGACGCGCCGCATGGTGCCCGCCTGGCGCTGCAGGACGAGCAGCCTGCCGAGGCTGCGGTTGAGGTCGCCGACCAGGATCTTGCTCAGGTAGCTGTCGCTGATGCGGATCGTCATGGCCGAGTCCTCGCCGCTAGATCATGTTGATCAAGCTGTCGTAGAGCGATTGCACGGTCGAAATCAGCTTGGCGGCCGCGCCGTACGTGTTCTGGTACCGCATCATGTTGGCGGCCTCTTCGTCGATGCTCACGCCGGTGACGCTGGCGATCTTCGACTCGACCGCCGCCACGCCGCGGGCCTGGTTCTCGACGAGGAACTCGTAGCTATGGCGGCGGCTGGCCAGATCGATGAGCACGCCGCGGTAGCGGTCGCTGATGGTCATGCTCGAGCCGAGGGCGCTGCTGTCCGCCAGGGCGGCGATGGCCGTGGCGATGTCCGCGTCGCCGGCCTCGCCGCTGCGCGACGTCGCCACCAGCGCCGGCTGTTCGACGAGCGTCGGATTGACCGCGATCGTGTGCATGCTGGTGCCGGTGAAGAAGAGCAGGCCGCTGCTGTGTCCGGTCGTACCCTGGACGTGCAGAGCGTTGACCGAGTTGATGAGCATGCGCGCGACCTCGTCGAGCTGGTTTCTCACGTTGCTGACATGCTCGTCGCGGCTCGCCAACAGGCCCTGCAGGCGCCCGTCCGATAGCTGCACCTCGTTGTACGTGCCTTCCGTGACCACGGTCATCCGATAACCCTGGCTCGTCTCGCGATAGGCCGTGGTGAACTGCTGGAAGTCGCCGCGCGTGACCATCGTGCGGCCGTTGAGGATCACGTCGAGGCTGCCGTCGCTACGCTCGAGCACCTGCACCGCGGCGATGCTCGAGAGCTGATTGACCAGATGATCGCGCTGATCGCGCAGGTCGTTGGCGGGCTGTCCGCCGATCTCCGCCGACATGACCTGGCTGTTCAGCTGGCCGATCTGGGCCAGCAGGTTGTTCATGGCCGTCAGTTCTTCCTGCACCTGGGCCTCGATGTTGCGTTCGAGATCGTCCAGGGAGGCGCTGATCGAATTGAAATCGGTGACCAGCGAGAGCGCCTTGCTGATGACCTGCTGCTTCAGCGCACTATCTGCCGGCGGCGTGGCCAGATCGCTCCAGGCGCCGAAGAACTCGTTCAAGGCGCTGCCGAGGTGGTCGTTGTCGATCGAGCCGAGGATATGCTCGATCTCGTAGAGGGCGCTGTCGATCGACGTGTAGGTGGCCAGTTTGGATTGCTGCGACCGCAACGTGCTGAGCAGGAAATCGTCCTGGGCGCGACGGATGGTCACGACGTCGACGCCCTGCCCGATGCTGCCGAATGGCAGCCGCAGCGGCCGGCGCGCCGCCAGCAGCAAGGTCTGCCGCGTGTAGCCCGGCGTATCGGCGTTGGCGATGTTGTGCGATGTCGTCGCCAGCCCGGCCTGGGCGGAGAACATCGCCGACAGACTGCTGTCCATCACGCTGGCGAGGCTGGGCATCGCGAACCTCCTGGCCGCCGTTCAGGCCTGCCGCTTCAGGACTCCGCCCTGGGCGTTGCAGGCGGGTTGGGCGCCGCGATCGTAGCAGCCGGCCGGGTCCTCGAGCAGGCAGCGTCGCAGCAGCGCCGCCTCTTCTTCGACCAGGTCGAGGCAGAAATTGGCCAACCGGCGGTTCATCTCGTTGGTGCGGGCGAGATCGCCGGCGGTCCGCCGCACTGCCTGGACCGGCTCGGACAAGGCCTGACGCAGCTGCGGGGACTGCGCCTGGAGCCAGCCGCTCAAGCTGCCCGCCGGCTGGCGGTCGTCTGCCGACATGAGCTGGCTGGCGAGGTGTTCGCGTCGGAGGCGCACCGCGTCGGCGGCCGCCAATCCGTCGCTCATGCGGCGCGCGTTGTCCTGCAGCCCCTCCAGATCGTGGCTCGTCATCAGCTGCCCCTGGCGACGGGCCAGTTCGAGCAGCTGGGCGTAGTGCTGCTGCTCTTCGCGCAGGACGGTGCTGAGGGCTTCGACGGCGCCGGCGGCCGACTTCATGGCGCTTTCGGTCATGGCTTCACCTCGAAGTGGGTCGATCGCTCAGGTTGCCCGCCGGAGATACCAGATTCGTGCCATTTCCGGAGCCGAGTCGCTGCGCGAGGTCCTTGACCGCGGCGACATACTGCCTGGTTTCCGGATAGTTCGGCACCCGACCGCCCAGACGGTCGACCGTACCCGGCCCCGCGTTGTACGCCGCGAGCGCGAGGTCCAGATCGCCGCCGTATCGTCGCAGCATGGCCGCCAGGTAGCGCGCCCCGCCCAGCAAGTTCTGCAGGGGATCGGCAGGATCCTCCACGCCCAGCTCGCGCGCCGTGCCCGGCATGAGCTGCATCAATCCCCGGGCTCCGCGGGGCGATTCGGCGCGCGGATCGCCCCGCGATTCGCGGACCATCACCGCCAGGACCAGCGCCGGCTCGAGGCCGGTCGTCGCGGCGGCGGTGGCAAGCTCGCGTTGCCAGCGTCGCAGGCTGTCGGCCACCGCGCCGCCGAGGGCATCGGCGCGCTCGCGTAAGCGCGCCGACGCGGCCGTCGCGTCCGCTGCCTTCGCCTGACGCCGGTAATTCGCCACGCCGCGCGGATCGGGCAGCCGGGATGGCGCGCGGGCCGCCTCCGCGGGCGGACCGCCGGCGTCACTCCCGGCGAACTGCCGGACGATGAGGTCGGCGATGCCCAGGCCGCCGCCGGCGGCCATGCGATCAGCGAGCGCCTGGTCGTGCAGCTGCCGGTAGATCTTCGCGCCGCCGTCCTGGCCCCAGAATCCGTTCTCGGGAACCGTGGCGCGCATGGCGCGGATGAGCTGCCCATAGAAGAGCGCTTCGAACTGCCGGGCAGCCTCGCGCAGTCCGGGCTGGTCGTGATCCGGTCGTCCCGGCGGCGTACCGGCGACAGGCTCGCTGCGGCGACGGGCCGCGGCTTCGGCCTGGCCGAGGCGCGCCTGCTCGAGGTCGAGGTGCGCGGGCGGTGTCGTTGGACCGGGCACTGGCAAGGCGGATCCTCACATGATGACCAGTTCGGCCTGCAACGCGCCTGCCCGCTTGAGCGCCTGCAGGATCGCGATGATGTCGCGCGGGCTCGCTCCGATGTCGTTCAGGACCGTGACCACGTCGGCGACCGTGCTGGTCTCCGGCACGCGCAGGACGTGCGCCTCCTGGTCGTGGACCTGCGTGTTGACGTCCGGCACGACCACCGTCTGCCCCGTCCGGCTGAACGGCGCCGGCTGCGAAACGTCATAGAACGTCTTGACCTCGACCTTGAGATTGCCGTGGGCGACCGCGGCCTCGCGCAGCACGACGTTCTGGCCGACGATGATCGTGCCGGTGCGCTCGTTGATGACGACGCGCGCCGGCGCGTCGCTCGCCGCGGTCAGCTCTCCCACTTGCGCGATGAATGCGACCGGTTGCGCGACGTGCGCGGGCGGGATGCGGACGCGCACGCGGTGCGCGTCGAGCGCCTCGGCGGTTCCCGCGCCGAAGCCGGCGTCGATGGCTCGCGCCACCGCGGCGGCCGTATTGAAATCGGCGTTGTGCAGAAGCCAGGTGACCTGTCCTTCGGCCGTGAAGCGGCCGGTCAAAGGTTGGCGCACGGTGCCGCCGCCGGGAATCATGCCGACCGTCGCGTGGTTCTTGCGCAGGCTGTTGTTCGCGCCGCCGCGGATGTTGAACCCGCCGATCGAGACGGCGCCCTGCGCCACCAGCACGACCGTGCCGTCGGCCGCTTTCAACGGCGTCATGATCAGCGTACCGCCCTCGAGGCTCGAGGCGTCGCCCAGACTGGAGACGACGACGTCGACGCGGGTGCCGGCTCCCGCGGTCGGGTCGATCTCTGCCGTCACCACGACGGCGGCGACATTCTTGAGCCGGATGAGCGCCGGATCGACGGTCACCCCGAGCCGTTCCAGCATGGCGCTCAGGCTGGTGATCGTGAACTCGTTGCTCTGCCCGTCCCCGGTCCCGTTCAGACCCGTCACGAGTCCGTAGCCGAGGAGCGGTTCCGGGGAGGTCCCCTCGAGATAGGCGAGGTCCTTGATGCGGGAGTCGGCGCCGGCGGCCGGTGCGGCCAGGATGGGCGCCAGCAGCAGAATTCCCGCGAGGATGGCCAGCTCGGCCCGGACGGTTCGGCGCATCATCCCACGCTCCCGTTCAGAACAGCCAGTTGACGATGCGCGTCAGCAGCCCCGGCTGGGCGGCATCCTGCAGCATGCCGGCGCCGCTATAGGCGATCTGCGCATCGGCGATGTAGGTCGACAGGATCGTATTGTCGGGCAGGATGTCCCGGGGCCGGCAGACGCCGCTGATCTCGATGAGCTGGCGATCGCCGTTGATGTCCACGCTGCGGGCGCCGACGAGCCGGTAGTTGCCGTTGGGCAGGACCTCGGTGATGGTCACCGAGATCTCGCCGCGCAGATTGCCGCTGCGGCTCGTCGAGCCGTCACCCTTGTGGTTGTTCTCCGTGCTGAGGCCCCAGGAGCCGAAGGGCTGCAGGAATCCCAGACCGGGGCCGCCGCGCGTCTCGGCCTTCGCCTTGGTGTCGACCTCGCTCGAGGCGTCGGCGCTGGTCTGCTCCGCGATGATGATGGTCACCACGTCGCCCACCTTGTGCGCCTTGAAGCTCGTGAACAGGCTGCTGCCGGTCTGCATGTCGATCAAGGGCGTGCGCCCGGCGGCGACGCCGGCCGCCAGCAACACGATAGAGACCAGCAGGATGCGGATCATGCGGCGCATGAGGCTACCTCCCCATCTTCACGAGGCCGGCCCCCGCGACGCGAGCGACCAGCAGCTTTCCGTTGAGCGGGTTGCGGACGCTGACGGCCTGATCCAGCACGCCATCCTGCCGGCACTCGACCCGCACGATGGCCTCGACGCCTCCACGGCGCATGACGAGGTCGACGAGATCGCCGCGGCGCACCAGGGGCTGCGGCTCCAGGTCGCGCCGGGCGAGCGGCTCGCCCGGCGGCAGGTCCCGCACGGGCCGCATGTCCTGCAGGCTGCCAGGATCGCTGACCAGGCCGGGCGGGGACGCCGCGAGATCGATCCACTGCCACTGCACGGCTTGCGGATCGATCACCGTGCCGCGCGGAGCGGGCGCGACGGGCACCGCGACGCGCGCGTAGGCGTGCAGGATCGCCGTCACGGACAGCCGCTGGCTCCGCGGGCCATCGTGCACCGCAACCGTCAGGAGATTGCGGCCCGGCGCAAGCGGACGCGGCTGCGGCCATTCGACGCGCCAGCCGTCGCCGACGAGCACCCGTACGTCGGGAAGCTCCAGCTCCAGCCAAGACGGCGGCGCCTGCGGATCGGCCGGCGGCACCTGCGGCTGGAGCAGATCGCCGAGGCGCCGGCGCAGCAGATCCGGCGGCACGGCGCCGCCGGCGAATAGGATGCGGCAGCGCTCGGCGCCCTTCAGCGAGACGTCCGCCGCGTGCCCCGCCATCGCCAGCCGGCGCAGGATCGCGCGGGCGGTGACTTCGATCGCCGTGCCGGGACGACCGCCGGCGGCGATCACGACGGCGCCGGGACCGGCCGGAACCGGTCCCGCCACGAGGTCGGCCACGCGGACGTTCGCCGCCGAAACGACGACCGAATCGGGCACGTCGAGGGTCCAGGCTCCGGCGCCACGCGCCACGCATGCGAACGCCACGGCGGCGAATATCCCGAAGCGTGCGCGACGCGGCGGGCGTCGCGTCGCCATCCCCTGCTGTCGCCGCGTCGAGTACATGGCTGGCCTACCGCTTGATGTTCGCGACGGTCTGCAGCATCTGGTCCGCCATGCCGATCGTCTTGCTGTTCAGTTCGTAGGCTCGTTGCGCGGTGATCATGCGGACCAGTTCGTCGACGGTCTCGACGTTGCTCATCTCCAGGAAGCCGCTGGCCACCTCGCCCAGCCCGTCCCGGCCGGGAGTCCCGAGCATCGGCACGCCGCTGGCCGGCGACTCCAGGAACATGTTGCTGCCCTTGGCGATCAGACCGGCCGGGTTGGGGAAGCGGACGAGCTCGAGGCGACCGATGTCCTGCACCCCAGCGCTGTTGCCCGCCAGACGCACGCTGACCGTTCCGTCGCGGGCGATCGAGACCTCGACCGCGTCCGCCGGCACCTGCAACGACGGCTCCAGGCGATAGCCCAGCGCCGTGACGATGTTGCGCTCGCCATCCATCTTGAAGCTGCCGTCGCGGGTGTACGCCATGTCGCCGTCCGGCAGGCGAAGCTGGAAGAAACCGTCGCCTTCGATCATGAGGTCCAGGGGATTGTTCGTCGAGACGACCGTGCCCTGGCTGAAGTCCTTCGTCGTGGCGACCAACTTGACGCCGTGCCCGACCTCGACCCGGGTCGGCTCGCTCAAGCCGCTGGAGCGCACCTGGCCGCCGGGCACGACCGATTCGTAGAGAAGATCCTGGAACTGCATGCCGCTCTTCTTGAAGCCGGTCGTGTTGACGTTGGCCAGGTTGTTGGAGATCGCGTCGATCTGCAGCTGCATGGCCTTCATGCCCGACGCCGCCGTTCCCATCGCACGCATCATTGGCCGTCACTCCTTGCTTGCCGTCCGGCGCCTACGTCACGCGCCCCAGCGTGTTGACGCTCTGGCCGAGCATCTCGTCGTTCGCCTGCAGCACCTTGGCGCCGACCTCGAACGCGCGTTGCGCTGCGATCATGTCCACCAGGGTCCGCACGGCATCGACGTTGCTGCCTTCCAAGTGCCCCTGCAGCACGACCGCTTCGCCGGCCGGCACGTCCGCGAGAGCCTGTGCGGCCGCCGCCATCAACAGGCCGTCGCCGCGGGGCGTCAGGCCGTGCGGATCGCCAGCCTCCACCAGGCGCAGGCGGCCGCGCTCCTGGCCGTCGACGCGCACGCTGCCATCCGCGTCGACCGTCAGCAGACCGCCGCCAGCCGCGATCGGTCCGCCCGTGCCCTGCACTTGCAAGCCTGCGGCGGTCGCCAGGTTTCCCTCGTCATCGAGGCTGAAGCCGCCGTCGCGGGTGAGCATTTCGTTGCCCTCGCGATCGCGGACCACGAAGAAGCCGCGCCCGCTGATCGCCAGGTCTAGATGGCGTCCGGTCTGCTGCACGGCTCCCGGCCGCATGTCCAACGCCTGCGACATCAGCAGCTTACGCTCGGTCACCCAATCGGCGGCGCCCGGTGGCCGCGGCAAGTCCAGAGGCCGGGCGATCGCCGCGGTGTCATCCGGCCCGGGATCGGCGTTCGCGACGGGGATCGCATTCTGCTCCGTGACCCTGGTCAGCACCTGGCGGAAACCGCTCGTGGCGGCGTTGGCCAGATTGTTCGCCAGGGTATCGATGCGCGTTTGCTCCAGGTGCAGCGAATGCCTGGCTGTCTGCAGGGTGCGCAGCACACCGGACCTCCCTTGGACCAGACGTGGGGACCGCTCACCGCGACCAAGCGCAAGGGACGTGCCCCGGCCCGACGCGAGGGCCGCGCGCGAACGAGCTCGCGCGCGGCGCGAGTTCGCCGGAAGAAGCCTCTGCAATGGAACGAGATGGCGTCGGCGAGGCGCCTAGCTCCCGCCGCCAGCGCCGCGGCCGCAGGCGACGCGCCCGCGGCCCGCTGCCCAGCGGGTGGGCACGGGTGGGTGATATCTGGCCGCGCGCGCTATCAGGACGCGCCGCCAAGCAGTAGGTCGATGTGATCCTTGAGAATGGCGTGCCCCTGGGGCTCGATCCACGTGAAGAACACGGCGATCTCGTACGACGCGCCGGCCGGCTGTTCTTCCTCGGGCTGGATCCGCACGACCAGCCCTTCGCACTGGACGAGCGCGTGCTCCGCCGGGCCCTCCGGCGCGCCTTCGACGGCCAGCTCCAACCCGACGGCCAGCTTGGTCATGGGCGGCAGATAGCGGCGCGACCGGAAGTAGACGCCGGTCAAAGAGATGTTGATGGTCTCGAAGAGATCGGTTCCGCCGTCGGCGACGCTCTGCTGATCGAGGTGGACCTTCAGCGGCAGGCGCGCGTACACCCGCTGCGATCGACGACGTTCAGCCTGGTTGACCATGGCCTCGCTCCTTCGATGCACCGGAATGCGGTCGGGCCGGCCCGCCGGCGATCCGATTACTTCTTCTTGTGGCGGTTCTTGCGCAGCCGCTTCTTGCGTTTGTGCGTCGCGATCTTCTTGCGCTTACGCTTGCGTCCATTCGGCATGTGAGCCAGACCTTTCTTCGCTCGGGTACGTGGGGTCGCCGCACGGCGGGTCGGCCCGCCGCGGCTGGCAGTCGCGCGGCGCCTAATCTAGCCGCCGCCGCCGGCCAGCACAACCCGTCAGTCTTGCCCCGGCTCGTTCAGCCGGGCCTTGAGTTCGTTGGATGCCTTGAAGTACGGGACCCGCTTATGGGGAACCATCACCGAATCGCCGGTCCGCGGATTGCGGGCCTGCCGGGAGCGCCGCTGCTTGACCTTGAAGCTGCCGAACCCCCGCAACTCGACCTTGTCGTTGCTGATCAAGGCCCGGCCGATATTGTCCAGGATCAGGTTGACGATCGTGCCCGTGTCCTTCTTGCTGATGCCCGTTTCCTTGACGATCAACTCGACCAGTTCTGCCTTGGTCATGCCCTGGCTCCCCGTGCTGTGCGCTCCGGACCCGCCGGCGGCGGCCGCGATTCTCTTGCCGGCACAAACCTAACACAGCGCGATATCCGTGTCAATTGCTTTGAATACAGCAGTTTGCAAAAGAAAATGTTTCCCGGACACCGCCGTGTGGCGCTCCCTGGATTGCTTGCAGGTCATCGTTTGCAGGCAGCCGGGAGGCCAATCGCGAACGGGTCAGGAAACATTTTGTGAGGTCAGGATCAACAATCGGGCCAGCGACCGCATGCCGCGCCACCGCGCGCATCGGCCACATATATTATTTGATAGCAACGCATTGTGGGCACAGAGGCGAGTGCTTCGCAGGCGACCCGGCTGAGGCTCGATCGGCGCGGCGGGCAGAATGCCCGCCGACCCCGGCCGGACCGCCGCAGACTGCCGGGTCTCAGCCGGCCAGATAGCGGAAGATCTGCTCGTGGCCGGTCGTCAACCGGCAGCCGCGCCTCGACATGACCGTGCGCGCGGTCGCGAGCGCCCGCTCCGGATCCTGCCGCGTCGCGCCGGAGCCATCGCCCCAAGTGAAGCATGGCAGGTGCTTGGCGGGAAAGCCGCCGCCGAACACGTTGCTGGCGAAACCCACGACCGTCGCCGTGTTGAACAGCGTGCCGATCGCGGTCTTGCCGTGCTCCCCCATGAGCAGTCCGACGAAGCGCTGCTGCGAGTCCTGCGGTCCGTCGCCCAGATCGACCCGTACCGTGCCATAGGTGTTCTTCAGGTCGCTGCAGGTCGTCATGGCGCCCAGGTTGCACCAGCTGCCGAGGTAGGCATGCCCGATGAATCCCTCGTGCTGCTTGTTCGTCAAATCCAGGAACGTGCTCTCGGCGATCTCGCCACCGACGCGGCTGACCGCGCCGAGCGAGGTCTCGCCGTAGATCGCGGCGCCGGCCTTCACGAGGCTGCCGCTGCCGATGTAGAGCGGGCCTTCGAGGTAGCTGTGCGGCAGGACGCGCACGTCGCGACCGAGCACCACCGCGCCGCGACTGGTGTCGACCGAGACGCCCGCCGCCAGATCGCAGCCCGGCCCCACGAGGAACGTGCCGCCGCCCGTGACCTGGATCTCGGGCCGCGCCACGTCGTGCCACGGCGCGAGGTCGACCGCCGCCGCCCAGGGAGCTTGCGTTCCATCCAGCGGCAGGGCGCCCCAGATCCGTCGCGCCGGCAGGCATCGCCCCAGTTGCGAAAGGTCCTCGCGTATCGCCGCCGCGGTCGCCGGCACGAGGTCCCAGATGCGCCGGCAGGCGCCGGTCACCTGACCGGCGACGGCCGCGACCGGCGCTTGCCAGGCCGGCGGACGGACGCTCTCGGCGCGCCAGCAGCCGCTATCCTTCGCCCCGCGTTGCCATTCTTCCCACGAAGATAGCAGCGCCTGGGCATATTCTCCGCTTGCGCTCAACGCCAGCCAGCCGCAATCGTCCCGCCAGGCGAGGTCCTCGTCCGCCGGCGCCTGCCAGGCTTCGCGCAGCAGCTGCCAGCCGGCTCCGATGCGCCCCGAAACCAGCAGGAGCCTGCCGCCGGCCGCGACGTGCCGGCGAGGCTTGGCCAGGCCCAGCGGATGCCCGTGCGCCGCCGCCATCTCGCCGAGGACGTCGCGCAGCAGCAGCACTGGTTCTTGACCGGTCACGTGCCGCAGGCGTTCCCTCAGATTGAGCAATCCGATCCGCAGCTCGCAGACGGGCTGGCTCCAGGCCAGCGGCCGGAAACCCGTCAAGCTCTCGTCCTCGAAGATCACCGGAAGCGTGGACACCTCGACCTCCTCGCGACGCCGCCGCCCTGGCCGTCCCGACGCGCATGGTAGCGCGCGGCCGCCGGCCGGCCAAGCACGATAGCGCGCGTCGCGCGCAGCGAGCCCGTCGCGCGCCGGCAAAAAACCGCACCCGAGCGACGATCCGGCATGTTATAATGAAGTCCCGCATGGTCGTGCGGCGCCCCGGGTGCGTCGCGCCCGGCCCCCAGATCCGGACGCAAGATGAGGAGTCGATCGTGAAACACTCGCATTTGCTGGCCGCCAGTCTGCTGATCCGGTGCCTGGCCGTGATCTCGGCGGCCGCGGCGAATCCCGCGCCCGGACTGGCCGCCGAGGCGCGCGAGTGGGACGTCGACGGGCTCGAGCCGCTGCTGCCGCGGCAGGAGACGGTCGCCGAGAGGCTCTACTGGCAGGACCGTGCCGACGCGATGCCCGCGCGCGCCCGGTTGGCCGATCCGCCGCCGCTGGCGCCGGTGCGCAACTGCGCCGAATGGGAACCCTGCACGGGCGTGCTGATCCGCTATCCCCTCGGCCTGCCCTACAACCTGCTGCGCGATTTCGATGACGACGTGACCCTGCACGTCATCGTATCGAGCACCTACGAGGCGCAGGCGCAGACCAACCTGGCCGCCAACGGCGTCGACATGGACAAGGTGCAGTTCCTCGTGCGGGCCAACGACTCGATCTGGACGCGCGACTACGGCCCCTGGTACGTCTTCGACGGCGCCGGCCAGATCGCGATCATCGACCACACCTACAACCGGCCCTGGCGCCCGAACGACAACCTCATCCCGATCTATTTCGCGCAGCAGGTCGGCATGCCGGTCCATAGCCACGACATGTATCACACGGGCGGCAATTACATGACCGACGGCGCGCACATCGGCGCGTCGACCCGCCTGGTCTACGATGAGGCCGCGAGCAACAATGGCCTGAATCAGGCCGCGGTCGATCAGCTCATGTTCGCGTACTACGGGATCGAGGATTATCAGGTCATGGAGTACATCGAGTCTGGCGGCATCCACCACATCGACACCTGGGCGAAGTGGCTCGACGAGGAAACCGTCCTGGTGAAGGACGTCTGGCCGGCGCATCACACCTACGCCCCGCTCAACCAGCGCGCGACGCTCATGGCGAGCCTCACGGCGTCGACGGGGCGCAACTACCGCGTCTGGCGCGTGTACTGCTACAATATCGGCAGCGGCAACCCGGCCAGCTACACGAACAGCCTGATCCTGAACCGGCGCCTCTACGTGCCTCTCTTCGGCAACGTCACCTACGACGAGGCCGCGCTGGAGGTCTACCGCCAGGCGGCCCCCGGCTACGACGTACGCGGCTACACCTATGGCGGCTTCCTGACGGACGACGCGCTGCATTGCCGCACCAAGGGCGTCAAGGACGCCGGCATGTTGCGCATCGCGCACATCCCGGTCGTCGCGGACCAACCGAGCCAGCCCGTCGCCGTCACGGTCCACATCCGCGCCCACAGCAGCCACGACCTCACGGCGGCGACCTTGCACTGGCGGCACGGCGGCGGCGCCTGGCAAGAGACGCCGCTCGAGCCGGCAGGCGCCGACTGGACCTATGCCGCCGCGATCCCCGCGCCCGCCGTCACCGATACGACCCACTACTATGTCGGCGCCGCCGATGCCAGCGGCCGGACGGCCGCGATGCCGCGCGTGGCGCCGGCGCACTGGTACCGTTTCCTGCACCAGGGCGCGCTCTCCGCCGCGGCCCCGCCGGCGGCGGCGGCGGCCCTGCAGGCGAACTACCCCAACCCCTTCAACCCGGGGACTACGTTCCGCTTCGATCTCGCAGCGGCCGACCACGCGCGCCTGCTGGTGCTGGATCAGCGCGGCCGCCTCGTGCGCACCTTGATCGACGGCGTCTGTGCGGCCGGCACGACCGAGGTCTTCTGGGACGGCACCGACGATAGCGGCCGCGCCGTGGCGGCCGGCACCTACCGCTACCTGCTGCGGGCCGCCGGGCTGCAGTACACGCGGACCGCCACGCTCGTCAAGTGACCCGCCACCGCGGGGTCACGCGGTCGGCCGCCGGCGCAGCCCCTGGACCCGGCGTGCGGCGGTCGCCTTCATCTGCTCGAGCGTCGCGTACATGACCGGCACGACGATGAGCGTCAGGAAGGTGGCGACGCCCAATCCCCAGATGACCGCCACCCCCATCGGCGCCCACCACTGGCTGGACTCGCCGCCGATGACGACGACCCGCCCCCAGTCGCCGGCGAAGAGGCGCGCGAAATCGATGGTGAATCCCGTCGTCAAAGGGATCAGGCCCAGGATCGTGGTCACCGCCGTCAGGACGACCGGCCGGAAACGGGTCGTCCCCGCCCGGATGATCGCGTCTTGCAGATCGAGCCCGCGTTCGCGGAGTTGGTTGATGTAGGTCATCAGCACGATGGCGTTGTTGACGACGATGCCCGCGAGGGAAATGACGCCGACGCCGGTCATGATGATGCCGAACGGCAGACCCGTGACCAGCAAACCGGCGAAGACGCCGATCAGCGAGAGCAGCACGCTGGCGATGATGATGAGCGGTTGCGTGACCGAGCCGAATTGGGAGATCAACACCAGCAGGATCAGCATGATGGCCACGGCGAAGGCGTCGGAGAGGAACTCCTCGGCCTCGTCCTGATAGCGGCTCTCGCCCGTGTAGGCGAGCGTGTAGCCAGCCGGCAGAGCCAAGTCGCGCAGCTCCGTCCGCACCTGGCGGAGCAGGGCGTTGGCATTGAATCCCGGGGCCGCCTCCGCCGAGACCGTCACGGTCCGCACGCCGTCGATACGCCGCACGGCGGCCAGGGCGGTCTGGTACTCGAGATCGGCGAACGCGGCGATGGGAATGGAATTGCCCTCGTAGAAGATCGTCGCGGTCCGCAGGTCCTCGAGCTTGCGCCGGTACGGTTGCTGGTAGCGGACGACGATGTCGAACTCGTCCTCGCCGATGCGGAACTTGGCGGTTTCCGCGCCGTGCAGCGCGGTGCGCACCGTGCCGGCGATGTCCCAGGTGCGCAGTCCGTACCGAGCCGCCTTCTCCACATCCATCCGCAACACGACTTCCGGCAGGTCGCGGTCATAATTGTCCTGGATGTTGATGAGGCCGGGCAGACCGCTGATGTGCTCGCGGATCTCGCGGGCCAGTTCGCCAAGCAGCTCGAAGTCGTCGCCCTTGATCTCGATGTTCACCGGCTTGCCTGTCGGCGGACCTTCCTCGCGCTGCTCGACGGTGATCGCCGCGCCTGCGAAATCGACGAGTTGCTGTCGCAGATCGTCGAGCGCCGCGTGCGACGAACGCGCGCGGTCGATCTTGTCGACGAACTCGAATTGCACGAGCGCCTGATGCGAGGGCGCCGATTCGCCGCCCCCCATGTCGCCCATGGCGACGCCGACGGCCGTCGTGTAGGCCACGAGGTCGCCGACCTCTGCCACCGCGGCCTCGATGCGATGCGCGTAGCTGTCGGTCAGCTCGATGCGCGTGCCGCTCGGCGCCTCGATGACGACCTGGGCGACGTTGGGATCGATCTCGGGAAACAGCTCGACGCCGTGATTGAAGCGGATGAAGAGCGCGTTGGCGACGATGTAGAGCACCACGACGGCGCCGAGCGTCGGCCACCGCCGCCGCAGCGCCCAGCGCAAGGTCGGTTCGTAGGTGCGCAGGCCAAAGCCCATCAGGAGGTCGCCCAGCTTCGTGCTGCCGCCGCCAGGCCGCGGCTCCTTCATGAACCGCGAGCAGAGCACCGGGTTGAAGACGAGAGCCACGAGCAGGGACGCCGCCAGCGTGATGATGAGCGTGATGGGCAGGTACTTCATGAACTCGCCCATGATGCCCGGCCAGAGGATCAACGGGCCGAACGCGCAGAGCGTCGTCAACGTCGAAGCGATGACGGCGCCCGAGACCTGGTTCGCGCCGTCGCGGGAGCTCGTGACTGCGTCCTTGCCTTGGCCGCGATGGCGGAAGATGTTCTCGACGATCACGATCGCGTTGTCCACCAGCATGCCCAGGGCCAGGATCAGGCTGAAGAGGACCACCATGTTGAGCGTGATCCCCAGCCCGCGCAGGACCGCGAACGCGATCAGCATCGAGAACGGGATGGCGACGCCGACGAAGAGCGAATTCGTCAGGCCGAGGAAGAGGAAGAGGACGGCGACCACGAGGATCAGACCGCTGATGATGTTGTTCTCCAGGTCGTGGAGCATCGAGCGGATATCCGCCGATTGGTCGCCGAGGATGGTGACCTCCGTCCCCGGCGGGAAGGCCGGCGCCAGGCGCGCGACGATCGCGCGCACTTCGTCGGCGATGGCGATGATGTTCTCGCCCGCTCTCTTCTTGACGTGGAGGCTCACGGCGTCGCGTCCGTTGACGCGCGAGATGGTCGTGCGGTCCTTGACGCCGAACCGCACCTCGGCCACGTCGCGGATGTAGACGGGCGTCGGCGCGCCGACGTTGATCACGAAATCGAGGATCTCGGCGACCTCGCCGACCTCCCCCGGCACCCGCACCTGGTAGTCGTACTGGCCGAGCGGCAGCTTGCCGCCGGGAATGGTCATGTTCTGCAGGGAGATGGCGTCCTGCACGTCGACGAGGCCGAGCCCGTGGAACTCCAGGCGCTCCGGATCGACCAGGACCTGGACCTCGTGCTCGATCCCGCCCACGAGATCGACCGACAGCACGCCGCGAATCTGTTCGAGCGCCTCCTGCAGATCCTCGCCGGTCTTCTTCAACGTCGACAGGTCGTAATCGCCCGCGAGCGTCACCTGCATGATCGGCCAGTCGCTCGCGCTGATCTCCATGATCAGCAGATCCTCGCGCGTATCCTGGGGCAGCTGCGGTTTGGCGATGTCGACCCGGTCGCGCACCCGCTGCAGGGCGTCGCTCATGACCACGTCGCTGGTGAACTCGAGGACGATCTGCGACATGCCGTAGTAGGAGCTGCTCGTCATCTCGTAGAGATCGGGCAGGCCCTTAAGCTCCCGCTCCAGCTTGCGGGTGACCAGGTTCTCCATGTCCGCGGGCGAAGTGCCGGCGTACGGCGCCATGACCATCACGAACGGGATCTTCACGTCCGGCGACGACTCGCGCGGCAGGCTCTGGTAGGAGTCGTAGCCGATGATCGCGATGATCGCCATGAAGGCGAAGATCATCGGGTAGCGCCGGATCGCCCCGGTCGTGATCTTCATCGGCCCACCTCCCCGACGACGCGAGGCAGGGCGCTTTCGGCCCGGATCGCTGCCGGATCGCCGTCCGTCGTGCCGTCGCCGAAGGCGACGCGTTCGGCGACGTGGACCAGACCGCCGTCGCGCAACGCGCGCTGGCCGCGAACGACCAGCAACTCGCCAGGCGCGAGTCCCTGCCGGACCGCGACCAGCAACCCCTGATCGGGACCGAGCGTGATCTGCCGCTTGCGGGCTCGCTCGCCTTCGACCACGAAGACATAGGTCAGCCGCTCGCCCGGCAGGATCGCATCGCGCGGGATGACCACGAGACTGTCCGTCGTGCGCTTGGTCAGCCGCGCGCGGCCGATCACGCCGGCGCGGTGCGCGAGCTCCGCATTCGCGAGGTGGATGTCGACCGGGAACTTCCCGGTCTGCAGATCCGCTTCGAAACCGACCCAGGCCACGACGCCGGGCGCCGGCTGGTTCGCGCCGGCGAGCGTGATGACCGCCGGCATGCCTTCGTGCACCCAGGCCACTTCCTGCTCGGTGAGCGCGCCGCTGAGCTTCAGCACATAAGGATCGACGATGCGCGCGACCGCCATGCCGGGCAGCACGAGTTGGCCGGGCTCCACATGGCGGGCGACGACCAGCCCGGCGAAAGGCGCCTTGATGCTCGCCCTGTCGTGACGGGCCCGCGCCACGTCGAGCTGGCTGCGCGCCTGCGCGAGCTGGGCGGCCGACTGCAACAGGTCGAGGCGGCTGATCTTGCCGGCCGCGAATATCTGCTCGGTCTGCGTGTGGCTGTACTCCTGCAGTTCGAGCATCGCCGTGGCCGCCTGCAGCTCGGCGGCGAGCAGGCGGCGGTCCAGGCTGATGACCGGCGCGCCGGCCGCCACGCGCGCGCCCTTGTCGCGGGCGATCGCCGCCACCGTGCCCGCTTCTTCGCTGCCGATATCCGTGCCGCGGACCGGCAGCAGAGGTCCGGCCAGCTCGAGATACTCGGTCACGGCCGCGGTCTGCAGAGGCATGACGCGGACGTTGCGGGCGACCTCCCGCGAGCTGTCCTCGCCGACGCCGGGCGCACAACCGGCGGCGGCCAGGCACGAGGCGACGACGAACGCCAGCATCGCGGGGCGTCGGCGAGGGCGGAAGCGCAGGGGATCCATCTCGATGCTCCTTGGCTAGCGACCGGAGGTGGTCGGGGCGTTGAGGCCGGACAGCGGCGCCGCGGGCGAATGCCCCACGGCGCGTTTCAGCGCGGCGGTCAAGGTCAGCACCTGGTACCGCGCTTCCAAGCGGATACGGCGCGCCGCGACGTGGTTCGCTTCCGCGTCGAGCACGGTCAGATAGCCCGTTCGGCCCAGTTCGTACATGAGCAGGCTTTCGGCGAGCGCCTCCTCGGCGCGTTCCAGGTTGAGATCGGCCGTCCGCAGATTCTGGCGCGCCGCTTCCAGATTGTTGAGGATCTCGAGCGCGAGCACCTGCGCCTGGCGACGGGCGCCTGCCAGCTCGGCCTCGGCGCGCCGGATCTGCGCCCTGGTTTCATCCACGCGGCCTTTGGTCGACAACCCAGTGAACAGCGGGACCTTGAGAGCCACGCTCGCCAGCCACGTCTCATGGCCGTCGTCGCCGAGCGTGCCGAGCGTCGTGCCGACGCGCCCGTAGCTGCCATGCATGCTCAAGTACGGACGGCTGTCGGCGGTGAACGCCTGGCGCTGGCGGGCGAGCATGCCGAGCAGCAGCTGCATCGCCGCCAGCTCCGGCCGGCCGGCGGCCAGGTCGAGCACGCGGTCGCGGTCGATCGCGTCGAGTTCGAGGTCCGCCTCGTTGGCGATCGCCAGGGACGCGCCGGGCTCGCGTCCGAGCAGGGCATTGAGCCGCGCGCCGGCGTTGGCGACCTGACGCTGGGCCCGGCGCAGCTCCGGCTCGAGGTTGGCCAGGGCGACAGCAGCCTGCAGGGTATCGAGGCGCGTGGCGACCCCTAGCTCGAAACGCATCCGCGTCAGCTCGAGCAGCTCTCCCTGGTTCGTGCGCTGCGCGGCGACGGCGTTGGCCGCCTCGGCGAGCATGATGATCGCGTGATAGGCGCCGATCACCTGTTCGGCCGTCGCATGTTCGACGGCCCGCAGCATGAGGTCCTGCCGCCGGATGCCGAGATTCGCCGCGCCGACCGCGCCCAGGATCTTCAGCGGATTGAGTTCCCAATTCAGGCTCAGACGCGCGTTCCAGTACGTGCTCGCCGGGATGTCCTGGACGGCGGGTATCAGGGACCCGAACCCGGCCAGCCACTGCTCGAACCAAGGATCCGCGCCGGGCGGCGCCGCCAGGCCTCCCTGCGACCCGCCGAACGTCGGATCGAGCGCGAAGCTCGGATCGCGCCGCCGCGTCCAGTCGCCGATCAGATCGAGCGTGGGCAGTCCGGTCGCGAGCGCCTGGTACTTCTGACCGTCCAGCTCGCGCCGCCGCTCGCGCTCGGCCCGCAGGCTGTCGTTCTGGACGCTGGCGATCGCCAGGCAAGCGTCCAGATCGAGGACTGTTTCGTCGCCGGGCAGCGCCACGACGACCTCGCCCAGTGGCGCGACCGGGGTATACCGCGAGGCGCCCGCGTCGTGCGGTCGCGTGGCCGCGATGGCGACCGCCGCGGGGCCGACGCTCAAGAGCAAGACCACCGCGGCGGTCCGACGCCGTCGCGCGCTGTGCCGGGTCATGACGCTCCTCCTGTATCCCCGGACCCGAGTTGATGCCGCCACGGCACCACGAATCGTCCGAGATTCTGCTCCAGTTCGCACGGTATCGGCAGGCCCGCCGCCGTCATCGCCTCGCGAACCAACAGGCCGCCGACGCTGCGCAGCCAGGCTTCGACGACGCGCATGTCCGGGAACTCCCAGCGGCCGGTCACGAAGGTCGTCGCGATGCCCAGCGTGTAGATGCTCGCCTGAAACAGGAGCTCCTCCGTCTGTTCGGCGGGCAGCGCCCCGAGGAAGGGGTGCCGTTTCAGATCCTCGCGCAACTCGTCGAGCGCGTCGCGGGAATCGCCCGCCATGTTTCCGGGCTCCAGGTACAGGGCGCGGAACAATTGCGGGTACTCCCTCGCGAAATGGATGAATCCGATACCCATGTTCAAAAAACTGTCGGGGCTCCAGCTTCTGCGGCAGTACACCAAGATCAGTGCGACGATCCGACGGCGCACAGCGACCAGGAGAGCCTCCATGCTCGGGAAGTTGCTGTAGACCGGGGCCGTGGAGCAGCCCAGGACCTCGGCCACGCGACGCGCGGTCACGGCCTGCGGACCACCCGCGGCCAGCAACTCCAGCGCCGCCTGCGCGATATCTTCGGCTGCATACGTCGCTTTGCGGGCCATGAGCACCTTCCTCCAGGCCGGGAAGCCTATAGAACGCGTGTTATATAACTATTGTTGCGTTAAAAAAAAGAAAAATCCCGGCGGCTGCGCGCGGATCGGAGGGAGCGTTCGCCAGCGCCGCCGTGTCAGGTCAACAGGATGCAGAGCACGCCGGCGACAGCGATGGCGCAGGCCCACAATCGCCGCGGCGTGAGCGGTTCCTTGAGCACCACGCGGGCGAGCAGGATGATGTAGACGGTCGCCGTCTGATTGAGGATGGCCGCCGTGCCGGCCGCGGTCAGCTTCATGCCGGCGATCCAGCAGATAAGCGACAGATAGCTGCCCAGAAAGGTCCCCGGCAGCGCGAAGCGCACCAGCGACCGCGAGAATCGCAGCCGTCGCAGCTGGCGCCTCGCGTCGCCGTAGATCAGCACCGCCGGCACCAGCACCGCGAGCGCGACGAACTGCCGCATGCCGGTCACCCAGATCACCGGGTGATCGCTCAGGACCGGCTTGACGAGCACGATCCCCAGGCTCAGGGCCGCCATGCCGGCGGCTCCCAGGACGATGCCGCCAAAAAGGGCGCCGCGGCTCGTACCCGCTGGCGGCGTCGCCTGGGACGAGAGCACGACGGCTCCCACCACCAGGACCATGCCGGCGTGGTCCCCGGCCGACAATGTTTCGCCGAGCAACAAGTAGGCGAACATGGTCGTCAACGGCGGATAGAGGCAGTCGATGATCGCGGTCAGGCCGGCGCCGATGCGGTTGAGCGACGCGTGGAAAAGCGTGTCCGCGAGCGCGATCGCGATCAGGCCGCTGGCCGCGATGAGCAGGTAGTCGCCGGGTGCCGCCGCGCGCCACGGCGGCTGCCCCGCGGCGAGCATGGTCACCAACAGCAGGATCGAGGAGACCGTCACGCGCAACGCGTTGAGCACCAGCGGCGGCAGATCCTCCCCGCTGCGCTTGAAGAGGATGACCGCCCCCGCCCAGAACGCCGCCGTCAGCAATGCGAAGAATTCGCCCATGGCGCCGCTCAGACCTCAGCGGCGGCCTTGGGCACGGTGATCGTGACCCGCCCGCCGCCGAGATGAGAGCGTTCGACGAGCAGGCAGCCGCCCTTCTGCCCGAGCCGTTCGCGCAGATTGAACAGGCCGAAGCCACCGGCGAGCGGATCCTGATCGTCGCCGGCCGCGGCGCTCCGCGCGCACGGCGATGGCTCGCGATCCGCCGATCCGGCCTCGGCGAAACCGCGGCCGTCGTCATCGACCTGCAGTTCGATGCTCGCGCCGCCGCAACGCAGTCGCACTTCGACCCGGCGCGCGTCGCCGTGCTTGTAGGCGTTGCCCAGCAGCTCGCGGGCGCCCTGATAGAACAAGGTCCGCAGATCCGCCTCCAGTTCCGGCAGCTCCCCCTCGCCTTCGAACTCGCAGTGCAGCCCGCGGGTCTTGGTGAAGCTGCGGCAGAGCCACTCGAGCGCGGCATCGAGCCCGACCTCATACAGCGCCGGCGGAAACAGCTCGAACGTCAACGAACGCGTCAGTTCGTTGGCATGATCGAGGATCGCCCCGACGTCATCCAGGATCGTTTGTGGATCGGCGATCCGTTCGGGGTGCCGCAGCAGACTCAGTTTGGCTTGGGCGGCGAATAGCTCCTGCGCCAGCGTGTCGTGCAGGATCTCGGCCAGCCGGCGGTTCTGCCGCTCCTCGACGGTCGCCAGCTGGCTGGCCAGACGCTGCAGGCGCTGCTGGTACCGCTGCAGCTCCGCCTCCGCGTGCTTGCGCTCGGTGATGTCGCGCGCCGCCGTGAAGAATCTTGCGCGGGACATCAACGGCGAGGAACTCCAGGCGATCCAGCGGTACGAGCCGTCGCGGCAGCGCATGCGCAACTCGAGATCGCGGACCGCGGTGCCGGCGCCCAGGTCCGCGAGGGCGCGTTCGGCCGCCGGGCGGTCCTCGGGATGTACGAGTTCGGCGAACGACTGCGCCATGATCTCGTCGCGCGACCATTGCAGCGTCCGGACCCACGCCGGATTGACCTGGAGCAGCCGCCCGTCCAGATCGCTGACCGCTAGGAGGTCGAGCGACAGATTGAAGAGGCGATCCCGCTCTTCCTCGATCTCGCGCACCTGTTGGCGTTCGGCAAGGACGCCGCCGAGCGCGTGCCGGGCGGCGGCTCGCCGATGCGCGCGCCAGACGCGTTCGGCGAGAATCCCGGCGCAACCCAGCCCGGCGAGAAGTCCCAGGCCGAAATCCCAGATCGCCAAGTGCGTGACCTCCTGGCGCCGCGGGCGCCGCTCGCTTGATCATGCGCCCAATCGCCGCGACCGGCAAGCGCAAGTCGCCGCGCGGCGGCGGTCGCAACCGCTCAAGGGCGGCTGGCGACGTGCCGATGCAGACGGCAGTCGAACCAGGAGGACTCTGTCGTGGCGATCGCATTCTCCACGGATCTCTGTCCGCGCGAGGTCCGTCAGCTCGCGGCCGAACTCGCGCCGCAGATCGCCGAGCTGCCGCGCCTGTCGTGCGTCGTCGAGCAGTTCTTGCAGCATGCGGGCCGGGACACCGCCACGGCCGCCGAGATCGGCGCGGCCCTGACCTGCGATCCCCTGCTGCGGGATTGGGTCCTGCGACAGGCGAATAGCGGCTTCTGCAAGCTCAACCGGCCGCTGGCGACCGTCGCCGAAGCCTGCGTCGTGCTCGGTCTCGGCGCGGTCACCCGCCTCGTGTACGCCGCCTGCACGCGTGATCTGTTGCGCAGGCGCCTGTCCTGCTACCAGTATCCCGGCAACGGATTCTGGCTGCACGGATTGGCGGTCGGCCTCGCGGCGCGCCGTCTCGCCGCACTGCTGAAAGACGCCTCGCCCCTGGCGGCCGAGGAAGCGCAGATCGCGGGGCTCCTGCACGACATGGGCAAACTCCTGCTCGATGACCGCCTGCCGCGCGCCGGGGGCCCGCGTCGCGTACCCGTGTGCGAGGAGCGCGCGTCGACGGGTCTGGATCACGGGGTCTATTCGGCGGCCATCGCCGCCACCTGGTCCCTGCCGCTGGACATCGTGCTGGCCATGGCCTTCCACCACGGCGAGGCGCCGCCGCCTGCCGCACGGCTGATCGCGGTGGCCGATCATCTCATCACCCACTGGGATGTCGGCACGGCGGTCTATCCACGCCTCGAGCGCGATCCGCCGCTCGACGCCTGCGCCGCGATCGCCGAACCACTGGGCGTCGAGCGGACGATCCTGGCGCGCTGGAGCGCGGAGCTGCCGCCGTTCTTGACCGGATTGGCTGAGATGGTCCGGACGCTGGGCCGCGGCAGCCCGCCGCAGTTCGCTGGCACACGCGACGAGCCAGGCAACCATGCGCCCGGTTCGCGAGCCGTCGCGTCGGCGTCGCGTTCGCGCCGGCCGGACAAGCCGTCCGCCCGCCGGCCGCCACGTGGGCGCCGTTCGCGGCGCGCCTGAACGGGCCGGTCATTCCTGGCCGAAGACATCCCGCCAGAGCAGCTCGGGGTCGCAGAACACGACCGTGGCGGGCGTAAAGTCCCGGGGATCGAAGCCGGCGGGCAACCTGCCGGCGGGGTCTGCGAGCAGACTCGCGAAAACGGTCGCCCCGCCGAGGTCTTCCGGGGGGCATCTCCCCTCGCCGGCGAGACAGACCGGCAAACGTACCCCAGCGGGGTCCGGCTCGACGGACTCCAGCAGCACCTCGTGCTGCCATTCCTCGCCGAGATGGTACGTGTAGAGGAACGGCGGATGCTCGCGCCGCGCGAAATCAAGGACCCGGTGCTGCCAGGAGGGCACCACGCCCTGCCGGCCGTAGAACGTGTCCGCCTCGGGAATACCGAGATGCAATCGGCCCCCGGAGTGCGGATCGTCGACGGTGAACAGATGGCGGTGGCGGTGCCGCCAGCCCATCGCGTCCTGGATCGCCGCGTGCAGGTCCCAGAACGTGGAGCGGTCGCTGATCCGCAACTGCCGCCAGACCGGATAGGCGCGAAAGACGAGTTCGACACGTAGCACGAGCGAACCCGAACGCGGCTGTCCCGGGAACGGAATGATCTTGTCTGCCGACGAGGTCATCGGGCTCTCCTGCTCTGTGCCGCCGGACAGGCATCGCGGCAGCGTTCCCGGCGGGACGCGATGTTAGATCCCTGACGACGGCTTGGCCAGGAAATTGCGCGGAATTTGGGGTTGTCCGCCTCGGGACCGGCGGCCACTATTGTAGCGACCTCTTCGCTTCGCCTGCCCGCGGTCTGCGCGCGGGCCGCAATCTGTCCGCTCAAGGGAGACCGGCCATGACCATCGTTCTCGACGGAAACAGCTTGACCTGTGAGAAGCTCGTCCGGATCGCGCGCGACGGCGAGAAGGTGCAACTCGCCCCGCAGGCGCTCGAGCGCATCAAGACCTGCCGTGCCCTGCTGGAACGCAAGATCGCGCAGAAGGAGATCATGTACGGCGTGAACACCGGCATCGGCGAGCTGGTCAACGTGGTCCTCGACGATACGCAGACGCAGGACTTCCAGAAGTACCTCATCTACAACCACGCCGCCGGGATCGGCGAGGCCGCGCCGGTCGCATCCGTGCGCGCGGCCATGGCCGGACGCATCAATGTGCACGCCCACGGCAACAGCGGCTGCCGGCCCGACATCACGCTGACGCTGGTCGAGATGCTCAACAAGGGCGTCACCCCGGTCGTCTGCCAGAAGGGATCCGTCGGCGCCTGCGGCGATCTGGCGCCGATGTCGCAGATCGCCTTGCTGCTGATGGGCGAGGGCCACGCGTACTACAAGGGAGAAATGCTGCCTGGCGACAAGGCGCTCGCCAAGGCGGGCATACCGGTGCCCGGCCTGCAGGCGCGCGACGGCCTGGCCGCGATCAACGGCAGCAACCTGCTGACCGCGATGAGCGCGCTGCTGCTCCACGACGCCGACCGCTGGCTGCGCCAGGCCGAGATCGCCTGCGCCATGACCCTCGAGGCGCTCTACGCGAACCTCAAGCCGTACGACGAGCGCCTGCACCTCCTGCGCGGATTCGCCGGCGCGGTGCGCTCGGCCGCGGCTATCCGCAAGTGCCTGGCCGGCGGCGACCTGGAGGCTGGCAAGGTCAAGGTCAAGGTGCAGGACGCCTACTCGATGCGCTCCAGCCCGCAAGTGATCGGCGCCGCGCACGACGCCGTGCGCTGGGCGAAGACCCAGGTCGAGATCGAGTTGAACGGCGTCGGCGACAACCCGATCTTTCTGCCCGCCGAGGAGCTGACGCTGACCGGGGCCAACTTCCAGGGCTCGCCGGTCTGTCTGCCGATGGACATGGTCGGCACGGCCCTGACCATGGTCTCGGTGCTCAGCGAACGGCGTCTGAACCGCTTGTTGCACCCGGCGCTCTCGGTGGGCCTGCCCGCGTTCCTGACCAAGGGCGCCGGCATGTTCTCCGGCATGATGCTCTCGCAGTACACCGCCGACACGCTCATCACCGAGCAGCGCATCCTGTCGGCCCCGGCGTCGGCGATGTCGATCCCGGCGGCGGCGGACCAGGAAGACTTCGTGTCCATGGGCATGAACACGGCGATCAAGAACGAGCAGATCCTGGCCAACGCCAACGGCGTGCTGGGCATCGAGTTCATGGCGGCCGCCCAGGCGCTCGACCTGCGCGGCCACAAGCCGGGCAAGGGCAACCGGGCGGCGCGCGATGTCGTGCGCAAGTACGTCGACTTCCTGGACGTCGACCGGCCGCTCTATCCCGACCACACCAGGATGAGAGATCTCGTCGGATCATGCGAGATCCTGGGCGCGGTCGAGAGTGCCGTCGGCCCCCTGGCGCCGCCGGACGAAGACGCGGTGGCGCCCCATCCGGTCCATTGAGCCTCGCGTTGCCCGTCGAATCGACGCTCGGCACCCGTGGTGGTCCGAGCGTCGAAACTTTTTCTGGCTATCGCGGATTTTCGCCTTGTTTTCGCCAATGGCTGCGATTATCCTATGCGGGCCCGTCAACTCGTTCTTCCCGTGAAAGGAGCTCGCCCATGACCTGGACCGACCTGCTGACCCTGGCGATCGCCGAAGCCTACAAGGCCACCGACGGCCTGATGTCCATGGTCGATGACCACGAACTGGATTGGAAGCCCGCGACAGGCAGGAACTGGATGACCACGGGCCAGCTCCTGCACCACCTGACCAACGCCTGCGGCTTCTGCTGCCAGGGATTCGCGACCGGCGACTGGGGGCTGCCCGAGGGCGCCGAGATGCGGGATCTGCCGCCCGAGCAGATGCTGCCGCCCGCCGAATCGCTGCCCGCGGTGGCCAGCGTGGCCGAGGCGCGGCGGCTGCTCGACGCGGACCGGGTGCTGGCGCTGCGGGTACTGCGCGACGCCGGCGAGGAGCGGCTCGACAAGGAACAGGTGACCGCGCCCTGGGATCCGGCCGACATGAAACGGTCTCTCGGCATGCAGATGCTCAGCATGGTCGGCCATCTGCAGCAGCACAAGGCGCAGCTCTTCTACTACCTCAAGCTGCAAGGCAAGGACGTCAACACGATGCACCTGTACGGGATGTGATCCGCGGGGCCGGGCCCTGCTGTCGCGCAGGTCGTTCGGGTGCTTCCGAAAGCATTCGAGAGCATCCGGAAGCATCCGAAAAACGAAGGGGCCGCGCCCATGGCGCCGCCCCTTGCGATTCCCCTGGTGGAGCCAAGGGGGATCGAACCCCTGACCTCTTGACTGCCAGTCAAGCGCTCTCCCAGCTGAGCTATGGCCCCACCTTGAGCCCGCTAATGTAGCATCCGCGGCGGCGTTGTCAAACCGCCGCTCCTCGTTTCACGCGTTCCGCGCCTTGACTTGGCGGTAGGATCGTCCTACCATGCCCCTTCCTTCATCGTCCGGTGCCGGAGTGGCGGAACTGGTAGACGCGCTGGACTCAAAATCCTGTGTCCTTTTAGGACGTGTGGGTTCAAGTCCCACCTCCGGCACCAACGCCACCACGCGCCGCCCGCCGCCTCGCCCGGATCATTTCTCTTTCATGTGCGGGTACCGGTAGTCGCGCTGCGGATTGAACGTCTCCTTGACCGTCCGCGGGCTGACCCAGCGCACGATGTTCAGGCAGCTGCCGGCCTTGTCGTTCGTTCCCGAAGCGCGGCTGCCGCCGAAAGGCTGCTGACCGACGACCGCACCGGTCGGTTTGTCGTTGATGTAGAAGTTGCCCGCCGCGCCGCGCAGCGCGTCCTTGATCTGCATGATCGCCGCGCGCTCCTGTGCGAAGACCGCCCCTGTCAGCGCGTACGGGCTGGCTTGATCGACCAGCTTGAGCGTGCGCGCGAGATCCTTGTCCTCGTAGACGAAGATGCTCAGGACGGGCCCGAAGATCTCCTCGACCATGGTTTCCTGGTAGGGATCGCTGCAGTGGATGACGGTCGGCTCGATGAAGAAGCCGTGCGCGTCGTCGCACTTGCCGCCGGCGATGATCTTCGCCTTGCCGCGGTCCTTGCGCGCGCGGTCGATGTAGCCCTTGATGCTGGCGTAGGCGCCTCGATCGATGACCGCACCCATGAAGGTCCGGAAATCGGCGACATCGCCCATCTTGATGGTCGCCAGTTCGCCGAGCAGCTTCGCGCGCACCGGTTTCCAGAGCGAAGCGGGGATGAAGGCGCGGCTGGCTGCCGAGCACTTCTGGCCCTGGTACTCGAAGGCGCCGCGCACCAGCGCGGCGACGAGCGCGTCCTCGTCGGCGGACGCGTGCGCCACGATGAACCCCTTGCCGCCGGTCTCGCCGACGATGCGCGGGTAGCAGCCGTAGTTCGCGATGTTCGCGCCGACCGTGCGCCACATCGACTGGAAGACGCCGGTCGAACCGGTGAAGTGGATGCCGCCAAGCAACGGGTTGGCGAGCACGGCGTCGCCGACCGCTGCGCCGCGTCCCGGCAGGAAGTTGATGACGCCGTCGGGCAAACCCGCTTCCTGCAGCACCTTCAGCAGGAAATAGTTGGAGTAGACCGCGCTGCTGGCCGGTTTCCAGACCACCGTGTTGCCGCAGAGGGCCGGCGCGGTCGGCAGGTTGCCCGCGATGCTCGTGAAGTTGAAGGGCGTCACGGCGAAGACGAAGCCGTCGAGCGGCCGGTGTTCCATGTAGTTCCAGCGCCCTTCCTGGCTGCGGATGGGCTGCTGGCCCATGATGGTCTCGTAGAAGAACGGATTGAAGCGCCAGAAGTCGATGAGTTCGCAGGCCGCGTCGATCTCGGCCTGGAATGGCGTCTTGCTCTGGCCGAGCATGGTCGCGGCATTGATCAAAGCACGCCGCGGTCCGGCCAGCAGTTCGGCGGCCTTCAGCAGGATGGCCGCGCGATGCTGCCAGTCCATCGCCGACCATCCGTGCCGGGCCTTCTGAGCGGCCTGGATCGCGCGACGCACCTCGGCAGGACCGGCCTGGTGATACTTAGCCAGGATCGTGCCGTGGGCATGCGGGATGGCGCAGGTCGCCAGATCGCCCGTCCGCACCTCCTTGCCGTCGATGACCAGTGGGATCTCGATCTGGCCGCCGGCCAGCTGCTTGAGCGCCGCCTTGAGCGCGGTCTTCTCCGGAGAACCCGGCGCATAGCCCAAGATCGGTTCGTTCTCCGGCAACGGTACGGTCATCAGGGTGTCGGCCATCGCTTCCTCCATTCTCGCGGCCATCGGAACCGGACGCTCATGTCCTGCCGGCAGTACGCGCGCCGGGCGCCGTCAATATAAAGGCGCGCGGGCCCGGAGGCTCCGCGCGCCGTTCTTGGTCGCCGCGGACCGCCAACCGTCTAGTCGAGCCGGTCGCTGGCCAGAGCGGCTTCGTTAGAGCCCGGGTACCGGCGCACCAACTCCCGGAAGACCGCCGTCGCTTCGGCCTCGCGGCCCAATGCGCCCAGGCAGTACCCCCGTTTGAGCATCGCCGCGGCGGCCCACGCGGTGTCCGGGTGGTCGCGCAGCAGCGCAGCGAACTGTTCGGCGGCCTCGTCCCACTGGTCCTCGCCATACGCGAGATCGCCGAGCCAGTAGCGGGCGTCGCCCGCCATCTCGCTGCGCGGGAAGCGCTCCAGGAACTCGAGAAATCCCTCGCGCGCCAGCTCCAGGTTGCCCTGGCTGCGATCGAGCTGGGCCGCCTGGAAGATGGACCGCCCCTCCTCCGGCAGGTCGGCGAGGCCGGCCTGTTCTCGCGGCGGCGGCGGTTTGTATTCGCCCAGCGTCGGGATCCCGGAACGGGTCGCCAGCAGGTCGACCCGCGCCGAGAGATCGCGCAGGAAGGCCTGGTTGTCGTCCAGCTTCTGCAGCAACTGGTCGACCCGTTGCGCGACCTGGCCCAGCTTGGCGAATCGCTGGGCCTCCGTCTCGCCACCGGCCGTCGACTCCAGGCGCAGGAGTTGCGCCAACGCCTGGAGTTCGAGCGTCAGCCGGCGATTCTCCGCGCGCAGTTCGGCCAGCTCGCTCCGGTTCTCCTGCACCGCCAACTCGATGCGATCGAGTTGCGGCGCGCAGGCGCCGAGGAGCAGAAGGCCGGCGGCCGCCAAGACGGCGGCGCCGGCCTGCGGGCGTTGCACGGCGTCCATGCCGTTACTCCCGGATTACGGACGCGCGAAATGCGCCCGACGGTTCTGGGCCCAGGCCTTCTCGTTGCTGCCCAGCGCGAACGGACGGCTCTCGCCGTAGCTGGTCACGCGCAGGCGCTCGCTGGGAATGCCGAGCCGCACCAGGTGGTCGCGGACAGCCTTGGCGCGCTTCTCGCCCAACGCCAGGTTGTACTCGACCGTGCCGCGCTCGTCGCAGTGGCCTTCGACCATGATCGTGACCTCCGCGCGCTCCCGCAGGATGCGCGCGTTGCGGGTCAACGTGGCCAAGGCCGCGTCGTCGAGATCGTAGCGGTCAAAGGCGAAGAAGACGTCCTCGATCCCATACTCGGCGGGCTGCATGGTCCGGTAGTCCACGGCCGGGGTCGGATCAGCGGGGACCTCGGGGGCTACGGGCCGGGGAATCGTCTCGGCGACCGACTCGACGACGGGTTCGAGATCGGTCTCGGGCGCAGGCTTCTTGCCGCAGCCCGCGACGAGGACGAGGGCGCCGGCCAGGATCAACAATCCCAAGAAGCACAGCATCTTACGGGGAGTCAGGCCCATGACCTTCATCGCGCGTTTGTCTCCTTGCGTGGCCCGGCCCCTCAACGACGGGACCAGGCCGGGGTGATGTCCGGTTCTGCACCGAACGTTAACTGACGGACGTTGCCATCGACGACGTCCATCACATAGAGCTTGAATGTCCCGGTGCGGTCCGACGCGAACACGATGTGCCTGCCATCGGGCGCCCAGCTGGGATCCTCGCAGTTGCGCCACCGTCGGTCGGTCAACAACCGGCGTTGCTCGCCAGTCGGACGGATCAGCACCAACTGCGTGATGTCCGTCTCCCGTGTCGCGTAGACGATGTTGTCACCGGTCGGCGACCAGTCGGCGGAGTCGTTGTAGCGCCCCTCGAAGGTCAGCCGGCGGCGTCCAGCCCCGTCGCCGTCGACGATATATAACTGAGGCGTACCCGTTCTGTCACTAGTAAAAACGATGTCGCGGCCCGCCGGATCCCAGCTCGGACTGATCTCGATCGAAGGCATGGCGGTCACCCGCCGCAGGATCTCCCCCTGGGGCGAGATGCGGTAGATCTCGGGATCGCCGGCACGCGACAGGGATAGGAGCAGCTCGCGACCGCTGGGATGCCAGTTCGCACCCAGGTTGAGCCCCTCCTGGGCGATGACCCGCCGGACTTTCCCGGTCGCCGTTTCCAGGCTGAAGAGGCCCTGCAGGCCGCTCTGGTAGCTCGTGAACGCGATCTCCGAACCGTCCGGATGCCAGGCCGGACAGAGGTTCAGCGTCCGGTTGGCCGTCAGGCGCAGCAGGCCCTCGCCATCATAGTCGACGACCCAGAGATCGCGCCGGTCGCCGCTGCCGCGCGAGAAGACGATACGGGTCAGCGCGATGCCCGGTTCGCCGGTCAACATCTCGACGACCTGGTTGGCGAAGTGATGCGCGGTGGTCCGCAGCTGGTCCGGCACGGGACGGTACCGCTTGTTGAGCATGAGCTGGCCGCCCGGGTGGGTCAACAGGTCCAGGCTGACCGTCGTCGGGGCGACAAGCCCCGTCTGCTGCGCGTCGCGCAACGGCCCTTCGACGCTGCCGCGGATGGCGAACTCGAAGTTCAACGTATCGCGCGCGGCCGCGCCCTCGCCGCTGCCGACGCGGAACAGGCCGCTGTACTCCAAGTCGCGGGCGATGGTGCGCTCCAGCAGGAGCGCCGCCTCGACCGCGGCCAGGCCGCCCGAGAGCACGTCGAGATCGGCGACCAGGATGTCGATCTTCTGGTGCGCCGTCTTCGTGACGCCGAGCGTGACGTCCGGAACACGCTGGGCGACGGCCACGCCGGACAGCGCGCCGAGCAGCAGCGCGCCGAGCAGAATACTTGCGGTACTATGTCGGCATCGGCCACCTTCTTCGCGGCGGCGCCCCGGCGGGAAGCACATGGCGTCAGATCCCCGATTCCAGAGTGAAGACGAAGGTGACGCCCAGGGCCCGATGCGGGAACTTGGGCGGCAGCGGCGGCAGCCGGCTGCTGCGGACGGCGCGCAGCGATTCGCGATCGAAGAGCGAGACGCCGCTGCTGCGCACCAGGGTGACCTGCGACACCTGGCCGCCGCGATCGATCATGAAATGCACCACGCAGGTGCGCGCGGCATTTTCCCGAAAGCCCAGCTGGCGCGGGTTCCATTGCCGGGCGACGATGCCCTCGACGCGATTCAGATACCAAGCGAACGGGAAGTCGACGTCCGTGCCCGAGACGGCGGGACCGCCGAGCGCGGCGACGTCCGGCGCGTCGGTCGCGGGCGCCGGTTCGGCGCGCTGCGGCTGCGGTCGCGGCGGCGACGGCTCGGGTTGCGGGCGCGGCTCCGGCTTCTGCGTGGGTCTGGGCACTTCCTTGGGCGGCAGCACCGGGTCGGGCGGTTTCGGCTGCGGCAACGGCTCCACGACGGACGGCGCCGGTTCGGGCTCCGGCTGCGGCTGGCTCAGCGGAGCCGCCGGCGCGGGCAGGCGGGCGATCTGCACCCGGAGCACGCGCTGCGGTTCCAGATGCGCCGGCGGCACATAACCGCCCCAGACCAGCAGCAGACTCAGGACGACCAGGTGCAAGAGAACGCTGAAAGGCAGGGCGCGCAGCATGGCGGCTCAGCGCTCCGGATCGGCGACCAGAGACAGGTTCACGAATCCCGCCCTCTCGATCGCCGCCATGACCTTCAGGACGAAGCCGTACGGATTCTCCTCGTCCGCCCGCAGGTAGACCGGAGTCGTTTCGCGGTCCGGCCAATACGGAGCGAGCCGCTCGATCAACTCTTCGAGCGAGACGGCGTCTTCCTGGAAGAAGATCTGGCGATTCTCCGTGATGCTGATGACCGGCCCTTCCCGGACCAGCTGGGTGCGCGTCTCCGCCTGGGGCAGGTTGACTTCGACGCCACCCTGGATGTAGGGCGCCGTGAGCATGAAGATGATGAGCAGGCACAGGGTGACGTCGACCAGCGAGGTGATATTGATGTTGGCCAGCGAGCGGAAGGTCGATCTGCGCTGCGCCCGCATCAGATGTGCTCCTTGTCGTGCAGCGCCGGGCGTCGCGCGACGTCCCGCGCGCCGGGGTGCAGTTCGCCGCGCCCGCCGCCGGCGCGCTCCTCGAGCACGGTCCGCAGGCGCTCCATCTCGTTGCCTACCAAGTCGATCTTGCGGACGAGCGAGTTGTAGAAGATGACCGCCGGTATGGCGGTGGCCAGGCCGGCGATCGTCGTCACCAGCGCCTCGGCGATGCCCGGCGCGACGACCGTCAGGGTCGCGCTCTGCATGGCGGCCATGTTCCAGAAACTGGTCATGATGCCCCAGACCGTGCCGAGCAGCCCCAGGAACGGCGAGATGCTGACCGCCGTCGAAAGCAGCATGAGGTAGCGCTCGAGCCGTTCGATCTCCAGGTAGGCGATCCGTTCGCTGGCGCGACGCACCGATGGCGCCTCGTCCAGATCCCGCACCTCGACCAGTTGGTTGGCCAAGGGCAGGTCCGGCCGCCCCTCGGCCCACATGTGCAGTTCGGCCGTCGACAGCCTGTTCTCCAGCCAGTCCTCCAGGCGGTCCCAGAACTGCAGATGGCCGGCACGGATGCGGGCGAACTGGCGGCCCTTCTCGAGCATCACGGCCCAGGACATCACCGAGAGCACCAGCAGGACCAGCAGGATGAACTTGCCGAAGAAGGTCGTGTCGGCGATGAGGCTGACGAGTTCCGTCGTGCCGATGGTGGCGAACGCGGGAAACGGTGGCATACAACTCCTTGGCGCCTGGGCGGCGGTGCGAAGGCGGCGCTAGCCGGCGCCGCCGCGACAACGGACCCTCCCTGGTCCGGCGCTTGGCCAGACGAGACGCCTGGCGTCGGCATCAAGGCATCGAAACGCAGCCGGCAGGAAAAAGGTTCCCGCCGCGCCGGCGTTCAGGCCTGTCCGAGGAAGTAATCCTCTTCGAAGACCTGCCGGAAATCATAACGATCGATGAAATCGCGCAGCGAGTCCTCATCGCGCTTGCTGAGCAGTCCGCCCTCGACGAGATGGAAGACGCAGCGTCCGAAATCGAGCGTCGTGCGTACGCCCCAAGCCGCGAAGACATCGGTCGCCATGACGCCGTACCGCTGCCGACCGAGCTGCTTGATGCACTCCAGCAGGTCCTCGCCCGAGATGTGCCGGCGTTGCCCCTGGTCGGCCATCGCCTTCTCGACAGCCTCGAGCACGAAGAGGTACGCCTCCAGGCGGAACGCGCCGCACTTGTCGGCGATACCCTCGATCTGCTGCAGGAATTCGCGCGTTTCGGCCATCAGGCACCCCTGATCCGCAGTCCCCGGCCAGATCGACCCCGACCCCGCCGGCGACCGTCCTCAGCACAATGTGCCGTGGCCCGGGCAAGCTGTCAACCGTCCGCTCCGCTTCGGCGCTCCGGCGAGCCCGGCGACGGCGTCGAAACCACCCGCTGCGCCAGCCGTTCGCCAGGCGGCCCGAGTCCGAGCAGGCGGTCGTAGAGGTCCAGATACTGGCGCAGGACGCAGCGCTCGCCGAACGAGGCCACCGCATCGCGCCGGGCCTCCTCCGCGACATGGCGATGGAGGTCGGGATCGCTCAGCAGGCGCAGGGCCGCCTCGGTCATGCCATCGATGTCATCGGGATCGCGCAGGAAACCGTTGCTGCCGTCGGCGATGAACTCCGCCGTGCCACCTCGATCGGTGGCGATCACCGGCACGCCGCACGACATCGCCTCGAGAGCCACCAGGCCGAAGCTCTCGTGCCGCGATGGCAGCAGCAGCAGGTCGCCCAGCGGCAGCAGCGGCGCCAGATCCTCGATCAAGCCCGGCGCCGCGACCCGGTCGCCCAGCCCCAGCGCCTGGAGCTCGGCCAGCGTCGCTTCGCGCAAGGGACCGTCGCCGAGCAGGAGGAGCCGGGCGGGCAGCTGCGCGGCGATGCGCGCGAACACCGCCACCACGGCGGGCAGGTTCTTGACCTCGCGGAAATTCGAGGCGTGCAAGACCAGGGGCTCGTCGGCGGCGGCGAAACGGCACCGGCGACTGCGGTCCACGAGCGGACGGAAGCGGCGCGTATCGACGAAATTGGGGATCACCTCGATCGGTCTCGCCACCTCGAAGACTGCGCGGGTCTCGCGCGCCAGGAAATTGCTGACCGCCGTGACCGCGTCGGAGCGTTCGATGAGGAAACGGGTCATGGGAAAGAACGCCGGCGCCTGGCCGACGAGCGTGATGTCCGTCCCATGCAGCGTCGTGATGAGCTTGAGGCGCTGGCTGCCGCCGACCATCTCCCGGGCCAGAAAGCCGCTGGCGGCGTGCGGGATGGCGTAGTGCACGTGCAGGATGTCCAGGCCGTGCGCCGTGACCGCTTCGGCCATGGCTGTCGCCAAGCTCAACGTGTACGGCGGGTGCTGGAACACAGGATAGTCCGCCATCTTGACTTCGTGGTAGAAGACGTTCGCGGTGTGGCGCAGGCGCAACGGCGGGCTCGCGCAGATGAAATGCACCGCGTAGCCGCTGCGCGCCAGGTTCAGACCGAGTTCGGTCGCCACGATGCCGCTGCCGCCCTGGCTCGGGTAGCAAGTGATGCCGATGCCTGGCAATCGGCTCACGTCCACCGCCCCGCCGGCAGATCCGTGACCGCGAGCCTGGCCTCGAGGCGGACCGCTTCCGCCCATGACGCGCGTGCGCGCCGGCCCCAGCGGCTGCCGATGCCGTCGATGCCGGCGAGGAACGCGGGGTCGTTGATGTAGGTCGGGGCGCGCCCCTCCTCGCGGCGGAACTGGCTGCGATAGCAGGCGAGGGCGTCGTGTTTGGCGGACCAGGTCTGCGTGACGTCGAAGAGGAGGTCGGGCTCGCGCCCCTCCGTGCAGGTATGTCCCACGACGGCGGGAATCCAGGCGTCGACCGCGGGATCCGGCGGCGGCGCCGGCCACCAGCGCGCTGGCGGCGCGGCGATCCGCAATGCGGGCAGCCGGCTGAGGAATGCGGCGCGCCGCACCAGCGCCGGCGACGCCAGATGGTCGGGGTGCCGCAGCGGCGCCGGCGCCGTCAGCACCCACGCCGGGCAGAGCACCCGCAGAACGTGGACGACTGCCACGACCTGATCGCGGGCCGTCGGCTCGATGAAGCCATCCGGCAGGGCCAGCTGGACCCTGCCGGCGAGACCGAGCACTTCGCTCGCCGCCAAGGCCTCGTGCCACCGCGTCTCGGGATCGGCATTGGTCGCCAGCTCGCCGCGCGTCAGATCGCAGATCCAGACCCGGCGGCCGCGGTCTGCCAGCAGGCGCAGGGTGCCGCCCAGAGCGATCTCCGCGTCGTCGGGGTGGGGCGCCACGCAGAGCAGATCACAACGCGCATCCATCGCTCGCACCTCGTTTCGCGCGGTCAGGCGCCGGGAACGGTCAGCAGGAACTCCCGCCAGTCTCCGTCCAGGCCCATGTCGACGTGCCGCCGGCAGGCGTGCACCACGGCCTCGCAGAAGGGGTCGCCCCAGAGCGCGACCGCGGCGAAGGTCGCCAGCGCGCGCTCCTGGCGCCGCCCTTCCGGCCGCAGCCACAGCGGTTGGCCCGCCCCCGCGTCTTCGCGGCGGCGCCGCAACTCTCGCTGCAAGATGCCGGTCAGATAGCGGCCCCAGCGTCGCATGACCTGCTCGGCGAGCGGGGGCAACCGCTCGGGGGGCACGCCCCCCTCATGATGCAGGACGCTCATCAGCTCGGTGCGCGGCAGCGCCGCGACACGCTGCGCGGCCGCCGCCAGCTGGGAACCGGGATCGGGCTGGTTGCGATCGGCCAGCTCGAGAGCCCAGGTGTGGAAATCGCCATGGCCGGCCGGGCCGGCCTGCGCGAAGAGGCGCGGCAAGAGCGGCGCGCGCGGCAGGTCGAACGCCTCGTAGACCGGCACCAGTTGCTTGAGGTACGCGACCTCGCCGGGTCCGACCACCACCGCCGCCGGGCGCAGGAGCCAATCCTGAACGCAGGACCGGGCCACGACGCCGGGTCGCAGCTCGCTCGCAGGGGGGAGGTTGCCGGCATGTTCCGCCGACAGCGGATGCCGGCGTCCTTCGCGCCCCTGGTGCAGGAAGCGCTGGATGCTGGACTCCGTCACCGCAGGCGTATATCCGGCCGCAGCGAGACGCCGCCCGCCGTTGCGCGCCGCCTCGCGCAGGCGGCTGCGATCCTGCCAGAGGCGCTGATAGAATGCCGACGCCGCGGCGTGCAGCGCGGGATCGTTGCCGTGGACGATCAGCAGACCGCGCTGCGGCAGCACGCGCAGCAGCGCGCGCCGTTGCAGGCGCCCCCAGGTCAGGCCGGCGGCGATGCCCTGGCGCCAGAGGTCGGCCAGATCGCGGGCCAGCGCGTTGCGTTCGGCGATCTCCTGCAGCCAGGCCGCCGCACCCGATGCGATCTCGGTCGCCGGCAGATCGCCGATCATGCGGTCGCTCGTCAGGCCCCGCCGGCCGTGCTGCGCGTGGTGCAGAACGACGCCCCGCAGCGGGTCCCACGCCACCGGCTGCAGGGCCTCGCGGATGTCGTCGTCGTCGTCGCCGCTCCAGAACACCGGCACCGTCGGCCGCCCCGCCGCGGTGCGCAGTTCGGCGAGGACGACAGCCGTGGCCACCTTGTAGAGCGTGTGCAGCGGACCGCCGAGAAAGCCGGGCTGCTGTCCGGTGATGACGACATCCGCCCGCCCGGCCGCCAGCTCGCCGATATCGCGGCGGGCCTGGTCGCGGGCCGCCTCGCTCGGCAGGTCGGCCAGGAAATCCCTCTGCCATGCCTCCCGCCAGGCCACGTCGTTCCAGAGCGGCCCCGGTACGCCCGCGGCCGGCTCCAGGCCGAAGAAACCCTGCAATTCCTGGCGGGCCTCGCCGAGCGCCGAGCAGCCCGCGAGCCAGTCACGGAAGAGGTGGTCGAAATCGGCGTGCCCCACGAGACCGGCACCAGTCTGGACTCCGATCATGCCCCGTCGCCTTTCCTGCCGCCTCGGGCGAAGACCAGCAACCAGCGCTCGCTGGCTCCCGGCACGAGCGGCGAACCCGCGTAGTCGCCGGCCGCCGCGATCCGCCGCAGACCGGCCGCCGCCGCGAGTTCGGCCAACTCGTCCAACGATAACAAGGTGACTTCTTCCGCGTAACGCAAGCCCTCCGCAGCGACCCCCAGCGCGCGCGCCTCGGCCTCGCGTCCCGATACGGCGCTCAGCTGGACATCCTTGACGACGCGCAGCGGCGCCGTCGCCAGCCACCGTTCTTCCTGCACCAGCAACGGTCCCAGCCGCCGCGTGCTGCGGCGGACGCCGCCGGCCAGCTCTTTCGCGACGCGGTCGCTGTCCAGGAAATCCAGGTACCAGCAGCCGTCGGATCGCAGCACCCGCGCGATCTCGCGTACGACTGGCAGGTGGTTCGCGGCGGTTCCGAAGTACCCGAACGCGGTGAACAACGACAGCACCGCGCCGCAGACGCCATCTCGCAGCGGCAGCTGCCGCATGTCGGCCTGGAGCAAAGGCGCGCCCGGAGCGCGCCGTTGCGCTTCGTGCAGCAGCGGCCGCGAAAGATCCAGCCCCAGCGCCGGCGACCCGGCGGCCGCGAGCAGTTCGAGATGGCGGCCATGTCCGCAGCCCAGGTCGAGCACCGATCCGCCGCCCAGCGGGGCGAGCCGCGGCAGCAGCGCCAGACAACGGCGCGCCTCCTGCAGATCGCGGTGGGCGTACAGGCGCGGATAATGGGCCCCAAAGGCGATGTTGTACCAGGGCTGCCGGCAAGCGTCCGACATCAGCCGCGTTCTCTCGGCGTTGCTTCCAGCGCAAGGGCGACCTCGCCGTCGACAGGCAGGTCGCGGGCGATGACCGTGTCGCGCGGCTCGCCCGCGAGCTTGGTCGGATGGTCGCTGACGAAATGCAAGCCCCGGCTCTCGCGGCGCCCTCGCGCGCACAGCACGATGAGCTCGCCGAGCAAGGCGATGTTGCGTAGCTCGACGAGCGCGGCGGTCACCCGGCGCGTGGCGAACATCGCCTCGACCGTGCGCCGGATCGACCGCAGCCGGGCGAGCGCGATCTCCAGGCGCTCCCGCTCGCGCACGATGCCCACATAGTCCCACATGACGCGGCGGACCGAATCCCAATCGTGCTCGAGGATCATCACGTCCGGCGCGCCCTCCTGCCGCAGCAAGGGATCCGCGCGCAGCGTCGCCAGAGGCTGTCCGGTCACCGGGCGCGGTTCGTCGCGCATGGCCGACGCCGCGGCATCCGCCAGGAAGACCGCCTCGAGCAGGGAGTTGCTGGCGAGGCGATTCGCGCCGTGCACGCCGGTGCAGGCCGCCTCGCCGACCACGAAGAGCCCCGGCAGGCTCGCGCGCCCTGCGGGCGTGACCTGCACGCCGCCGCACATGTAATGCGCCGCGGGCACGACAGGCACCGGCTGGCCCGCGAGGTCGAATCCGAAGAGCCGGCACGTCTGGACCAGATGCGGGAAACGGCTCTCGACCCGCTCTCGCGACAGATGCCGCAGGTCGAGGAAGACGCTGGGATCGCCGCTGGTCTTCATCTCGTGATCGATGCTGCGGGCGACGACGTCGCGCGGCGCCAGCTCCGCCTGGGGATGGTAGCGGGGCATGAAGCGCTCGCCGCGGCTGTTGATGAGGTGGGCGCCTTCGCCGCGCACCGCCTCGCTGAGCAGGAAGCTCTTGGCCGCGGGGTGGTACAGGCAGGTGGGATGGAACTGCACGAACTCGAGGTTCGCCAGGCGGGCGCCCGCCCGGTAGGCCATGGCCAGGCCGTCTCCCGTCGCGATGTCCGGATTGCTCGTGTAGCAGTACACCTTGCCGCACCCGCCGGTCGCCAGCACGACGACATCGGCGAGGTAGGCGCGGCGGCTCTCGTGGCGGCGATCAAGCGTCCAGCAGCCGACGACGCGGGTCGCAGCCTCCCCGGTCAGGCCGAGCTCGCGACCCAGGATCAGATCGACGGCGAGGTGGTCCTCGTCGATCGCGATCGCGGCGTGCTCGCGGCAGCGCTCCAGCAAGGTGCTCTCGAGCATGCGGCCGGTCAGGTCCTTGCTGTGCAGGATGCGTCGGCGGGAATGGCCGCCTTCGCGTCCCAGGTCGAAGGCCGCGCCGTCGTCCTCTTGCGCGCGCTGGAATTCGGCGCCAGCGTCCAGCAGGCGACGGATCAAGCGAGGTCCCGCCTCGACCATGCGGCGCACGATGCCCTCGCGGCAGAGGCCGTCGCCGGCGGTCAACGTGTCCTGGACGTGCAGATCGAAGTGGTCGAGCGGCGAGAGGACAGCCGCGATGCCGCCCTGCGCATAGTTCGTATTGCTCTCCTGCGAGTCCTTCTTCGTGATGACGCGGACATCGCCGTCGGCGGCGGCAAGCAGGGCAAATTGCAAGCCCGCGATGCCGGAACCGACGACCAGGCAGCGGCTGCGCTGCGGGTCCAGCGGAGGCATGGCATTCTCCGTTTCGGAATGGGCCGGCGGCGCGGTCGCCAGCCGGGTTCGCGGCCATGATAAGGCGGGCCGCGCCGCGCCGGCAATGGCGGGTTATCCGCCGCAGAGCAACCCCGCCTCCGGGAGTCCCGTTTCTGGCGCGATTTCTGCTCCGCTGGTGCGAAGTCAGGCAAACATCAATCCGGGGTCAAGTCGCCCCCGCGCTGGCCGATAGCCTGTCTGGAATCTGGAAACGTTGTCCCAGCGGCCGCTTGCGGTCCGCGCCGAATCCCGGGAGGGTAGACGTGAAGTCCTCCGTGCTACGAAACGTCCTCGGCGGATTGTGCTTCCTGACCATGGTGCTGAGCTTCAGCGGTTGCGACAACCCCGAGGGCTACAGCGGACGCCGGCTGGTCTGTGACGTCCACACGGTGAACCAGGGCGATCCCTTGCTGTCGGGCTACCGGAACCTGACCGCCAACGGCGACCTGGTCATCATCACCGACGCCGTACCGGTCATCTTCCACGCCCGCGCCTACGGTTGCACCGTGACGATGCCGTGCACGAACGGACCGTACAGCATGTACCGGGTGACGGGCTATGATGTCATCTGGGAGGACGTGTCGAGCCGGCCGGGACTCGGGGCGGTCGATCTGCCGGCGCACAACATCATCGGCGGCGGCGCGAACGTGCTCGTGCCGGTGAACGAGACGTCCGCGGTCGCGGTGACGATCGTCGGTCCGGACATGAAGGACGCGGCGTGGTTCATGCAGCTGGGCGCCGAGGTCATTCCGCCGTTCCAGGCCAACGCCCGCCTGATCTTCTACGGCAACGAATCGGGCAGCGACAAGGTGACCTCGACGGAGGCGCAGTTGCGCGTGATCTTCGTGCCGCTGATCGTGGAGTAGAGCGGCGTCAGAACGCAGCTCCGCGCATCGCATCCAGACGCTCTCCGATCAGTTCGGGGAGCGTCTGCGTTCCGGTCCAGATCACTTCCTGGCGCACGATGTGCACCGGCAGCGCCGGTGGCCACAGCGCTTGCAGCTTGATCCAGTCCTTCGCGGTCGTCGCCCAGTCCGTCACCGCCGCGCGTTCGCCGGCGGCCAGGATTCGCCCCAACAGGCCACGCTGGTAGTCGCAATGGTCGCGGCAGCGGATCGCCAGAACCGCGCGCCCCGGCACGAGAGCGACGGCCTCGGCTTCGAACCGTCGCGGCCGCGCCAGTCCCGCCAGCAGCCCCCAACGTCGCGCGGCCACGTCTGCGGCCAGCGGCCCGCCGTCCGCCGCCGCCTGGGGCGCTCCAACCGGCTCCAGAAAATGACGTCGCTGGAAGCCGAGGATGCGCGCTCGCCCCAGCGCCGGCTTCGCCGCGAGATCCGACGGCGCCGCGGTCTCCAGGAGCCAGACTTGCGCGCGCGCGGCGCCGCGATCCGACTCCCGATACGGGCCGAACGGGATCACCCGCCCCCCCCGCGGGTACAGCCGGTCGGCGTCCGTCTGCCAGGCGTCCAGGATCAGCACGTCCAGATGGCGGCCGACGCCCCCGGTCTGGAAACCATCCTCCAGCAGCACGACCTCGGGCGGCGGCGTCTCCATCAGCAGCATGGCCAGCCCGTCGGCGCGCCGCCGGGCTTGCACGACGCGCCATGGCGCGAGGTCTGTCGCGGCTGTTTCCCGCAGTTGCGCCGCCAGGAAGCGCGCTTCGTCCGCCGCCCGCCGATCCGTCGCCTCGACCGGCAGCGGCCGCGTCGTCGCGCTGCCATAGCCGCGCAACAGCACGGCGCCGCGCCGCCCCCGCGCCTGCAGAGCCCGCGCCACCGCCAATACGACCGGCGTCTTGCCCGTGCCGCCCAGGCGCAGATTGCCCACCGAAACCACGAGCACGCCGGCTGGCGGCGGCGGCCGGCGCGCGTCGCGCGCGCGGGCCAGGGCATCGGCCAGGGGGCCGGCGATTCCCGCGCCGGCCGATCCGCCGGACCCCTGCCCGCGACCGGACAGCCATCTCTCGGCCAGCGGCCGCCAGTCAACGACGCGCATGATCGCTCTCCGCGCACGCGCCGAGCCGCCGGGCCAGTTCTCGCCGCAGGCCTTCCCATTCCGCCGCGGCGACGTCGCCAGCCAGCTGCAAAGGGCGGCCGGCCTCGATGCGCAGACGCGCTCCGGGCAGCGGCACGCGCGTGCGATCCCAGGTCCGCAATTCGAGCCAGCCGCGGCCGGCGAGCGTCAACGGCACGATCGGCGCCCCCGAACGGCGCGCCAGCTGCAGCGCGCCGTCGCGAATGCACCCGAAAGGTCCGCG